>CAZKIY010000019.1:22556-24393 GCA_964552875.1 uncultured Planctomycetaceae bacterium
GAGTCCGACCCGATGACGACCCGGTCGGGTTTCAGGAAGTCGTCGATCGCCGCGCCTTCCTTCAGGAACTCCGGGTTGCTGACGACGTCGAAAGAATGCTTCGCCGTCTCGCGGATCGCCGCCGAGACCTTCTTCGCCGTCCCGACGGGAACCGTCGACTTGTCCACCACGACGGCATAGCCCGTGAGGTGCCGTCCGATCTCCCGGGCCGCGCTCAAGACGTACTTCAGGTCTGCGCTGCCGTCCTCACCGGGCGGCGTGCCCACGGCGATGAACACGACTTCGGCGCGTGCGATGCCCTCGGCGTAGTTCGTGGTGAAGCTCAGCCGGCCGTCGCGGACGTTGCGCTCCAGGAGCTCCTCGAGGCCCGGCTCGTAGATGGGCACGACCCCGCGTTTCAGCCCGTCGACCTTGGCTTGATCGATGTCGATGCAGACGACGGTGTTCCCGCTCTCGGCGAAGCAAGTTCCGGCAACCAGGCCGACGTAGCCCGTACCGACGACGGCAATGCGCATGAGGTGGTGTCTCGAGAGGAATCGTGGGGGTTGGAATCGCGACGGTGCGGCGTTCGGCAGAATCGGGTCTCGCCGTTGCGACTCGGGCGCGGCAGGATAGCGGGGGGTCGTGGTTGCTGCTCGGGGCGATTGACTCAGCGGTAGAGTGCCTCCTTTACATGGAGGAAGCCGGGGGTTCGAATCCCTCATCGCCCACCAGCGCCGACGCGCACGAGCGCGACTCGTGACGCCGTCGCGCGCGTCCTCGCCTTCGAGGTCGCATTTCGGAGCGAAATCACGCGCCCGCGAGAGACTTCTCATGCTCTCGATCCGGCAGTAGGCTCGCGACGCGGAGTGTTCGGTCTCCGTCGTCGTCCCTTCCCGACGCTCGGCAACGGTCTCGATGCGCCCCCCCCGCGCGTCTGCTCTCGAGGTAATCCAGTCATGAGTCGCTTGCTCGTGATCGACGAGGATTCAGGCCGACGCCTGATCCTGCGCAGCCGGCTGACGGATGCTGGGTACGAGCTCGTGGTCGTGGAGAACGGTGCACGAGGCCTCATCGAGGCGCGCAACGGTGCGTTCGACGCCGTGCTCGTCGATGCCCGGCTCGCGACGGGCGTCGACGGTTGCGAAGTCTGTCGGCGCCTCAAGGCGATCCCAGAACGCGCGCTGGTCCCCGTCGTCGTCTACGTCGACGACACGTCGGGCGCGGACGAGATGACTCGCGCGTACGAGGCCGGCTGCGACGCGTTCGTCGCACGACAGGATCTGCCCGCGTTGGAACACGTGCTGCGCGCGCTGGCGCGGCATCGATCGCGACTGGAGGAGTTGAACGGCACGATTCAGGCGCTGAACGTGGCGAAAATGGCGAGCGGAGCGCCTTGCCCCGTAGAGGAACCGACACGACGGACCTCGAGCATCGAGACCGACTCCGCTCTGGCCGCGGAACAGGTCGCCGCTCTGCGCGAACTGGCTACCGGGCGCCCCGACGGCGTCATGGTCGTGGACGCGGATGGGCTCGTGCGACATGCGGACCGCGGCGCGTGCGAGCTCCTCGGGAGCCGTGTCGAGGGTGCGCACCTCGGGAGCCTCGTGCCCGCGAGCGGACTCGAAGCCTCGGTGCGCGACGCACGCGTCGAAATGCGCGAGGGCCACCGCTTCGATCTCCCAGCTCGACGCGGACGCCCCGCGCGACCGATGACGGCGGTGGTCTTGCCTCTCCTTGCGCAAGTGCGGGACACCGGGCCGCCCTTGCGCGTGGTCGAGCTACACGATGCGGCTCGGCGGAGGATCGCGGGCGAGGTGTTGCGAGTCCTCGAGCCCGGCATGTCGCGCGCCGAGGC
>CAZKIY010000020.1:0-24287 GCA_964552875.1 uncultured Planctomycetaceae bacterium
TCAGCACCGACCCCGCCGCCGCGAACCCCGCGCCCGGCCCGATGTAGGCGTGCGCCGGCAGCGCCAAGGTCACGAGGACGAAGCCGGCTGCGAGAGCGCGCTGAAGGAGTCGTTGGTTCAAGATGGGATCAGCGCGAAGGAGTCGGTCCGCGATCTCTCGGGCCCGGGTCGGCGCAGTTCGAGGCGACCACTCTATCGTCCACCGGACCTGTGCTCCGCAGAGGCGGCTCGACGGATGAGAGGTCGTTCACCGAGCCCGCTGGGCCTCGGTGACGCATGGACCGCGCCTCGTGCGACCGGACCTCGCGCTCCGAGCCTCCCGCCGGACCGCCCATTTGGCGCAGTGGTTCCGAATCGTGCGGCGGCCGTCGAGGCGATGCACTCGGTCCGCGATGCATCCGGCGATCCGAATCCCGCCGACCGCTGGCGCGCGGTGCGCGCCGTGCGGTCCGCGACGGGCGACGAGCGATCCGAGCACCGCCTCGGAGCGAAGGCGCCGCCGCGAAGAGTGCCGCGATCTCCTGCGGTGAGCCGTTACGCTCGTGCGGCAGGCACACCGCGTCGATCGACGTGCGCGGAGCGATCTGTGCGAGCGCTGTCGTGACCGAGTCCTCCACATTGTCCGAGTCCACAGCGGGACTCGATGGGCGCGTTGGAACGTGCGCCCCTCCGCGGCGTCGCCGCTGGCTCCGCCGTGCAGCGCTCGTCCTCGCCACGTTCGCCGCGCTGCTCGTGCTGTTCGCGGTGTGGCTCGTGCGCGATCCGTCCGCGCACTTCGCGGAACGCCGCGGGAGCATCGCGAACGTGACGCGGGAAGAGCGCGTCGAGTCGAACGGACACGCCGAGGAACTCGTCGCGCTGACTTCGACGAGCGGTCTCGCAGTCGAACTCGCGCTGAAGACGCCGCTCGCGGCACCTCCGCCGAGAGGACGACCGCTGTGTGTGCTCCTCGGCGGCATGGAGACCGGGCGCAAGGCGCTGCGCTTCGTGCCCGACACGCAAGGGTGTCTCGTGGTCGCGCTCTCGTATCCCTATGCCGGTCCCCGGAAACCGAAGGGCTTGGCGGTCCTCGGTGCCGCGGCCGACATCCGCGCCGCCGTGCGCGACACACCGCCGGCGGTGCAGCTCGCGCTCGACTGGCTCCTGACGCTGCCGGATGTGGATCCCACGCGCGTCGAACTCGTCGGCGTGAGCCTGGGTGCGCCCTTCGTGTGCATCGCCGGCGCGCTCGATCCGCGCTTCGGGCGCGTGTTCGCGCTCCACGGCGGCGGCGACGTGCCCGCGATGCTCGACGCGGGACTACGGCGCAAGATCGGGTTCGCGCCCGCGCGCTGGCTCGTCGTGCGTTGCGCGTGGATCGCGGCCGGCGGCGATGCCATGGCGCCGGAGCGCTGGATCGGCCTCATCGCGCCGCGGCCGGTCGTGGTCGGCGGCGCCGAGGACGACGAGCGTGTGCCGCGCGCGTGCACGGAGTTGCTCTTTGCGGCGGCCGGCGAGCCACGCGAACTCTTCTGGACGAGCGGCGGTCACATCGACACGGATCGTGCGCGCATCGCCACCGATCTCGTGGATCGCGTGCTCCAGCGCGTCAGCGGTCGGTGACTCGCGGCACGCACGCCCATCTCCGAGAGCACGCGCGCTGTGAACTCGGCGACAGTACGTGTGCAGACGAACTCGCCGCCGCGGCGCTACCAGGTCTCGCGCAACTCATCCCGCAAGGAGAGGAGTGCCTCGAGGTCGCCATCGACGAGGCGCGAGCGGTCGATCGCTGGCGGGATCGCGCTCCAGGATTCCAGCCGCGCGACGATGGGTTCGCTCTCGGAACTCTGCGCGCGCTCCAAGAGATGGAACAAGGTGAGCGAGTCGCGCCGCTCTCCCACGACGATCAGCGCGGCGATCGCTTCGGCGCGCTCTCTCGCCACCGTCGCGAGGTCGAAGCGGTCCAATGCCGCGATCAGCGCTGCGCTCGCGTCGCTCCAGCGCGGGAGCCCCGGCCCACGACCCGGTCGCGCGCGGCATTCCGCACCGGCGGGAACGAGCGCGTGCACGCCGTCCGCCTCGAACGACACGCGCCCCGAGACCACCTCGAGTCGCGCCGAGCCGTCGTCCTCGACGTGCGTCCGGTACACGCATCCGAGATCGACCGCGAGGCCCGACGGCGTGCCGACCGCGAAGAGTCGCGGCGCGGCGAAGATCGAAGCGGTCAGCGTGCCGCGTTCGAGGAACACCCGGTAGCCGCCCTCTCCGCCCTCCTCGAGCGTCAGCCGGGAATGCTCCGACAGCTCGACCGAGCCGATCGAACCGACGCGCAAGCGCGCCGAGCTCCCGGCGCCGCACTCGAGGCGACCGGACGGGTCCCACTCGACGTCGCCGGTCGTGCCGACGACCTCGAACGCCGCCCGATCGTGTCGCGAGGACGGATCGCGCGAGAGGTGGACCACGGTCCACGAGATCGCCGCGACGACGGCGGCCGCGGCGGCGAGGAGCAGCACACGCGTGCGCAGCGGAATGGGCTGCTTTTCAGCGGGAATGTGCAGCGGTCTACGTCCCACGTCGAAGCGCGCCGGCGCGAGCGCTCGCTCGAGTTCGGCTTCGAACGCATCCGGCGTCGCGCGCGGGTCGCTCGTCCAATCGGAATCGGGACCGACGTACTTCATCGCGTTTCCGCGCGCGAGAGTCGCTCGCGCAGCATCTCCATACCTTTGTGCAGGTTCACTCGCACCGAACCGTGCGTCATGCCGGTCAAGCGCGCGATCTCGACACCCGAGTAGTCGCCGAGGAGGCGCAACGACAAGGTCTCGCGGTACGCCTCGGGCAAGGTGCGCAACATGGCGAGTACGTGCTCGGCCTCGTCGCGATCCGCGGATCCGGTGGCGTCGGGCGCCGCGAGGTCGTCGGGCAGCATCGCGGACGGAGTTCGATCACGCCGCGCCACGTGAGCTGCGCGGCGCGCGATCGTGAAGAGCCAAGCACCTACGCGATCGGGATCGCGCAGTTCGCCGCGCGCGCGCCACGCCAGGACGAACACGTCCTGCACGAGGTCCTCGGCCAGGGAAGCCGGCGCGCGCGTCGCGAGCACGGCGTGCATGCCGCGGGCGAACCGCGCGTAGAGAGCGTCGAACGCGGCGCGATCGCCGAGGCGAGCGCGCCGCGCGAGTTCGCCCTCGGTGGTGACCGCGACTTCGTCCATCGACTTCCGATTCTCCTCGCTGCGCAGGTTCGCGGCCACGTCATCCGCTCGTTGGGTCGCAGCGACCGAACAACGCGGCGAAGGACGGCCCGCCGCGTTCATCCGCGTTGGATCCTGCGCTCCAGCTTCTTCTCCAGCTCCTCGATCGAGTCGGCGTCGTAGAAGACGCAGAAGATCGAGCGGATGTTCTTCCGAGCGTAGTCGTCGCGCGACGCGTCGCGCAGCGCATCGCGCACGAACGTCGCGCTCGTGGGCGATGCGGCTTCGAACCAGATCATTCCCGCGAGGATCAGGACGGAAGCGTCCTTGGGCAGGAGTTCCGCGGCCTCGCGCGCCAACGCGCACGCGTCGAAGTCGATCTGGTGACCCGATTGCTTCGACGACTCGCCCGCGAAAGCCAAGGTGATCGCGGCGTAGGCGCGCGGAGTCGGAGTCGGTGCTTCGATCGACGGCTCCACGTTGGCGGGGACGTTCGCGCGCAAGACTGCGGGCGAGAGGGCCTTGGAGTCGAACCACACGAGCAACGCGGCGTTCGACGGCGAGCGCTCGACCGCCGCGACGCCGGGTAGCGCGGACAAGCGGGCACTCGTCGCTTCGGACTCCCACGAACTTTCGGCGGGATCGCGCTGCGAAGTCCGGGGGATCCCGAGCGGCACGGCGCAGTGCACGGCGCGGGGAGATGGTTCACTCTGAATCCGCCGGTGCCCACCAGCGCGTGATGGAGCTCGTGTCGCGCGGCCGGGCGTGTCTGGCTTCGCGGTGAAAGTCGTTCAGCCGTGGTTCCGTCGCCACGCCGCATCGTCCTCGCGTAGATCACGATCGAGCGCGAACGTCGCGAAAGGAATCAACGAGGCGACGCCGATGCGCACGCCCCACGCGAACGTCTTTTCTCGCTCGCGAATCGCCTGCAAGGTGAGCACCGCGAGCGCGATGAAGAGCACGCCGTGCACGGCGCCGACCAGGGTCACGGCGAGCGGCATCCCCGCCATGTACTTGAGCGGCATCGCGACGCCGAGCAGCAACAGGAACGAACAGCCCTCGATAAACGCCGTCGCACGCAGTCGCGCGGGCGGCGTGTCGAAGCGCAAGACGTGAGCGTCGGGCATGTCCGTGCAGAGTGCCGGGTCGCGCGGGCACTCGCCAATGGTTCGCAGGAAGTCGAGGGCGCGCGACGGAACAGTGTCGAGGTGCGGGTCGAGCTCGACAGGTACGAACGGCTGGCACCACACGCCACGCTCCACTGTGACTCCATCGTCCGATTTCAGGACCGATGCGCCCGCGCTCGGCGCTTGACCGGACACTTCGAGCACTAGGTCCACACGGCCACGGCCGAAGCGGCGGATCGAAAGCGGAGAAGGCGGCGACCTGGGTCGGCGGTCGATCGCCTGGAGTTCCGGTCAGCCTGTGGTGATCGAAGCCCACGAGGACCCCGAACCGCGAGGCGGCTCAAAGGCTCTCGATCGCAGAACCCCATGCACTGATCGCAGTGCCACGGCTAGCATCCCCGCCCATGTCGGCCTGGAAGCAGCGCCTCGCGATCTGCCGTCGCAACCTCGGTTCTCGCACCGGCGACTTCTGTCGGGAGAACCGACGCGAGCTCGAGATCGGGCACGAGTTCCCGTTCGAGCCCGGTGACGCGCTGAACCGCTTGTAGCAGGACCAAGAGCTGCTCTTCACGCGCGGCGAGGTGCAACTCGCGGTGATCGTCCTGGCGAACAGCCACCTGTTCTGTCGCGCCTGGGTCGGCGCACCGGCGCTCGTCGTGCACAGTCCGGATCGCAGGTTCGAGGAGGACGCGGACGAGTTGTTCGAGATCGCGGAAGCACTCGACGATCTGCGCAACAGTTCGGTGCCCGACGAGCCGGACTTGGTGGAGCTCCATGCGCGTCTCCTCGACGAGTACAACCGCACGGCGTGGATGCCCGTGCCCAAGGAGATCGCGGGGCACATCCCGTGCTACCTCTCGACGATCTTCGTTCACCGCGGCGCGCTGCCCGACGGTTGGCTGGCGCGGTCGATGTTCCCGGTCTTGGCGTTGCCGGAGGAAACGCCCGCGATCGCCGTGTTGCCGTCGCGGTATTGGCCCGAGGAGCTGGTGCGCGAGTGGCGCGAGCGCGAACCCACCGGCGCGCGCGCGGAACGCCGCGTCGTCGAGATCAAGGGCTACGGCTGGCCCGTGCCCGCCTTCTTCGTCGGCGCCATCGCCGTCGTCGTGACACCGATCGAGCTCGCTACTGGAGAGAAGGTCGATAGTCGCAACTTGGGCTGGGCGGGAGCCCTCGCCTTCGCGCTCGCGGGCATCGCCGTCTTCCTGTTCGATCTGCACGAGCGACGACCGGCGCCTCCGCGATACTTCGATCCGATCTGCGCGCATCCGATCGACGTGCGCTTCGACCGGCGCTTCCTGTTCCTGAAACCGCGCGTGTGGGCGTGGATCTGCCTCGCTTTCGCAGTGTTCGGCTTCCTGCAGGCGCTGCGATGATATTCGAGTTCTCGCGACGAGGATGGGTCGTGCCGGTGGTGGGCATCGTCGCCTGTTTCGTGGGCCTCGCAGCGAGCGAGGCTCTCGCTGCGGAAGGCGCCGAGCGCGGCCCCCAGTGGCCGCTTGCCCCCATTTTCGCACTCGCCGGCATGTTGATCTTCACGCTGGCTCGTCGCTGGCGTCCTCGGCACGGACTCCTCGTCTGGGACGCGCGTCGCGAAAAGCTCACGCGCGTTCCCGCCGGTCACACGTTCCTGTGGCTCGACGTGCACGTGTGGGGCTGGATCTTCGTCGCGTTCGCGGTGCGCAGCCTCTTCGAGGTGTGAGAACACGGCTGGTCGTGGCGCTCCGAAGGTGGCATCGGCGATTCGATCGTGCCACACGGACCGTGTCTGCTAGATTCGGCCCTCATGTCCTCCATCCACCCGCTGTTCCTCACCGGTTTCGTCCTGTTCGCCTCGTGCGCGAAGGACGCTCCTACCCCGAACAAGCCGCCGGTCGACAACGTCGCCAAGACGCCGGCCCAAGCGCCGAGCAAGGCGCCGACGGAATCCCCGACGAAGGCTCCGGATCCCACGCCCGCGGCGACGCCCGCTCTCGCACCGACGGCCGCGAACATGGACGCCGCGGTCCAGGCGCTGATGGCGAAGCCCGAACTGCCCGACGAGAAGATCGAGGTGCAGCATCTCCTCGTCGGTTTCAAAGGCACGCTGCCGATGAAGCAGCTGAGTCGCACGAAGGAGGAAGCGAAGGTGCTCGCGGAGAAGTACTGGGCCGAGGTGATGGCCGGCGGCGATTTCGGCGCGCTGGTCAAGCAGTACACGGATGACAGCGCGCCCGGCATCTACCCGATGACCAAGGCCGGCCGCAGAGGGATGGTTCAGGCCTTCGGCGACGTCGGCTTCCGCTTGAAGGTCGGTGAGATCGGCGTCGCGCCGTGGGACGCGAAGGCGAGCCCGTACGGCTGGCACATCATCAAGCGTTTGAAGTAGACCGCGTTCCGCGTCGGGCCGGTTCCGTGCAGTTCGTTGCGAGCCGTGAGCCAGCTCAGAACGCGAACTGGACCGACAAGCCCAGCAACGGCGCCGGATCGAGGCGTGTCTTCTCGATCTCGTCGCCGTCCTCGTCGTCGACTTGCAGCTCGCCCCACACGTCGTAGCCGGCGAGCATGGAAACCTTGATGCCGAGACGCGGCTTCCAATTCGCCTCGATCCCCGCTGCGACGCGGGTCTCGCGCAGGACGCCATCGGGCACCGGCCCGTCGTCGAGCCGTGCGTCGTTGTAGACGCCCACCGCGACGAGGCCGAGGTCGAGCTCATCGGACAGGGTGCGATGGACGCCGACGGAAGGTCCTTTGATGACGTCCCCGATGTCGGAGACGAGCCGCCATTTCTCGTCGAAGCGCCAGTCCACGGTGGGGAACGGCAACACGAGCGTCGAGTCCTCGAGGTGCGTGCTCGCGGTCAGATCCAACCCCAGCGTGAGATTCTCGTCGCGACGCCACGACGCCGAGAAGCGCAATCGATAGTCGATCGACTCGTCCAACTCTGCATCGGGCTCGGCCGTCGAGACCGCCGTGACGCTGCCCTCCAGATTCCAATGGTCGTCGAGCTTGCGGATCACCTGGAGACCGGCGCCGACTTTCCAAATTTCGCTCCAGGGATCGTTCGAGCCGAGGAAGAGCGCGTCGGAACTCCAGCCGTAGTTCGCGTGCTCGGCGCCGATCTGACCGCGCAGCACCCATCGTTCGTCGAGGCGCCGATGGAAACCGATCGTCGCCCGCGTGCGGGTGACCGACACGTCTCCCGCGTCGTCGAGGTCCGTCCCGAGGTCGTGATCGATTCCCGCCGTCACGAAGATCAGGCTCGGAGGCAGCTCGTGCGGCGTCTGCATCGCCGACGCGACGCCGGCAAGGCTCAGCGCCGCGCTCGTGAGCGACAGGAAGTACGACGGCCCGCGCCAGGGGTGCGGGTTCGTGAATGATCGTTGTCGAGATCTGGTGAGTGTCATGCGTTCCTCTCGCGCGAATCCCACCAAGAGGCGGTGCCGCGCAGCACGAATCATGACAAGTGGGGCCATGACCTGTATGTCGCGAGCATTTGCGGGCGACGACCAGGGCCGTCGCGAGCCCGCGGCGGATCAGCACAGAGGACTCGGGGACCACGACTCCGCGTTCGCGGTTCAAGCGGGTTCAACGCCTGGTGCGTGGGCGACGCTCCCGACCTCGAACTCGTCGCCCCCGTCGGCTCGCTATCGTTCCGGGCGAGAGGTCGTGGTCGCGGCTGTGGAACACGCGCTGACCCGTTGTCCAGGGACGAATCCCTTCGAGCCCGGCCGTCGGGCACAGCGTTCGGCCACCCAACGACTCAAACCTCCCGTCGCGTCGCGCGCAGTGTGTGAGCCCGTTGCGCGACCCATTCGGCGCGGTCTCGTTGCGCATCTTCCAAACTGCGGAACTTGCGCACTCCACGCGGCGCAGCGCCGGGCACGAGTCGCGCTGCGAAGTCCCAGAGCTTGCGGATGCGCGGGATGAGGTGCGGGTCGCCAGGCAGAACCCACAGTGCCTCGCGTGCCTCCTCAGAACTCTTGAAGCGTTGGATCGGCATCAGTGCCGCTTCTCCAGTCCGAAGAGCTTCGTGAGCGCTGCAGCATCGGCCTGGTCGATCGGTCGAACGGTTCGCTGCTTCATCCGAACGAGGGTCGCGGGCGTCGCGATGCGAATGGAAACGCCTTCGACGAGCAGACGTTCGGCCTCGAGATCCTCGTAGCGGAAGGCCGTGCCGAGCCGCGTGAGGATGTCGAGGACGAAGTCGCCAGCCGGGGAGCCATAGCGCAGTGTCGGGTAAGCTCGAAGTCCTCGGCGCGGATCTCGTCGATCTCCGGGTCGTTCCAAACGGCGCGCAACGCCGTCTTCAGCCGTTCGACGTTCTCACGTCCGGGGCGCACGAAGAAGTCGACATCCTCCGTCGCGCGCACCACCCCGTGAAGGTTGACTGCCACGCCATCGACGAGGATGTACTCGACTCCCGCGCGCTCAAGGGAGCGGATGACATCGAGGAACACGGAGAAGTCCATCGCCGAAGCATAGCGATCGAAAATGTAGCCCGCAGCCGTGTCGCTTGGGCCACGCGAGCGTCCCACTCTCTTCGTGCACCGACGCTCGCGAGCGACGCCGAGTCAGCCGCGGCAACTCAAGGACAGACGAGGAATTCGATCGCCGCAGTCAGGCCGATGTTGTTCGGCGAGCCGAAGCCGTTGTCGCGGCTGTAGAACTGCGCGCACACGCGCGAGCCCGGGACGAGGCCTTTCGAGGCCATGTACGCGGTCGTGAAGTGAAACGTGTAGGTGCCGCTGCAGTCGACGACGCCGACGGTTCCACCCGCGCTCTGGATCGGAGTCCGCACGATCGGTGAGCCCGTCGCGCACAACATTCCCCCGCCGAACGGGATCGTCGCGGGCTGTGATCCGAAGAAGAGCATGCCGGGTGCGTGGCTCACCACGTTGCTCGCCGTCACCGTCAGCGCGCTGCCCGATGTGAGCGAAGGCGCGCCGCTGAACGAGAGCTGCGGTGTGCAACCCAGCGAGTTCGTTTTCGCTGTGCAGTACAGGTCGGGCGGTGGACAGCCACCGAGGATCAGACGCGCGAGGCTCTTCTTCGGCGCGCCGGCCACGAAATCGGGCGTGCCGTCCGCGTTCGTGTCGCCGACCGCGGCCAACCGCTCGCCGAAATACGCCGCGATCGGATCCTGCGCACCCGAATTCGAGATCGTCGCGAGGATCGAGCCATCAGCACCGGAGTAGATGCGCACCCAGCCCGAGTTGTAGGCCAATGGATCTGCTGTGGGGCTGGCGATGACGACATCCGGAACGCCGTCGCCGTTCCTGTCACCGGCTGCGCAGACCGCAGATCCGAACGAGTCGGCGAGCGGGCCGGTGAACGTGAAGAGAATGCCCCCGCTCGCGCCCGAGACGATCGCGGCGTGTCCGTAGTAGGAACCCACCACGAGATCCGAGGTACCGTCCTGATCGACGTCCCCGCAGAAGTCGAGCGCGTGGCCGAAAGACTGACCGCTCACGGGAGCAGGCGTCGTGAACAGCACGACGTGCGTCGCACCCGAGTAGGCGCGGATGACCCCGGAGGCTCCGTTGGCATTGGTCAGGCCGACGACGACATCCGGAACGCCGTCGGAGTCGAGGTCGTGGCCTCCGGCGATCGCTCTGCCGAACTCCTGATTGGATCCGGTTCCGAAAAGCGTGAACAACACCGAGCCGTCGAGTCCGGAAACGACGACGACCTTGCCGGCGTAGTTGCCGTTCGTGCTGTCGTAGGGCGCTCCGATTGCTGCGTCCGGACGACCATCACCGTTGACGTCTCCCATCCCGGCCACGGCGAATCCGAACAGGCTCCCCTGGGTCGCGCCCGCGAGCGTGCGCAGAATCGAACCGTCGAAACCGGAGTAGATGCGCGCTCGGCCGGGATCCGTCGGCGGATGGGTGGTGACGATTCCGCCGACGATGAGATCGGCGTAGCCATCCGCATCGACATCGCCGATCGGTGCGAGTGCTTGCCCGATCTTGTCCTGTGGTGCGATTCCCACGAGCGTGCGCAGGATGGTTCGTGTGCGTCCGGAGTAGATGTGAACGGTGCCCGCGTCCGTCACCGCGCCGTCGTCCGCGAACGGGCAGCCGACCGCCCAATCGCCGAATCCGTCGAGATCGACGTCACCGGCAGCGCCGAGCGTTCGACCGCAGTCATCGCCGCTCGCGCCTTGGTGGATGGTGGCGGGCACTTGCGCAGGCGCGCCGGCTGCGAGCACCGCGAGGAGCGCAGCGTGCGTGAGTCGAATCGTCATGGCGCCCATGTGACCGTGACTCCGTTCGTGAGGTTGAAGACGCTCGTGCTGCAGAAGTTCGCCGCGTCGCGGAACCAAGCTTGGTAATGCCGCGTGACGCCGCCCGCGATGGGGATCTGACCCTTCACCGAGATCGGCGGATCGCCCGCCACACCGGGATAGCTCGACGCTCCCCCTTGATTGGTGCCGATTCCGAGACGGATCACGAATCCGCCGGCACAACGCAATCCGTCGCCGAAAACGCTGCCGGATGCGCTGTTCACTATTGCCGTGCCTTGGAAGTAGAGGACCGACGAAGTGGGAGTCATCCCCGATCCTTGCAGCACGAGCGTGTCAACCGAGACGCTGGCGAAGCCCGTGGCGCTGAGATGCGCGCCGGCCGAGTTCACCGAGTTCCCGCAGCCGTTCCCGCTCGCACCGACGTTGCCGCACGGACAGGCCGTCGCGCTGCCGTCGCCGGAGCAGAAGCTCGCGCTCGACGTCTGACATTCGTCGGGAATGCCGTCGATGTTCTGGTCGGCACTCGCGAGGGAAGCGATGTCGTCCTCGTCGGCTTGCGCGTTCGTGTTGCAGTCGTGCGACGTGCGCACCATGGCTTCGGTGCGACAGCGCACCGAAGCGTGGAGCCAGCGCGAGTGCGCGAAAACCGGATCGTCGCTCGCGACGCGTGCGCGCCAGCGGTAGGCCGTACCCGGTTGCAGTCCGTCGGCGAGCACGTCGAAGACCGTGCTCGAGTTCGGAGCACCCGTGTCGATGCTCGGACCGCGCTGCAGTCCGGTGCCGTCGAACGGGGAGCCGAGCGGCTTGACCTCGTACTCCAAGAACGCCTTCGCGCGTCCGCGAATGGTGCTCGAGTTCGCTTGCCGTGCGGCGGCCTTGGCTCGCAATCGGAACGCATCCGGCGAGCCCGACCGCGAGAGCGGCTCCAGCGTGCCGGCGTCGTCACTGCGTCGCGCTTTCGGGGCGTAAGCGGGACCTCCGCCGACATTGCCCAGGTACAGGAACACGCGGCTGAGCGCCGGATCGCCGAAGTACTGGCTCTCGGCGCCGACGATGAGGTCGCCGATTCCGTCGCCGTTCACGTCGCCTGCGCTCCCGATCGCGCTGCCGAAGAGCACGTCGTACGAGAAACCACTCGGATATCCGACGACGGACCAGTGCGCCGTCGTCGACGGTCCAGCGGCGGAGCCGAGGAACACCCACGCGCGCCCGAGCCCGGCTATCGAGTCGTAGTAGGGATCACCGACTGCGACGTCGCTGTAACCATCGCCGTTGAGGTCGCCCGCACTGCCGACGATGCCGCGGTCGAGCCCGCCCTGAGGGCTCGGCAAGGTCCACACGGCGCTCGTGGAAAGACCTGTGCTCGAGCCGAGCCAGACCTTGGGCGGATAGGCGCCCACGACATCGGAGAAACCATCGCCATTCACGTCGCCCGCCGTCGAGCACGTGACGGCGGGATAGCTCGGTCCGACTTGCGTCCAATCGGCCGCGACCGAGGTTCCGATCAGAGGGCCATGGAAGACGAAGACCGAGGACGTGCCGGTCTTGGCCCAGTTCGTGACGATCACATCGCTCTTCCCGTCACCGTTCACGTCACCCGCGCCGGAGACGCTCATGCCGAGGTAGCGGGTCGACGCGTTCCCCACCTGGGTCCAGGCCAGAGTCGACAACGGATTCGTGACGTCGCCCAGGAACACGAACACGCGACCTTCGTCGACCACGACGCCGTCGAAAAACGGCGCACCGACGATCACGTCCGTGAGCCCGTCGCCGTTCACGTCGCCCGCGTTCGCGACGCTCTGGCCGAAGAAGGCTCCCGCTTGATCGGCTTCGAGAACCAGCGCGGGCGTCGTGGAGAGCCCGAGCGGGCCGCCGAGATAGAGGAACACGGCGCCCTCGTCGACCTGGCCCCTGTCGTGCGCCGGTGCGCCGACGATCACGTCTCCGAAACCATCGCCGTTCACGTCGCCCGCGTTGGCGACACTCGTCCCGAATCGATCCGCGAGTTGGTTCTCGCCGAGAGTCCAGTTGGGCGTCGTGGCGGGCAGACCCGGGCCGCCGAGGAACACGTACGCCTTGCCCGCGAACGTGCTCGCGTAGTAGTTGCCGCCCGGCGCGCCGGCGATGATGTCGTCGAAACCGTCGCCATTCACGTCGCCCGCGGTCGAGGCGGCGTGCCCCAGGTTCTCGCTCAGGTCGCGCGCGAAGAGCCAATTCGGTGTCGTGATCAAGCCGCGCGCGCGGCCAGTGAAGAGCCCAGCGCGGCCTTCGTCGACCTCGCCCGAATCGAAGCGCGGCGCAGCGACGAGCGTGTCGGCGAAACCGTCGCCGTCGACATCGCCGGCCGGAGCGACGCTCGCGCCGAACTCCGACTGCACGGCTCCCGCACCGTAGAGAGCACCATCGAACTCGTGCGTGGCGGCGGTCGAAATGCCTCCGCCACTCCCGAGATGGAGGAAGGTGCGGCCGGTCGTCCCGCCCGAACCCGAAGCGAAGCGCGCTCCGATCCAGAGGTCCGCGAACCCGTCGCCGTTCACGTCGCCGGCCGCGGAGGCACCCTGGCCGAAGCGCGCGAAGCTCTGCGCCCCGTTCAACACGTTCGAGGGAGTGGGAGCGAGCCCAGCCTGCGATCCGAGGAACACGTAGACGGCGCCGTGATCGTCGAATCCGACGCCGCTCGCCGCGACGACGACGTCGGCGTAGCCATCGCCGTTCACGTCACCGGCCGCGCCCAGACCGCCGAAGCTCGCGAGATCCGCGCCCGCTTCGCCCGTGGTGTAGGACCAAGTCGGCGTCGTCGAAGGCAACGTCGCCGCTCCACGGAAGAGCCACGCGCGGCCTCCACCGGGGACCTGCGCCGCGGCCACGAGGAAGTCGTCGAAGCCGTCCGCGTCGACGTCGCCCGCGCTCGAGACGGCACTCCCGAACTGCCCGCCCGGTTGCACGCCGAGAGTGGACCCATCGAGCGTCCAGTTCGGTGCCGCCGTCGGCCCCGACGCGCGCCCGTAGAAGATGTGGATGCGGCCCGCGCCGGCCGGATCGACGACGCCGATCAGCACGTCGGCGTATCCGTCGTGGTTCAGGTCGCCGGCACCGGCGACCGAGTTCACGCTCGCGCCGGCAGAGTTCCCTTCGAACGTCCACGCGGCGCTCGACGACAGACCACTCGGTGCACCGCGATAGAGGAAGACTGCACCTTCGCCGAGTTCGGGATTCGAGTACCCCGGTGCCGACACGAGCACGTCGTCATAACCGTCGCCGTCGACGTCTCCCGCCGCGGCGATCTGCGCGCCGAAGCTCGCGTTCGCTTGATCAGGGCCCGCGCTCGACGTTGTAGGCGTGCTCGCGAGGCCCGTGTTCGATCCGCGGAAGAGCCAGACCGATCCCGCGTCGACCTGCGCCGTGTCGAAGAGCGGCGCCGCGGCGAGGACGTCGCCGAATCCGTCGCCGTCGACGTCACCGGCCGCGCGCACGCACGACAACTGCGCGTTCGCTTGATTCGTCTCGAAGGACCAGCCCGAGGCGACGAGCACGCTTTGGGCGCTCGCGAACGAGCCGACGATCGCGATCGAGCAGGCGCCGGCGCTCCAGGTGGGGAGTCGGGTCATCGGTGGATTCTCGGGCACGTGAACTTGTCGGGCACGTGAGACTGTCGGGCACGTGAGACGGTCGGGCACGTGAGACGGTCGGGCACGTGAAGAGGGCAGATGGCTCGGGTGAGGATTTACGGGCCGCAGCGAGCCACCAGGGCGAGAACCCGGGTGCCGCCAGGGCGAAACCCTGTGTCCGGAGACGGACGCCGCCTCTCCGCCACGCCGAGGTCCCACGTTACGCGCTCGGCCAGTTTTCGTGGCATCGCAGACGCTTCTCGCGGGCGGTGGGTCGGCCGGGTGTGCCGACGAGTCCCGGACTCGGACGTCATCCCCAAGCCGCTCGGCCGTAGCGCGTCAGTCCGGAACCTTGGCTTGCTCCGGGAGCCCGTGCTGCTTGCGACCCGTGTCGCCCTCGAACTTGGCCGAGATCTTGTAGAGCTCGAAACGTCCGTCGTCCGCGTGCTCGGCGACTCGCTTGCGCAACGCGTCGCGCTCGTCCGTGCTCATGGGGACGAACTTCTTCGCGATGTCCACGTTCTGCTGCAGCACCCCGATCGAGTCCATCCCGCTCACGAGCGATGCGATCGGCAAGGAGAGCACGTAGCGCAGAGCCTCCTCGACGGTCAGCACGCCCTTCTTGATGGAGTCGGCCGTGCCGCCGAGGCTCTTCATCCCGATCGGTGCGATGCCGCGCTTCACGAGTTCGGGCAGCACGAGCTGTTCGAAACTCTTGAAGCGTCCATCGAACGGGTTCAGCGGCATCTGCACCGCGTCGAACGGATAGTCGTGGGCGAGCATCGCGAGGTGGATCGCCGGATCCTTGTGACCGGTGAAGCCGACGAAGCGCACCTTGCCGTCCTTCTTGGCCTGGTCGAGCGCCTCCATCACGCCACCCAACGCGAAGTGTCGTTCGGGATCGTTGAAGTAGACGCACTCGTGCACCTGCCACAGATCGATGGTGTCCGTCTTCAAGCGCTTCAGCGACTGCTCCAGCTGCTGCATCGCGACCTTTTTGTCGCGGCCGTGCGTGCACACCTTCGTCATCAAGAAGACCTGGTCGCGACGGCCTTCGAGGGCCTTGCCCATGCGCTCCTCGCTGAGGCCTTCGTGATACTCCCAGGCGTTGTCCATGAACGTCACGCCGGCGTCGATGGCCTGACGAACGATCTGGATCGCTTCGGATTCGAGCTTCACGAGTCCGATCGCGTGTCCGCCGAGTCCGAGCGCGGAGACCTGGAGGCCGCTCTTGCCGAACGGTCGGCGAGCGATCGACCCCGTCGCGGGCGCGACGGGAGTCTGTACAAACGGCTGCGCAGCGAGCGCGGTCGCGAAGACTGGCGCTGCGCCGAAGGCACCGGCCTGCTTGAGAAAGCCGCGGCGCAGAGGGAGGGCGGGTTCGGCATTCATGAGGAGCTCTGTGGGTGCCTGCCCATCGCAACGCGCGTGCCCATGATTCCGGTGAGTCCTCTCCGCATCCGACGCGTTGCATTCCGGAGCGTCGAACTCGTGGGGCGCATCGTCCCGGCCGCTCCATCGCCGCCGACACGCCGGCTCGCGTCGCGAACTTGCTCGCACGGAACGGCGGGCGCAGTGACCGTGTCGGCGACAGGGGTAAATTGATTCGCCTCGCCGGCTCGCGGGGCCGCTCTTCTTTCCCGCCCGAGGCAATCATGCGCCGATCGATCCTTGCAGCATTTCTCGTCCCGCCCGCGGCCTGGCTGTGCGTGGCCATCGCTCCGACCCAGGGAACTGCGCCGTGCGACAACATCTTCCCGCACGAGCCGGTGCTCTTGTACGAGGTCAGCGGCAACACGCTCTGCTGCGCCATCGACATCCAGCTCACGGTGTTCCGCGACGGCTCCGCGCGCCTGGCCAGTGCGGAAGGGACGAACGGGCGAGCGCGCATCCAGTACGTGTCCACGGCCGTGGTCCAGGCGCTGCTCGCCGACTTGGGCACGTTGGGCGCCGGCTTCGCGTGCGACGTACCCAGCTTCTTCTCCGATGTGCCGCTCTCGACGCTCACCTTGATGCGTGGGACCACGGAAGGCCGCGCGCGGACGTGGTCGTGGCTCGGCGACGACGGACACAACAATGCGATCCAGGCGCGCCTCGACCTGTTCGTGCAGCAGACGTTCCCGGGTTTCTGAAGCGCGGTTGAACGGGGTTTCGACCTGGATTCGCGCGAGTGACAGGCGGGTGGCGGAGCTCCTTCACCTGGTGTTCGCATTCCCGGCTGCCGACGCGCGGGAGGCGCTGCGTTCGGCTGCCTGGACGACATCGACGCCGGGTTCGGCAAAGTCCCGAACTCCAGGATGCACGGCGCACTTGCGTGAGGCGCACTCATCGACTCGGCCGACGCATGTCGGCCATCGACGGCCCGTCATGTCCCCACCGAGGCGGGAGCGAACTCACCGACCCTCGCGCGGCTCCATCGGGTGCGTGGCGTCGGTGCGGCTCGTTCGGAACCACGTTCGACTGGCTCGAAGCCCGACGATCTGACGCTCAGTGCGCGTAGACTCGGTCGCGTGCGAGCATGAACGACGGAACGAGACCTGTGCGCGGCGACTCACGCCGAACAGTGTGGATCATGCTCGCACTCGTGACGCTCATGGCGTTTGCGTTGCGCGTCGGAGGTCTCTCTTTTCAACTCCCGCACGCACCCGCGAACGACGAAGTCGCGATGTTCGCGCAACTCGAGCAGGTGCGGGGATTACCGCTGCGGCCGGGTAAGGCTTCTCTGCCGTATGCCTACCCGCGACTCCTGACGCGTACGGCAGACGTGATCCTGCCTCGAGAACCGTCGATCCAACCGACGACGCTGGCCCAACACGTCGAGTTCGCACTCCACGACGTGCTCGGCATGCGCTGGCTGATCGCGATCCTCGGGACTCTCGCGATCCCTCTCACTTTTGCGCTCGCACGTCGCTTCACGACGGATGTCGGGGCGCTGCTCGCGGCCGCACTGCTTTCGGCGAGTCTGCTGCACGTGCTGTACTCATCGCAAGCGCGTCCGCACGCTGCGTTGACCACCATGACGCTTCTCGCGGTTCTGGCGTCCCTCTTCGTACTGCGACGAGGAAGCTGGCTCGCGTACGCAACGTCCGGCATCGCTTGCGCTGCGGCCTGCGCGACGTTGCACAGCGGAGTGTTCACGCTTGCGGCTCTCGTCGCAGCGCATCTCTTGCGGGGGCGTCCGTTCTCGTTGCGCGCTTTGGTCAAGCTCGCACTCGCCCTGGGCCTCGTCGCGGCGGCGTTGGTGTGGGCTTTCCCGCCGGAACCGCCTCGACCGCTCGGGCCCGGCGAGGTACCCGCGGCCACGGATCCCATCCGTGGTCACGGCACCGAGATCACGGACTTCCGCGGCGCCGGTTTCATTGCGATCGCCCGTGCCTTCGCGAACTACGACCCCTGGATCGGAGCAGGTTCACTCGCAGCGATTGCGGCTTGGTGCGTACTCGCTCGCCGCGATCGCGTGCGCACTGCGAGCTGGACCGAACGCGCGCGGGCCAACAGCGCGTTGGTCGTCGTGCTCGCGCACGCCCTCCCCCACGTGCTCGTGTTCGGCCTGTTCGAGCGCACGTTCCAACGCTTCATGTTGCCGATCGTCCCGTACCTCTGCTGCGCGGTTGCGTGGGTAGTGATGCATGCCGCACACGTGCTCGCTCGACGCAATCGCGGCAACGAAGCGTGGTACTCGAGTGGCCTCGCCGTCGTCGCGCTCGCTCCGACGCTCGTCCTCGTGACGGCATTCACTTCGCTGAAGCGTGCGCCGGATACGCAGGAGCTCGCGGCACGCTGGATCGAAGCGAACCTCGAGCGCACGCAAGCGCGCATCGCCGTCGCTCCGACATTCGACGTGCCCCTAGTGCGCCACGATGTCGGACAGCGTCGCGCGCTGCTGTCCGACCCATTCGCTTTCCCCTTGTGGACGTTCCATCAAGTCACGCGCAAGGATTCGGAATTGGCTCCGCTCTCTTGGTGCATCGACGATGTCCCGCTGCGCAAGGCGTCCTCGCGCGCCCTCCTGGCGAGCGACCCGGCTGCTTTCTTCCGCGAACTGAATGCGACCCACATCGTGGTCGAAGTGATGACTTCGAACCGACGCGCTCTCTTACGCGATCTCCGCGAGGCAGCGCGCGTGCACGGTCGCTTGGTCGCGCGGTTCGCACCCCGAGACGAGCACGAGGGAGATCTCGGTTTGCAGTACCAACTCGATGGACCTCATGCACCGGATGCGCTGTTCGCTTGGCGCGTGGCGCTCTTCGATCGACTCGGCCCCGACATCGAGATCTACGAACTCGAGCGGACGAGCGGGGACTGAGCGGGTTGCTCATGAAGAGGGCTCGGCGGCTGGCTCCAGGTCCTCCGCCCTCCCCATCCTCTGCGACAGCCTGATTCGGAGCCGCTCGGCGCCTGAGGGAGAGCAGCTCGCTCTCGAACGGGCTGTTAGAGTTCACCAGTGAACGGCCAGGAGCCCTCCGGCACAGGGGCGAACCGCACTCGCACATGTCGCTTCGCTCCCAGCCACTCCCGCGATTCTTCGACGGGCTCACGATCGTGATCGTGTTGGCAGCCTTGGCTGTTCCTTCGATCGACGCAGTCACCCGACCTGTCGACGAACGCAGCTCGTTGCGCGAGAGGCGCACACCCGCCCCCCTGCCGGAGTTCCCGCAGTCGTTCGCCGAGTTCTCGACCTTTATGCGGAGGTTCGACACGCATTTCCGCGACACGTTCGGAGCGCGCGACTGGCTGCTCGCCGCACACCAAGGCCTCGCGCTCGGCGCGCTGCCGCGCGATCCCTCGCCGAAGATCGTGCACGGTCGCGACGGCTGGCTGTTCTGGGATCCCGCCAACGCACGCGACGTGCATCGTGGGGCAAAGCCATTCACCCCGCGCGACCTCGAAACATGGGTGCTCGGAATCGAGCAACGTCGCGCTGCTTGCGAAGCGCTCGGAGCTCGCTACGTGTTCGCGCTCGCCCCGGCGAAGGAGACGATCTATCCCGACTATTTCCCGCCGCAGTTCGCTCCGATCGGTCCGACGCGCTACGACCAGCTCGCCGAGAAACTCGCGCGCGAGAGCGGAGTGACCTTCGTCGACTTGCGTCCCGCCCTGCACGCCGAGCGCGCCTTCGACGACGGCGGGGATCGAACGTACTCGCGACTGGGCAGCCATTGGACGCACAGGGGTGCGGGCGCGGCTTCGCGAGTCGTGCTCGCGGCACTTCCGCTACCCGGTGTGATCGTGCCGCCGCGAGATTTCTGGCACTTCGCGCTCAGCGTAGAGACGGGTGAATCACTCGCCGATCTGACCTACGTCGCCGATCGTTTCCAGGAACCGCTCTACGCTGTCTTGCCGCTCGATTACGAGCCCGGCGTTTGGAGTGAGACCCACGTGGGGGAAATCCAACACATCTTCATGGACGACGGCGACCCCGCGCTGCCGAAGCTCGTGCTCGTCCACGATTCGTTCGCCGCCTGGATACTGCCCTTCTTGGCGCCGCGTTTCGGCCGAATTCATGCCATCGGCCAGCCCATTCTGCCCCTGCACATCGTGGAGGAGAACCGACCGGACATCGTGATCGACCTGCACACCGAGCACGTGTTGGATACATGGGGCTACCCACCGCCGATCCCGACCACGCCGACAGAAGCGCTCACGCCGCGAGGAGCGCCCGCGATCAGACCTCGACTCGTTCGCCTGAGCGCGAAGGAGTTCGCCAACTGCGAACGACTGGGGGGCGAGCTCGACATCTCTGCGTCGACCGACATCGAGCTGCGCGGCGGAGCGCGCGCGTTGCCCCGCACGAGCAGCACGAATACCGGCGTCGAAATCGAGTTCACGTCCGTCGGCGCCCGGCTGGTGATCGGCGGGTCGGCGATCACTGCGGAGCGGCAGCTCGCACTGCACGTGCGCATCACGAGCCCGGGCGCGAGCGAGATGGGTATCCTGTGGCACTCGCGCGCGGAGGGCGAGTTTTCCCGACGCAACCGCCTCGTCGCAATACTGCAGGCGGGTGAAAACGACCTCTTGCTCGCGCTCAAAGACGTCCCCCCGCAGAGCGCTCTCGCGCTGATGCCTTCGAGAGGGCGCTACACGATCACCGCGATCGAAGTTCGTGCACGCTAGTCGAGCACGCTGATCGCGGTCGATGGGCCGGACGAGAACTGGCTTCGCGGTCGCGTAGTCCTCCCGACCCAAGGCCGGGCCGAGCAAGTCCGATTTCGTCGAGTGTCGGTCCGCGCAGTCGCGAGGGTCAGACCAATACCCGTTCCTTGGCCTTCTCGACCCACTTCAGAAGTGTGGCGCGGAGGACCTCTTGTCGCACGGGCTTCGTGCTGTAGGCGTTCATGCCGTTGGCGAGTGCCCGAATGAGCAAAGCGCCCGATCGACGTGGAAGCGGGCAGATTCGGGATCCAACGCTCGATCACTTCTCCAGGTGTCGGCTCCCTGGACTCTACAACGCCCAGGTCACCTGGATGCCGTTCGACAGATTGAACGTGTCGCTCGTGCAGAACGCGGCCGCATTGCGGTACCAGATCTGATACGTGCGCGTGCCCGGTCCGCCGATTGCGCCGCGGACCGACACCGAGAGATCGCCGACTTGCGGGTACTGCGACGCTCCTGCGACGTTGAGCTGCGTACCCAAGCGCGTCACCGTGCCACCGGCACAGCGCAGTCCGTCGCCGAACACGGCGCCCGCACCCGCGCTGACTTGATTCGTGCCTTGGAAGTACAGCGCAGAACTATCGGGCATCCCTGAGCCCGCGAGGACGAACGTGTCCGCGACGAGACTCGCACTGCCGCTCGCGCCCACCACGGCTCCGTTGCCGAGAGAGTTCAGGCAGCCCACGCCCGCGCCGGGAACGCTGCCATTTCCGCACGGACAAGCGAGCCCACTGCCGTCACCGAAGCAGAAAGCCGTCGTCGCACTACCCGCGGGAACTTCGGCGGCCGCGTTGAAGACCCCCGGCGAGCCGGTCTTCCACAGGCCGACCGACACCGATCCGCTCACGGGAGCGACATCCGCATCGAAACGGAAGTTGTAGGTCGTTGCCCAGCGAATCGCGTTCGCGTTCGCATTCTGCGCTTCCGTTTCCGACGCCCACGTGATCGAACCGCCCGCTACGACACCGGTCCAGTCGGTGCCACTCTGATTGATGCTCCCAATGCCGTCTCCGTTACGGTGCTTGATGTCGGTGAAGCCGATGTTCGTGACCGAGGCACCTGGCGGCACCAAGACCGAGAACGAGCCGGCAGCGCGGTCCGAGTTCATGTTGTGGACGGCATATTCGTAGTGGTAGAGCCCGCCACCCAAGCTGGTCGCTTTCGATCCCACGATGAAGAGCCCGTCGCTCGGCGGTTGAACACGCGTCAGGGTCACCCCGGACTCGAGCGAGGGCCAAGCCTCGATGGCCGGGATCCCGCGTAGCGTCGTCCCGGAGGTCGCGAAGGTGTAATTCGTCGGACCGCCGCTGACAGCCATCTCCGTGAAGCTGCAGTTGTTGTTGTTGTTCCCGGCCGCCGCGTCGTCGGAAGTCACGTAAGTGCATTCCGCGTAGTAGCGCGTAGCCGCGCTGCTCACTTCGAGTGAAGCGAGCTCGGCCTCGCAGCGTCGCGCCGTCGGTCCCGACCACGTCGGGGCCGCACCCGGATAGGGAAACACGCCCGTGTGCGCGTTGACTTGCCAGCGCGGCGTGAGAGTCGATTGTGAGCCCGACTGGCTCGCGCTGTACGGGTCCGAGCACCCGACACCCATGATCTGGTTGTTGCCCGGATCTTGACACGTGCAGCACAAGCTGCCGGTGTCGGACGCGAAGCCGTGCTTGAGCCAGCTCATGCCGATCTGCTCGAAACGTCCGGCACCGTTCACGACTTTGTACTTGTAGAACGTTTCGCTGATCACCGGGTGGAGCTGCGTCGGCCCGAACCAATTCAGCACCGTGTCACCGATGTTGCACGCGGTCGTGCCCAGGGTGAAAGAGTCGAGACCGCCGGCCGCTACCGCATTCTGAATGCTCGTGATCTCGCCGATCAGGAGGTCGGGCCCCGTCGTCGGATTGGCGCAGGGATCGGAGCCCGCCTGCAGTGAGAACGTTCCGGAGAATGTCGTGGACGTGCCCCACGCGCCGATCTGGATTTGATAGGTGGTGCCGCTCACTGCGCTGAAGAAGAGCGCTGACTGCTGACCGCAGACGTCGTCGCTGCACGCGAGTTGAGTACCGGAGGCCGGACAGCCCGCGCCGGCGTAGACCGCGATCACGGTGTCGGCGCTCGTTCCGCCGCACGTGGTCAAGCTCATGCTCTGCGTGGCCGTCGCCGTCCACGCGAACCACACGTCGCGGTGAATCGTCGGGCAGATCGAGGGCTGTTGTGCGCTGTCCGTGGCGCCGGTCGTGCTGACGGAGAAAGTCCCTGTACCCGAGATCGCGGTTGCCGTGGTGCAGCTGTTCGAGCCTTGAGCGGAAACGCCAGCGGCGAACGAAAGACACGCTGAAATCGTGAGGAGCGGGTGAACACAATTCTGCATGACTGAGCTCTCGCGGGGGCCGGAGAAAGCGTCGAACGATTCTGCGCACTCGACGCGATGCGAATCGAGAGCGCCTCTTGCATGCTATCTGGACTCTGCGCCGCGACAAGGGAGCCCGTCTCCTTCTCGGGCCGTTCGGGTGGATTCGGTGCTGATGTGCGCGCGTGCAGCCCCAGAGAGGCCGCGTCCGCGGTCGTCATGTGCTGCAAAGCTGCGTCCTCGATCTCGCTGCGTCGCTACACGAACGGCGCTTTGCTCGTGTCCGCGCGATCAGCGAACACTTCGTTCAACAGACCCGTTGTGACGTCATAGACGAAGCCGCGGATCTTGTCGCGATATGGCAGGAAGGGCGAACTCTTCAGGCGCAGGATCGACTGGCGCACGTCGGTGTAGGGATCCTTGAACGACTCCATCGAGAAGCGCGGACGCAGGCCGGTTTCTCGCTCGAGCTCGGCGCGCATGTCGTCCTCGCTGACCTTCATCAATCCGCAGTCGGTGTGATGGATGAGCACGATCTCGCGCGTGCCGAGCAGTCTCTGAGAGATGAGCAGAGAACGGATGACGTCGTCCGTGACGACACCGCCGGCGTTGCGGATGACGTGCGCGTCGCCGCTCGACAAACCGAGCATCGGGAAGATCGGCATGCGCGAGTCCATGCACGCGACGACCGCCATGTGCTGCGCCGGCGTCAGGGGCAACGGGCCGACAAAGATGTCCTGCGCGTACTTGCGATTGGCGTCGAGCAGGGGGTCGTTCGTGGTCATCGGCGCGTCACGGGGGGAGCTCGGAACGCGAAGCATCATGGCGCAAGTCGGACAAGACGCCAGCCTGAGGTGCGGGTGTCCGCTGTGGCCGCTCGGATCCAATGCTACCCTGCTCGCCCAGCACGACGATCGCGCCTTCTCGTCGCCAGCCACACGACACACCATGTTCGACCCGAAGATGCAGCTCCTCAGCACGGTCCTCGTGACGACGGCCGTGGAAGCTGCGAAAGAGCCCGAGAACGACGCCCACTGGGCCGCTTCACGCGAAGCGATCACTGTGTCGCGCGACGCCGAGCCGGAGTTGGCGCGCATCGTGGAAGGGCGCGATCTCGCCGCGCTGCGCGCGCTGGCCGAGGCGTGGCACGTCGGCAAGCAGCACTTGCCTCTGCAAGATCGCGAAGTGTTGAAGCGCGCTTTGAAGGCCTATCGCAAAAGTCTCAAGGTCACTCAGCTCGACGCCGAGTCGTCGATCGCCGGCGGTCCGATGAGCAGCGGGCGATCGTCGGGCATCCTCGGGATGCGACCGCCGGACCGATATCCGCGCGCGGTGTGGGATGAACTCGTGCGCCAGAAGCGGTTGCGCTACTCAGGCCACGGCTTGTACGAGCTGCCGCCCGGTGACGAGGACTGAGAGCCCGTGAAGCAATCGAGTCTACGGGCTCTCAGATTCATGGGGCAACGCTTCGCGTTGCCGAGAGCCTGTGCTTTCGTCACACGCTCTGAGCGAGTCGAGCCGGTCCGCGGTTGCAGCGAGCGCGCTCGCCGGTTGCACCGAGCGGACCGCTCGCCGATGGAACCGAGCGGACCGCTCGCCGATGGAACCGAGCGGACCGCTCGCCGATGGCACCGAGCGGACCGCTCGCCGATGGCACCGA
>CAZKIY010000021.1:0-23735 GCA_964552875.1 uncultured Planctomycetaceae bacterium
GGCGCGCTTTGCGGATCCGGATCAGGCCATCGGTCATGCGGCGGGAAGGCTCGAAAGGCCGCACGAGGTCGAGCCCGCGGGCCCCTCGGTCGAGGGTCTGGGCGGACATCGAATGCGATACGGCGAGCTAAGCAGGATAGCCGGGCCGCGGGATCGCAGGAAGGCGCGATGCGAGGTGCGGGAACGGCTGCCGGACCTCGCTGGCGTACGGAATCGTCGTCACGGAGGCGCGCGGAGCCGCGGTCGGCGCGGCCGATTCGTGGGCGCCTCGATCGTGCGCAACAGCCCGTGCGCCGCCAGCCGCTCGGGAGGAGCCACGATCCCGCCGCCGGAAACAGGCTGTCCGCGCGCTCCGCTCGATCCGACCATCCCGTGAATCAGCGCCCGAACTCCGCTCGCTCAGGCCCGTACGCGCGCTCGCAACGCTTCGAAGATCCCGGCGCCGGACGCGACGACATTCTTCCCCCGCAACCAGTCCTCACCGCCGCTCACGTCGCGCACGATGCCGCCGGCTTCGCGGACGAGCAGTGCTCCGGCCGCGACGTCGTGGGGTTCCAGGTGCAGTTCCCAATAGCCGTCGAAGCGGCCGGCGGCGACGTACGCCAGGTCGAGGGCGGCCGAGCCCATTCGCCGTATGCCGCGGATCTCGAGGATGAGGGCGTCGAAGTTGGCGACGTTGTTGTTCGCGAGTTCGTTGCGTCGGTACGGGAACCCGGTCGCGAGCACGGCGTCGGCGAGCCCGTCGCAGGTGGAGACGCGGATCAGGCGACCGTTCAAGTGGGCACCTCCACCGAGCCGTGCCGTGAACATCTCGCCGAACTTCGGCGCGTGCACGATCCCCACGAGGGGCGAGTTGCCCATGTAGAGCCCGACGGACACCGAGAACACCGGGATTCCGTGCACGAAGTTCACCGTGCCGTCGAGCGGATCCAGGAACCAGCGCGGTCGCAGAGCGTCGGGCGCGTCGCGGACTTCTTCCTCGGCTTCGATCGCGTGGCCGGGAAAGGCGCGGCGCAGGCGCGCGACGAGCACGCGCTCGGCTGCGACGTCGGCTTTCGACACGAGATCGCGCGACGCGGTCTTCGAGCGCACGTCGGCGCGGTCGATCGTGCCGAAGTGCTCGAGCAACACTTCACCGGCCGCGCGCGCGGCGCTCTCGACCTCGACGAGGATCGCGTCCAGGCCGGCGGGCGTGAACTCGGCGGGCGTGAACTCGTCCGGCGTGAATTCGTCCGGCGTGACGTCGCGCGCGTTCACTCGCGCACGCCGGCGAGGATCTTGCAGACTCGATCTTGCATCGGCTTCCACACGCGCGTGTTGAGGCCGTCCATCACGGGGTACTCGACGAGGATCGAGAACGCGAGCATGCGCCCGCTCTCGGTCTCCACGATCCCGGAGAGCGCGCTCGTGCCGCCGATGAAGCCCGTCTTCGCACGCACGCGGCCTTCGAGTCCGGGCATCCGATCGTCGAGCGTTCCGTCCGCCTTCGGCGCGGCCATCGAAGCGAACAGAGCTGCGCTCGCTCGCCCGCCTCGGCGCGACACGCCCGCGAGTAGTGCCGTGATCTGTCGCGCCGACACGCGGTTGTCTCGTGACAGACCCGAGCCGTCGACCTGTGCGAAGCCGTCGTCGGGAACGCCGAGGCGCTCGAGCGCGAGCGACGTCGCGCGCTGGCCGCCGGCACGAGTCCCTTGCCCGAATTGTGCGTCGCCGAGCGCGAAGTACAGTTGGTCGGCGACCGCGTTGTTCGAATGGGCATTGATCGGATCGAGCACGGTGAGGATCGGGGTCGTGATCGTCGCCAAAGCGCGCGTCCCCGGCGTGGGGACGACCCGTTCGCGGCGCACCGATCCGGTGATCGCGATGCCGCGCGCGTTCAAGGCATGCCTCATTGCCCCTCCGAAGATCAGGACCGGATCGGGGGCCGCGAAACGGCACTCCCACGGCTCGATTCCAGCAGGAATCGAGCCTTCGACGATGACCGTGCCGCCCAAGGCCGCGACGCGCACGTCGAGTTTGCTCCCCGCCTTGCCGGTCTTGACCGCAATCCTCGTCGGCAATCCGTGGCCGGATGGTCGCACTTCGACGGATGCCGAATGACCGGGTTTCGCAGGCACGACGCGCGCGGTCAAGCAACCGGCGTTCGCGCTGAACGCGCCGGATAGCGCGCAGAACTCGCTCCAATGCTGCCCCTCCGCGGGCCACGCGGGCCCGGGCCCGGGATCGAGGAACCGACCTTCGTCGAGCACGATGTCGCCCGCGATGCGTTGCACCCCTGCGGCTTTCAGCGCCTCGATCGCCGGCGCGAGCAGCTCACGGACATCGCCCGCGGAGTGCGCGTCGTAGAGCGGATCGCCGCCGCCGCGCACGACGAGGTCACCCACGAGGACACCGTGCTCGATGCGCGCGTCGCTCGTGAGCGTCGTGCGGAACTTCCAATCGGGTCCGAGCAGGACGAGGGCTGCGGCCGTGGTGACGAGCTTCAGGTTCGAAGCCGGACGCTGCGCGCGCTCGGCGCCGATCGACGCGATCTCCGTGCCATCCGCCACCAAACGCACATGCACGCCGACGTGGACCTCGGAACGACGCGCGCGGCCTTTGAAAATCGCCTCGGCCTGGGTGAGCGCGTCACCGATCGCGGCGCGGATCCGCTCCTCGAGCGCACGGTCGCGCCGCGACCCGAAGGCTCGAGGCGCGGCTTCGTCGAGGAGCGCGATGGCGCCCGCGAGAGCTCCGGCTTCCTCGGAACCCTCCGAGGCAACGCTCGTCGTGTCCGACGGACCGCGATCGCGCGCGAACAAACGTAGACCGCCTACCTTCCACAAAACCGCGAGGAGCGCTCCGTTGAGAGCGAGGAGCAGCGCGATCCGCGCCGCGCGCGCGGGATTTCCCTTCGAGTTCTTGCGACTGGCCACGACCCGCCGACTTGTCGCAAGCCCGCGAGTGCGGATCAAGGCTTCGGATAGCCGTCGGGATGCGTGCGCTGGAAATTCCAGGCATCCGCGACGATGTCCGCGATGGACGGGCGCGACGGCACCCAGCCCAGGACATCGCGCGCGCGCGTCCCGCCGCTGACGAGGATGGGCGGATCGCCCGCTCGTCGCGCCACGATCGAAACGGGAATCGGGTGACCGGTGATGCGCCGCGCCGTCTCGACGACTTCCTGCACCGAGAACCCGGTCCCCGTCCCGAGGTTCACGGCGAGCGGACCGCCGTCCCGCTGCAACTTCGCGAGCGCGCGCAAGTGCGCATCGGCGAGATCCTCGACGTGGATGTAGTCGCGCACGCACGTCCCGTCCGGGGTCGGGTAGTCGTCCCCGAAGATCTGGATCTTCTCGCGCTTCCCCTGCGCGACTTGGAGCACGAGCGGGATCAAGTGCGTCTCGGGGATGTGGACCTCGCCCAAGTCGCCGGCGCGCGACGCGCCCGCGGCGTTGAAGTAGCGCAGTGCCGCGATCTTGAAACCGTACGCGCGCGAGAAGTCCTGCAGCATGTGCTCCATGTGCAGCTTCGTGCGGCCGTACGGCGAGATCGGATCCTGCGGATGACTCTCGTCGAGGGGCACGCGCACGGGATTGCCGTACGTCGCGCACGTCGAGGAGAACACGATCTCGAGGCAGTTCGCTGCGCGCATCGCCTCGAGCAGGTTCCAGGTGTGGAAGACGTTCTCCTTGTAGTAGAGCGCGGGTTTCTCGACCGATTCGCCCACGTACGTCTTCGCCGCGAAGTGGATCACCGAGCGCGGACGGTGACGCGCGAACACTTCGTCGAGCCGCGCACGGTCTCCCAGGTCGCCGAGTTCGAACGGAGCGTGCACCGCGGCGCGCCAGCCCGTGGAGAGGTTGTCGAGGACGACGACTTCGATGCCGCGCTCTTCGAGGAGCCGCGTCGCGTGACTGCCGATGTAGCCTGCGCCGCCCGTCACGAGGACGGGGCCGGACGGGTTCGCGTGCGCTTCGATCATCCCCGAAGTCTACGGCTTCCAGCGCGCGATCGAAGCGCCCGCGCGCTCGAGATCGCGCCAGAACTCGGGCCACGATTTCGCGACGCAATGCGGGTCACGGACGAGCACTCCGTCGGACGAGAGGCCCAGTAGCGCGAACGCGAACGCCATGCGGTGGTCGCCGTGCGGATCGAGAGGAGCGTCCGGAATGCACGGTTTCCCCGGCCCGATCGCGAGGGTCGAGCGCGTGGCGAGGCACTCGAACCCGAGCGCCGTGAGCCCGCCGGCGAGCACTTCGATGCGCGAGCTCTCCTTGCCCGGCAGAGTTCCGAGTCCCGACAGGATCGAGCGACCGCCGCACGCACGTACCGCCGCCGCGGCCACGACCGCGAGCACGGGCGCGAGATCGGGCTCGCCCTCGAGATCGAGATCCACGCAGCGGTTCGGGAAACCGCTCGCGACGAGCGCCGCGTCCTCGGCGCGAGCCTCGCACCCGAACGCCGCGAGGTGCGCGACGACGCGCGCGTCGCCTTGGAGCGAACTCGACCCGAGCCCCTCGATCCGCACGGCGCCGCCACTCAAACACGCAGCCGCCAGCGCGACGGCCGCGGCCGACGCATCGGGTTCGATCGCGAGCGGATTCTCGAGTGCGCGCAAGGGGCCGCGGATCGCGTAGCTCGACATGTCGGCCTCGCGCGTCTCGACGACGTCGGCGCCGAAGCGCCTCAAGGCATCGATCGTCAACGCGAGATACGGTCGGCTCGGGATCGAGCCGCGCACGACGAGTCGCGACTCGCCCGGCCAAGCGGCGAGGGCGACCAGGAGCGCGCTGACCTCCTGGCTCGACCCCGGTGATTCCAGGTGAACTTCACTCGGTGGGCCGATGGGCGTGAGAGTGACGGGCCAGCGCGTCGCGTCCGCGGGATCGGTCCGCACTCCAGCGCCGCGCAACGCCGCGAAGAGCGCCGGGCTCGCGCGCTTCGCCAAGGTTCCGCGCACGCGCACCTCGCCTACACGTCCGGCGTCTCCGCAGAACGCGAACGCTGCCGTCGCGAGTCGCGCCAACGTGCCCGATTCGCCGGCTTCGAGAGCGGGATCGCCCTTCCATCCGCGGTGCGGACCCGGCGGCCTTCCATCGATCGCGAACGCCGCCGGCGCGAGTCGTTCCACGCGCGCACCCGCGGCGCGCACGAGGTTCAGCGCCGACGAAACGTCCTCGCCGTCGGGCATCGCGGCCAGCCGAGTTCGTCCCGGCGCGAGGGCGGCGAGCACCATTGCGCGCTGCGCGATCGACTTCGAGCCCGGGACGTGGACAACGCCGCGCACGACGCCCGCGCCCGCATGCGGCGGCACGAGACCAGTGAGCGCTCCCGACATGTCGTGGAGTGTACGCGCGACTCCAGTAGACTCCGCCGTTCCATGACGAGCGATACGAGTACCGCGGACATCTACCTCGGACGTACGGACGGCCCGCCGGGCTTCGAACTCGTGCACTCGGGCAAGGTGCGCGACGTCTACGTACTCGACGCGGAGCGCTACCTCTTCGTCGCTACCGACCGCGTGTCGGCCTTCGACGTCGTCATGCGCGAGGGCGTGCCGAGCAAGGGGCGCGTGCTTTCGGCGCTCTCCGCGTTCTGGTTCGAGCGCACGCGCGACATCCTGCCGAACCATTTGCTCTCGACGAGTGCCGACGACGTACCCGGACTCGACGAACACTGGCGCGAGAGACTGCGCGGACGCGTGCAGATCGTCGCGCGAGCGAAGCCGACGCCGGTCGAGTGGGTCGTGCGCGGCTACGTCGCCGGTTCGGGTTGGAAGGATTACCAGAAGACCTCTTCGATCTGCGGCGTGTCGCTCCCGAAGGGTCTCTTGCACGCCGGACGTCTGCCGGAACCGATCCTCACCCCGACGACGAAGGAGACCGCGCACGACTTGCCGCTCACGCACGCAGAAGCGCGCGAGCGCGTCGGGTCGGAAGTGTTCGACGCGGCGCGCGACGCGGCGCTCGCGCTCTACCGGCGCGGCGTCGAGGTCTTGGAGCCGCATGGAATTCTGCTCGCGGACACGAAATTCGAGTTCGGGATGCGCGACGGTCGTCTGATCCTGATCGACGAAGTCCTGACGCCGGACAGTTCGCGCTTCTGGCCGCGCGCGACCTGGCAGCCGGGCACGAATCCGAAGAGCTACGACAAGCAGATCTTGCGCGACTGGCTCGAAACGACGGGTTGGAACAAGGAACCGCCGCCCCCGACGATCGAGCCCGCGGTGCTCGAACGCGTGGCGCGACGCTACTTCGAGATCTGCGAACTCGTCACCGGCAAAGCCCCCGAAGGCACAGCGAAGCACGTATGAAACCGATCGTCGAGACCGTCCGCTGGAGCGGCGAACTGCCGGGCCACGTCGTGATCGTGGACCAGACGCGCTTGCCGCTGGAACGCGTCGAGCTCGCGCTGCGCGACGTCGATGCGATGGTGAAGGCGATCCGCACCCTCGCGGTTCGAGGCGCGCCAGCCATCGGAGTCGCCGCGGCGTACGGCGTCGTACTCGGCGTCCAAGGTCTTGGCGACACCGAAGCCGCGAACGTGGTCGGTGTCGCGCAAGAAGTCGGAGCCACGTTGGCGAAGTCGCGGCCGACGGCCGTGAACTTGTTCTGGGCGCTCGATCGGATGAAGCGCCGCGCCGAACGCGAGCAACGTGCGCACGCCAAGGGGCCCGCGATCATCGCCGCGCTGCTCGAAGAAGCGCGCGCGATCCACGACGAGGACCGGGCTTCGTGCCGCGCGATGGGCGAGCACGGCGCCACGTTGCTCCCCGATGGCTGTGCTGTGCTGACGCACTGCAACGCCGGAGCGCTCGCGACGGGCGGGATGGGGACGGCGCTCGCTCCCATCTACGTCGCATGCGAACGCGGCGCGAAGATCCGCGTCTTCGCGGACGAGACTCGGCCGCTGCTCCAAGGTGCGCGCTTGACCGCCTTCGAACTCCACGAGGCGGGCGTCGACGTGACGCTCATCACCGACAACATGGCGGCGAGCCTCATGGCCGCGGGCCGTGTCGATGTCGTGCTCGTCGGTTCCGACCGGATCGCGCGCAACGGCGACGTGTGCAACAAGATCGGCACGTATGGCGTCGCCGTGCTCGCGCGTGAGCACGGCATCCCGTTCTACGCCGTCGCGCCGCTCTCGACGTTCGATGCGCGGACCGAAACGGGTGCGGACATCCGGATCGAGGAGCGCGACGAAACCGAAGTCACCGAGGGATTGGGTCGCCGCACTGCGCCGCCCGGCGTGAAGGTCTGGAATCCGGCCTTCGACGTGACCCCGGCGCGACTCGTCACGGGGATCGTGACCGAGCACGGCATCGTCTTGCGCCCGACGAGGGCAAAGATCGAAGCCCTGCTCACGCGGGCCGGGGTCGACGTTTCGGGCCCTCGAGGCGCCTGAACTCGGTGGATGATCAAGGATCGCGGATCCGCGTGCCGATCCAGGTTCGGGCAGGGCGGATGGGTCCGCACCGCCGCACCAGGCTCGACTGCGAGATCCCCCATGGCCACCTCGAAGCGCAAGAAAACGACGACCGAAGAGACCGAGGATGCTCCGCGCACGGGGACTCTCCGACCGGATGAAATGCCGCCCGACGTCATCGAGTTCATCACGGCGATCGACGACTACAAGCGCTTGAATCGCCGGCCGTTCCCGACGTGGTCGGAAGTGCTCGAGATCCTCAAGGGTCTCGGATACGGACGCGCGCAGCGCTGAGGGCGTGCGGAGAAATCGAGCCTACACGCTCTCAGACACCATTTGCGCCGCTGCGCGTTGCGTCGCCTGTGAATTCTCCACGGGCTCTGAGCGACGGACACGACCGAGCGCAGGCGGGCCGCTCCACGAGCGGCCCGCCTGCGTTCATGATGCCGACCACTCCGCACGAGACCGGGGTGGTGCGCACCGGGTTCGGATAGAGGCCGTCGTGAGGCCGCCGTGGATCGAGAGCGCGCTTGAATGAGCCGCGTTCCCTGCGGATGCTCGCTGGAAGCATGAGTTCCGATTCCTTGCCCGGGGTGGCTCACGCATCCGCTGCGCCCGACCGCTTCTGGGACCAGAGCGTCCGCGTCGCCGTATGGTCCGTGGCTCTCGGCATCGGGCTCGAGATCGCGCACCTCGCGCTGTTGGCATTCCAAGATCGGCTTCCCGACGTCGCGCGCGTCGTGGCCGAAACCTTGGGCAAGGTGACGTGGTCGGTCCTCGTCTGCGTCTCGATCTCCTTCGGCATGGCCGCGGGCAGGGCGCGACCCCGAGCGATGGCGCTGCTCGGCATGCTCAGCGCGCCGGCGGGCTTCGCGATCGCGAGGTCGGTCCACAAGGGCGTCGGTTCAGCGCTCTCCGTCGCACCCGGTACGGCCGAAGCGCTCTCGCCCTTCTTGATGGCGGGCATCAAGGCGGTCGAGTACGGCGTCTTGGGACTCGTCGTCGCGCGCATCTCGTCGCGACCCGTGATCTCGCTGCGAATCCACATCCTCGCCGGACTCGCGATCGGCGTCGCGGCCGCGATCCTCGTGAGCATGCTCCTTCTGCGCGCGCAACCGAACACGCCGACGATGGTGATCGTCGGCCGCGCTGTCGCCGAAATCTTGTTTCCCGTCGGTTGCTCGGCGGTCATCTACGTGACGGAGCGCGCGATGCGGCTGGCCCGTGGATCGCCGTGACGGATCCGCTCGCGCTCCTGTGGCCGGAGCCCGTCCGCCTCGAGCGGCGCGCCGGGTCGCATCGACGGGCAGTCGCCACACCACTCGTGGTGCTTCGCGCGGATTCGTTGCCGGTCGGAGGTTACGACCTCGAGATCTCGTCGCAGGGCGTGCGTGCACGCGCGGCCGACGATGCGGGTGAGCGCGCGGCACGAGCGACGCTGGCGCAGATCACTTCACTCGCGTCGCGCGATGGCGCGATGTCGATCCTCCCAGCGTGCGCCATCACGGACTGGCCCGCCTTTCGGACGCGCGGCGCGATGCTCGACGTGTCGCGCGGACGAATTCCGAAAGTCGTCGATCTCGAGGCCATCGCGACGCGGCTCGCGGCCTGGAAGTTCGACCACCTCCAGCTCTACCTCGAGCATGCGTTCGCCTACGTCGGTCACGAGGAGGTCTGGCGCGACGCGAGCCCGCTGACGCCGGGGGAGATGCGCTCGTTCGACACCGTGTGCGCCGATCGCGGGATCGAATTGGCGCCGAACCAGCAGAGTTTCGGGCACTTCCACCGCTGGTTGAAGCACGCCCGCTACCGCGATCTCGCGGAAGTCCCCGAGGGCGTCGAGCACGCCTTCAGCCTGGACGTCGAACCCTACTCGCTCGACCTGGGCGATCCGCGCGCGATTCGATTGCTCGAAGATCTCTACGATCAACTGTTGCCGTGTTTTCGCTCGCGCACGTTCAACGTCGGCCTCGACGAGACGTTCGACCTCGGTCGCGGCCGATCGAAGGCGGCGTGCTCGGCGCGCGGCGTGGAACGCGTCTACCTCGAACACTTGCTGCGCGTGCGCGACCTCGTCACGCGCCGCGGCCGTCGCATGCAGTTCTGGGGGGACGTGATCCTGCAGCGACCGGAACTCGTGCCCGAGCTCCCGCGCGACCTGATCGCTCTCGAGTGGGGCTACGACGCCGGACATCCGTTCGCCGAGCACGTGACCCGTTTTGCCGCGGCGGGACTCGAATTCTGGGTGTGTCCGGGCACGTCGAGCTGGCAAAGTTTCGGCGGCCGCGTCCAGAATGCGCTCGCGAACCTGCGCGAAGCCGCGCGACACGGCGCGCGTGCTTCGGCGGCTGGATACCTGACGACGGACTGGGGTGATCGCGGCCACCACCAACCTCATTTCGTCCGCGATTGGGGCCTCTTCGCGGCGGCGGGCTTCGCGTGGAAGCCCGACGTCGATCTCGACGTGGCGCGGCTCGCGCAGTTGCTCGACGCGCACGTGTACGAGGACGACGCCTTCGAACTCGGGCTCGCCGCCATGGAACTCGCCAGCACCGCGGAGGCGAGCGGTTCGCCGGCGACGAACGGATCGGCGCTCTTCTTCCTGCTCGCGTTCGCGCCCGACGCCTTCCCCCATCCGCGGACGCCCGACCTCACGCGCGAAGGCTTGGAGCGCGCCGACGGTTTGGCCGTGCAGGCCCTGACGCGTATCGCGCGTTCGCGGAGTCGACGTCCCGACGCAAACCTGCTCACGGCCGAAATGCGTTTCACCGCCAACGTCCAACGTTGGTGCGTGCGCTTGGGGCTCGCGCGCATCGATGCCGGAGCCGGCGTGCCGGTCGAAGCGCTGTCCAGAGCCGTTCGTGGAAACTTGGCCGAGGATCTGCTCGAGCTGGAGGAAGCGCACACACGCGTTTGGCTCGCACGCGATCGGCCCGGAGGCCTGGCCGAGTCGTTGCGCTGGTTCCGACGCGTTCGAGCCCGCCTCGAGCTCGCCTGATCAGCGCTTCGCTGGTCCGAGGATCTCTGAGATCCGCGCGCGTCGGTGCGTGAAAATGCGGCGTACGAGAACGTCGACGAATGCGGCGTGCGCGAGCGAACCGAGCGGCCCGAGGGGCGCCCGGAACTCGACCACGTCGTGCATCCGCGTGCCGCCCGGCACGGCGTGGAACTCGTGCGTGTGTCGCCACACGGCGAAGGGGCCCGACTCCTGGACGTCGACGAAACCGCGGCCGACCTCGTGCCGTTCGATGCGCGTTCTCCAGCGGAACGGAAGGCCGAACACGGACAGGCGGTAGTCGATCCGCGCGTGGACGTGCATGGGCACGGGGCTCGGCGTCAGGATGCGGAACGCGAGCCAGCGCGGCGTGATCGCGGCGAGGTTCTCGGGGCGTTCGAAGAACGGGAAGACCTCGTCGAGCGGGCGCTCGATGAGTTGGACGCTCTCGAGGCGACGCACGGGGCCCGTTCGCGTGATCCGCGTGCCCAGGGCGACGCTCGCCCCACTACTCCCGACTTCCACAAGTGTGCTTTCGGCCGGATCGACGGCGTGGATGCGGCCGAGAAGCGATGGATCCCCGTGCGCGAGGTCCGCAGACTCTTGGTGCATGGTGCACGAGTCCGAATCCCAAGGCGCTTTCGCCGCGAACGCCGTCGCGTGAGCCCGCAAGCGCCCCCTACGTCCGCGGATCCGAGCGTGGTCGCCTCGATTCGCGGCGCCTCGAAGACGTACGCGCGTGGCGACGCGCCCGTCCGCGCCCTCGTCTCCGCCGACCTCGACGTTCGAGCGGGCGAGATGGTCGCCCTCCTCGGTCCTTCCGGTTGCGGAAAATCCACGTTGCTGAACGTCCTGTCCGGCGTGGACGCCCTCGACGAGGGATCGGCCGACGTCGCGGGTATCGATCTCACGCATGCCAGCTCAGCGGATCTCGTCACGTTGCGTCGCGAGCGCATCGGCATCGTCTTCCAGGCCTTCCACCTCGTGCCGAATCTCTCGGCGGAGGAGAACGTCGCTCTGCCGCTCGCGCTCGGCGGTCGGCGCGACGACGCACGCGTGGCGAGCCTCCTCGCGCGTGTCGGACTGGGCAACCGCGCGCGTCACTTCCCCTCCGAGCTCTCCGGCGGCGAGCAGCAACGCGTCGCTCTGGCGCGAGCGCTCGTGCATCGCCCGCGACTCCTGTTGCTCGACGAGCCCACCGGGAACCTCGACTCCGCGTCGGGTGAGGTCGTGCTCGCGCTCCTCGACGAATTGCGGCGCGAAGCCCAAGTCGCCGTCGTACTCGCGACCCATGACGAGCGCGTTTCGCTCCGCGCGGATCGGCGCGTGCGCATGCGCGACGGCCGCATCGTCGCGGACGGCGTCGAGTGATCCTCCGGGCACTCTTCCTGCGGCCGATCCGCCGGCGTCCGCTGCGTTTCGTCGTCACCGTTCTCGGTGTGGCGGCCGGAGTCGCGGCCGTCGTCGCCACACTCGCGTCGAGTCGCGCCGCGGTCGCAGCGCTCGACGAGGGCGTGCGCGATCTGGCCGGCCGCGCACGACTCGAAATCTCGAGCCCGAGCGGACTCGACGCGCACGTCTTGGGCACCTTGCGGCCGATCAGCCGCGATGCGCACTTGGTGCCGATCGTCGAGGAAGTCGCCCTGTGTCTCCTTTCGGGCACTCCGGTGCGTCTCTTCGGGATCGATGCATTCGTCGACGCCGGCGCGAGAGACCTCGGGCCCGCCTTCGCGCCCGGAATGCCGGCGGCCGCCGCGCGCGAGAGGTTCGTCGAGTTCGTGAGTGGAAGAGGTGCCTGGATCGGATCCGGACTCGCGCGCGAGCTGTCACTCGCGCGCGGGGCCGAGATCACGCTGGACGTGCGCGCGCGCGTCGCACCCATCGAGGTCCTGGGCGTGCTGCCCGAAACCCTGGGGCCCGCGTTCGCGCGGCTCGTCTTGGTCGACGTCGCCTTCGCGGCGGAGCTGGTCGGCGAACCCGGCCGCATCGATCGCATCGAGGTCGTTCCGCGCGCGCACGCAAAGCTCCAGGAACTCGAAGCCGAGATCGAAGTCCTCCTGCCGCGCGGCGCGACCGTCGCTGCTCCGGCGCGTCGCGGCGAGGACGCGCGCGGACTCGTGCAGAGTCTCGAGTTCAACCTCACGGCACTGTCCTTGATCTCGCTCCTCGTCGGCGCGGTGCTCGTCGCCACGACGCTCGCGACCTCCGTCGTGCAACGTGCGCGCACGATCGCGCTCCTGTCCTCCCTCGGCGCGAGTGAGGGTCAGATCCGACGCGCGATCCTCGTCGAGGCGGGCGCGATCGGCTTGCTCGGTGGAATGATCGGCACAGCTCTCGGGTTCGCCGGCGCGCGCGCGCTGCTCCCGCAAATGCGGGCGACCGTGGCGACGGTGTTGCCCTACGCGGACGAGAGCCCGATCCGGTTCGCTTGGGACCACGCGCTCATCGGCGGAGCGCTCGGACTCCTGACGGCTCTCGTCGCGGCCTGGCTGCCGATCCTCGAAGGGGCGCGCACACCGCCGATCCAGGCGTTGCGCGGCGAATCGCCGCAGCGATTGACGACGCGTGAGCTGCGCATCGCGCTCGGACTCGCGGCTTTCTTCGCGGTTCTCGCGACCGAGCTCGTGCAGCTACCCGCTTGGAACGGCATGCCGCTCGCGGCACTCCTGGCGTCGGTCGCGTGCTTGGGCGTCCTCTTCGCGGTCCTCGGGCCGGCCGTGGACGCGGTCGGATTCCTCGCCAGCCGTCAGCGGTTCTTGCCGCAGCCGCTGCGTCTCGCCTGCGCGGCGGTGGCCGCGGGACGACGTCGCGCTTCCTGGGCAGCCGGCGCCGTCGGCGTCGCCGTCACGCTCTCGATCTCGATCGCGGCGATGGTGCATTCCTTCCGCGAAACGGTCGTCGATTGGAGCGAGCGTTCCTTGCAGTCGGACTTCACGATCCGCCCGCTGTCGTCACGCGACGGGATACCGGTCGGTCGGCTCGACCCGGAAGTCCTCGATGTGGCAGCCTCCGTCGTCGGCACGGATGCGTTGGATCCTTACTACGCCGCACGCGCGACGTACGAGCGGGAGACGATCACGATCGCGGGCGCCGATCTCGCACTCGCCTCGCGCCGCGGCGGCCCGCGTCTCGTCGACGGCCGGGATCCCGGCCTGGCTCTCTCTCGCGCGCATGCGGAACGCGGCGCTCTCGTGAACGAGGCTTTCGCACGGCGTTTCGACATTTCCGCCGGGGCAACGATCCAGCTCGAGATCGCCGGCTTCCAGGTCGAGCGACTCGTCACCGGCGTCTTCCAGGACTACGGCGACAGCCGTGGGGTCGTGACGCTCGACCTGGCGGACTATCGCAGCCACTTCCCCCACGATGCGCCTTTGCAGTTCCGCGTGCACCTCGCCGACGGCGTCGATCGCGGTGCCGTCCGATCACGGCTCGAGACCGCACTCGCGACGCGTTTCCAGCTCGAAGTCCTCGCGAATCGGGAGGTCAAGGAGCAGGTCCTGGCCGTCTTCGACCGCACGTTCGCGATCACGACCGCGCTGCAGGGTGTTTCCGCGATCGTCGCCGTCGTGGCGGTCCTGAGCGTGCTCTACGCGCTCGTCTCGGAGCGCCGCGCCGACCTCGCCCTCCTGTTCGCACTCGGTGGCAGTCGCGCGCAGATCGCCGGAGTCGTGGTCGGTCAGGCGGCGATCCTCGGCGCGCTCGGGGCAGTCTCGGGCGCAGTGACGGGACTCGTCGTCGGCGTGATCCTCGTCGCCGTCGTCAACGTCCAGTCGTTCGGCTGGACGATCCAATACCACCAACCGTGGAGCGTGCTCTTCGGGACCATCGCGGCCGTCGTCTGTGCCTGCGCGGCCGCGGGGTTCCTGCCGGCGCACGCAGCCGATCCGCGACGATTGGCCGGGGCGCTGCGCGAGGAGTCGGTATGAACATCTTCGTCTCGATCGTGGCTGCTTTCCTCGCGACGACGAGCACGCCCAGCGAGTGGCAACGCATCGAATCACCGCTCGTCCCGCAGTGGCCGCGCGATCACGGCGCGCACCTCGACGCACGCACGGAATGGTGGTATCTGACGGGCGATCTCGTCGACGAGCTCGGGAGCGAATTCGCCTTCCAGGTCACGATCTTCCGCCAAGGCCTCGAGCCCGGTGATCCGGTGCGCGGTGAATCCCCGCTGCGGGCACGCCACGCGCTGGCAGCTCACGTGACGTTGACGGGGATCGCCGCGGGGAAGTTTCGACAAGCGGAGCGCTTGCGTCGGATGGCCGCGGGACTCGCGGCCGCCTCCATCACGGACCTCGACGCGTTCGTCGAAGACGTCGCGCTGAAGCGTGCGCAGGACGGCACGATCCACGCGATCGCGTCAGCGCGTGAGGTCGGGTTCGAGCTCGATTTGCAGTGCCTTCCCGCGAAGCCGATCGTGATGCACGGCGCGACGGGCATCTCGCGGAAGGGCCCCGAGCCGGGCAACGCGTCGGCGTATGCGAGCTCGACACGACTCGCCACCAGTGGAACGCTGCGCCTCGATGGACGCACTCTCACCGTGCGCGGAGAGTCCTGGTTCGATCACGAGTGGGGTTCGAGCCAACTCGGATCCGGCGTCGTCGGTTGGGATTGGACCGGAGTGCGACTCGATGACGGGCGCGAACTCATGCTCTATCGGCTGCGTCGCGCGGACGGCACTCCGACGCCGTTCTCCGCCGGGACGCTCGTCCTGAAGGACGGAACTCCGGTGCCTCTCGCGCTCGGCGACTTCACGTTCGAGCCGCTGAAGACGTGGACGAGTGCTGCGACCGGTGCGCGCTATCCTTTGCGCTGGCGCGTCGTGGTTCCCGCCGCGGGTATCGACGGGGAGTTGGCCGCGCGGATCGAGCCGTGCGAAGTCGTCGCGAGCGCTTCGAGCGGCACGGTCTACTGGGAAGGACCGGCCCGCCTCACGGGAAGCGTCACGGGATCGGGGTTCCTGGAACTCGCGGGCTACGCCGAATCGCTGGCGGCAAGATTCTGAGCATCCGCATGACCACCGCCGTTTTTCGCTCGCGTATCGAAGCTCCGCGCACGGCGCTCTACGCCTGGCACGCGCGGCCGAGTGCCTTCGAGCGCCTTGCGCCGCCCGGCGATTCCGTTCGGCTGGTCGAGGACAGCGGCGGGATCGAGGACGGTGCGCGTAAAGTGCTCGCGCTCGGGCCCCTCGGCATCCGCTGGTCCGCCGTGCACGATCGACACGTCGCTGGTCATGGATTTCGCGACGTCCAGGAGAGCGGTCCGTTTCGACGTTTCGAACACGTGCACGCGTTTCTCGACGATACAGCCGGCACTTCCGTCCTCGATGACCACATCGAGTACGAGCTCCCGTTCGGTCGGCTCGGTTCCTTCGTCGCCGGTCGCGCGATCGCCAAACTGCTCGCACGCATGTTCGAGCAACGGCACCGCGTCACGCGCCACGACGTCGAGCTGTTCGCTCGTGAGCCGGCTCCAACTACCCCGATCGAGGTGCGCGGTTCGTCGTCCGACGCCCGCGTCCTGCGTGCTTTCCTGGCCACGGGCGGCTGGAACGTCGTCGCAGGCGCGGAACGGATCGTGACGGTCAGGGATGCGGAACTGCGCGCGAACGACCGTACGATCGCACCGTTCCTCGACGCCCGAGACGAGACGCTCGCCGCCGCGCATCGAGCGTTGTGCGCTCGACTCCATCCGTAGGCGAGTATCCTTCGCCGCCCCATGCTCTCCCTCCTCCTCGCGGCGCTGACGATCGGCGAGCCCACTCGCGCCGACCTCGCCGCCGCGTACTTGCGCTTCGAGCACGCACTGCGAGCGCATCCACCGAAAGCGACCGAGCGCGCTGCCATCGAGAAGGGCTTCGACGCGGCGACGCTCGAGTACTTCACGGGAGCTGGAACGCGCGCGATCGAGCGCATCGACGGCCTCACCGCGGGTCTCGATCCGGATCGGGCGCAGAATTCCGCCGAGCGAGCCGCGGACGCCTTGGCGCTCGACGTGGAGCCGCGCGAGGTCTCCGCCTCGGCCGGCGCGAGGCTCACGTTGCGCCTGCGCCGCCTGCGCACGATCGACGCAGCACCCGCGAGCGCGGTCGTGCGCGTCGTGATGCCCACGGCCTCGGGGCGCCGCGTCCTGGCCGAAGTCGTGATCGAAGAACCGTTCGGGGCCGACTCCACCACCGCGACGATCACAGTGCCTGGCGGTGGTGATCATCCCGGCACCCGCATCGACCTCGCGGTCGATCTCGAGGTCCATGGCGCGCGACCGCGACGCGTCACGAGCGTGGCTCTCGTCGGTGAGCCGTTGGCCGCGATCCGTGCGCGCATCGTGGCCGATCTCGCGCGTGTCGAACCCGACGGGCCGCCGCTGCTGCAAGCCAGCGTCACGTGCCGCGCCCGCGCCGCTCTGCTCGACCCGCGGCCCTCCGCGAACGATTCTGCGCGCTTCCTCGTCGATCTCGCCGCGCACGCGGCCGAAGTCGAACTCGAGGCGCACGCGCTCACTCTGGGCCAGGACCCGTATCGGCGACGTGTCGGAGACCTGTGGCGCGTCGTGCGCCTCGCGGACGGGTCCGAACTCCCTGTGCGAGTTTTCGCGCCGAAATCGGCCTGCGGGGAAGCGCGCATTCCGCTCGTCCTGGCGCTGCACGGCGCGGGCGGCGACGAGAACATGTTCCTCGCGGGCTACGGACTCGGGACGATCGGCGACCTCGCGCGCGAGCACGGGTTCGTGGTCGCCTGTCCGCGCGCGGGATTCACCGGCACGACGCCCGCGGCGTTCGACGCGATCGTCGAGGCGTTGCTCTTCACGCACGCGATCGACGTGAAGCGCATCCATGTCGTCGGGCATTCGATGGGCGCTTCATCCGCGGGTGCTCTGCGCAGCGCGCGATCCGACCGCATCGCCTCGGTCGCCCTGCTCGCCGGTTCATCGCGCGACACAGGCGGCCCTACGTCGCCGCCGATGTTCCTCGCGGGCGGCGAGCTCGATCCGCTGGCGAGCTCCGCATCGTTGCGTCGAGCGTCCGCGGCCGCGCGCGCGGCGGGAGCACGGGTCGAGTTCACGCTTCTCGAAGCGCGGGGACACACTTTGTTCGTCGGCGAAATCCTGCCCAGCGCGATGCGCTGGTGTCTCGAACAGAAACTCCCGTGAACTTGCCCCTCGTCACGCAGGATCTCCCCGGGATCGGAGGTCGGGTCAAGTCCGCTCCAGAGGACTTCGTCGTCGTCGAGGCGCCGCTCTACGAACCCTCGGGCACGGGCGAGCACATCTACTTGCGACACCGTCGCGCTGGATCGACGACGCAGGATCTCGCGCACCGCCTCGCGCGTGAATTCGGTTTGCGGCCGTTCGACGTCGGCGTCGCGGGCCTCAAGGACAAGATCGCTGTCGCCGAACAGACGTTCTCGCTGCCCCTCCCGAAGGCCGACATCGAGGACGTGCGCACGCGGGCCGCCGCAGTCCTCCCGGGCGAAGTGCTGTGGGCGAAACGACACGGCAACAAACTTCGCCGGGGTCATCTCCTCGGGAATCGTTTCGAAGCGCTCGTGCGCGGCGTGCGCCCCGACGCGCGCCTCGATGCCGAACGCATCGGGCTCGAACTCGTGCGCCTCGGGGTGCCCAACTTCTACGGCGAGCAGCGCCTCGGGACCGACGGCCGGAACGTCGAGATCGGCCGCGCGAAGCTCAACGACGACAGTCGCGACTGGCTCGCGAACTTGCATCGCACGGCGTGGCAGGCCGATCTCTTCAACGTGTGGCTCGCCGAGCGGCTCGAAGGCGGCACTTCGCGCACCGTGATCCTCGGTGACGTCGCCAAACGTCTCGACAACGGCGCGTTGTTCGACGTCACCGATGCAGCGGCCGAGGCCGAGCGGGCCGAACGCCTCGAGATCACGCCGTCGGGGCCGCTCTTCGGGAAGGACATGCGTCGCGCCGCACACGCCGCCGCCGAGCACGAGGAACGGATCCTCGCGACGAACGGGATCGCGTGGGAAGCCTTGGAGAAGTCGCGACTGCTCGGTTCGCGTCGCGCGGCACGAGTACTCCTCGCGGAGTTCAGTTGCCGCGAGGTCGAAGAGGGACTGTGGATCTCGTTCCGGCTGCCCAAAGGCAGTTATGCGACCGTCGTCCTGCGCGAGTTCGCGCGCTGATCACTTGAGCCTGTCCCGAGCCCGTGAGGAAAATCGCGGACCATGCCTCTGGGGCGCTCTCAGAACGTGCGAAGAAGCCGCACGCTCTCGCTACAGGAAGCGTCGCCGCGTGAATCTGAGAGCCCGTAGACCGGATTTCTGCACGGGCTCTCAGAGCCTGTGACCAATTCACGGGCGACGCGCTGCGGAGCGGCGGAAATGGGGTCTGGGAGCGTGTAGGCTCGATTCCTTCACACGCTCTCAGCGCAGAGGCAACTCACACGTGAGCGACGCCCATTGCGATTCCCACTGGTGTGCAGCGCCATCCGCCGCGCGGGTCATGTGGACCCCTCGCACGAGATGGACGCCGCCCGCGACCGGGGTGAACTCCACTCGACCTTGCGCGTCCGTGCGCAGTCGTACTTCCCGGGCCGGCTCCGACTTGGGCATGAGGCCGACCAACGCATTCGCGAGCGGCGCGCCTTGGAAAAGGACGCGCACGGAAAACTTCGCGTCCTTCTGCAACGTGGTCGGATTCGCGAGCGGCACGATCTCGAGCGGCAATCCGAGTACGCGGTCGAACCCTCCGAGCTCTTTCGCACCGGGCTCCGTCGCGCCGCGCGCGACGACGATCGCCTTGGGGCAACGGGCGTAGGCCTCGAGTCCTTTCGACGCGCTCTCGCCGCGCGACTTGCGCTCCGCGATCACGTGTTCGAGACCCTCCTCGACCAAGTAGTGCTCGAACTTCTCGGCCTCGATTTCGATCTTCGTCGCGTTGCTGCGATAGCCGAGGACGTGGAGCCCGGCCGACGACGGCTTCCACAGACCAGCGGGTGATTTACCGTCCCGACCCAGGATGCGCGTCTCGGTCCCGACCGAGTCGAACGCGGCGAAGAGGACGATGCGCTCCTCCTTGCGGGCGACGAGATCGCCGACGAAATGCTCGCCCACGACGAGCTGCACATCGACGCGCTGATCGACGGAAGGCCGGTAGCTCGACGGTTCGAGCCAGAAATCGTGCGCGACGAGCGGGCTCGTGAGAACGCAGAGAACCGAGACTAGTTGCTTCCACATGTGTGCGTGTCGTTGTGTGATCGACCGGGGCGTCGGAAAGACGCTGCGGCCTTCGGTCATGGGTCGAGCAGGTCCGAGAACGCGTCCTCATCCTCCGATAGGTCGAGGTCGAGGACTTCGATGTCGACGGGCTCCGCGGGGTCCGTCGTGTATTCCTCGATCCAAAGCGGCGTGAGCGCGGTTGCGGAGGGCGTCGACGGTTCGTCATCCTCGCTGCTACTGCAGGCGGCGCGGGACGACAGGACGCGAATGGGCACGAACAGGCCGGCGGTGCGCATGGCTCAGTTCTCGCGCGGCGAGCCGGGGGAGAAGCATGCCCCGGCACGGGCAAGGCGCGTCGAATCCGGTCGCGTCGATCTGCGCGGCGTCGGACTGCCATACGTCGCTTTCAGCGGGATGTGGTCCGCGATCGACCTGACGAAACCTACGCACCCCGCCTCATCGCTACGGAACATGTAGAAATCGACGTCGATCTTCTCACTGTTCGTGGTGTTCGGAGCCTCGCTCCGACTCGAAGTCGGTGCCAAGAGAGGCAGGCGGGGTGCCCGGGCCGCGCCGGCGACAACGAAATGCGGAGTTTGCATGGGGTACCTCGGGGGCTCGGACATTCCGGTCGCTCTCGGATCGGGTACGGGGCAAGGCGCGTTCCCGGATGCATCTCGAATCGGCGGCCCGATGCCGTGCAGGTTTCCCAGAGACGCGGCCATCCACTCGCACACGCAGTGACGTACTTTCACGAGTCGCCATGCTCCCCGACCCGCTGCAGCCCTCGGCCGAAGGTCGAGAGTTCGAGACTTGGACCTCGATGGTCACGCGCGTCGCGGCCGGCGACGAGACGGCTCTCCGACGTCTGTACGAGGAGGTCGGACCGCGAGTCCTCGGCATCGCCGTTCAGATCCTGGGCGACCGGTCGATTGCGGAGGACGTGGTCGTCGAAGTGTTCTCGCAAGTCTGGAAGCAAGCGGATCGTTACGACCCCACGAAAGGCAGTGTCACGACTTGGATCGGCACGTTGGCGCGCACGCGCGCGATCGACTTGCGTCGATCCCGCCAGCGGCACTCGCGCCGTGAAGCCGCGCTCGAAGCCGACGACGTGAACCAACTCCTCGATCCAGGTCAGACCCCGCTCCTCTTCGCCGGCGACGCGGACCGCGGCGAACTCGTACGCGCAGCGCTCGACCGCCTGCCGACCGAGCAGCGACGCGCCGTCGAGGCCGCTTTCTTCGGCGGACTCTCGCACACGGAGATCGCGGCGGCACTCGGTGCTCCGCTGGGCACCGTGAAAACGCGCATCCGTTCCGGATTGAGCACGCTCCGGGCGACCCTCGCTTCGGCCGAAGGAGAAATGGCATGAACTGGCACGAATTCCTGGACGACGACTCGCGCGATCTCGCCGCGCTGTTCGTCGTGGGTGCCCTCGAAGCCGAGGAGGCGCGTCGGTTCCGGATGCACCTCCCGTCCTGCGACGTGTGCCGCATGGAAGTCCAGTCACTCGCGGTGACGGCTGCGCAACTCACGCACGCGGCTCCCGAGATCGCACTGCCGCCCGAATTGTGGAACCGCGTCATCAGTCGCATTCGTGGCCCGTCGACGACGCGCGACGCCTCGAGCACGCGGCCGAATCAGATCTGGAAGGAGTGGGTCGCTCCCCTCGGCGTGGGTCGAAACGGGATGTCTTACGCCGCCGGAGCGGAGGCCCGATTCGAGCCCACGGGCATCGACGGCATCGAGGTCCGCCGCCTCGCCGTCGATCGCGAAAAAGATCAGGTCACGATGCTCGTCCGCATGGCCGCGGGAACGTCGTACCCGGCGCATCGGCACGGCGGACCCGAGGAGTGCTTCGTCCTGCAGGGCGACATCCACGTCGGCGCCGTTCACATGCGCGCCGGCGATTTTCAGCGCGCCGAGGAGGGCAGCCAGCACCCGGTGCAAACGACCGACACGGGTTGTCTGCTCCTCATCGTCTCCTCGACGTCCGACGAAATCCTCTGAGAGAATCTTCTGAGAGAATCCACGGAGAGGCTGTGAACACAGCGGGCCTACGCGCTCTCGGCCAACATCAGCGGCGCTCCTTGACGCTGAGCGTTCACACGCTCTGAGCCCGCACGCAGGTTGAGGCGCTTCGGGACGCGCGAGCTAGCGAATTCTTCACGCGCTCTGTTCGGAGAGCGGCCGCGGCCGTGCGGCAGGCAGAGGTTCGAGGAGATCGCGGTGCGAAACGGACCGACCCCGCGCCTATGCTGACGGCCCCGCGACGGGCCGCATGACGAAGAGCACGAGCCCGACTCCTCCGGCCGAGATGCCGCGTCGCGCGAGTCGGACGCGACGGTGGATCGTCCTCGCGATCCTCGTGGCGGTCGGCAGCGCGATCTGGTTCGCGCGAGCTCGACTCCTCGGAAGAGTTGTTTCGCGTCTGGCCGCTACTCACGTGGGGCTCGAAGTGCGCTTCGAGGGACTGGCGGTCCAAGGGATCTCCCGGGTGCGCGCCGAACGCGTGGTAGCGACCGCGCGCGGCGAAACCGAGCCCGTGCGCTACATCGAGATCACGAATCTCGACGTCGAGATCGACGTGAGCGCGCTCTGGAACCACGGGCTCCCGGTGAATTCCGTGCGGGCCGGTTCGGTGCGCGCGGAGCTGGATCTCGAGCGCGTGCCGGCTTCCACCCACGACGAGAGCAGGACGCGCCTCGACCTCACGATCCTGCGCGAGTTGCCCCGCCTCGAGATCGGACGCGCGGATGTCCTGGTGCGTGCCGCGAACGGACACGCGAGGCTTGCGGGCGCACGCGTGGACTTCGGTCCGCCGGGAGCGAGCGAACGCACGCTGATCCTCACCGCGGACGAGCTCGACCTCACTGCATCGACGGAATCGATGCGGGGTGCGTTGACTCTCGAAGCAACTCTGTCGCCCGACGAGATCGTCATCACGACCGCGACACTCGGTGACGAACTCGAGATCCGCACGGCTAGTTACGAGTCCTTGCCCGACGGCGAGTTCACGGCTCGCCTCGATGCGCGCACGCCGTTCGGTGAGGTGGATCTGGAAGCGCGGTCGAGGGACCGTGAGTTGGCGTTCCGCGGCGCGTTGATGGACGTCGACGTCGCGCCTCTGCTCGACCTCCTCGGCCTCGAGACGGACGAGTACGGCGGTTCGTGGACGGCACGCGGAGTGTGCGTGCTGCCGCTCGATGCGCCCGAGCGCTTCACGGCCGACCTCGAGGTCAGCGCCATCGATCCGCTCATCTTGGGGCGTTCCGCCGACGCGCTCACGGGCCGATTCCTGGCCGAGGAGCGGCGATTCCAGGTCGAGCGGACGCTCGTCCTCTCGGGTCCGAATGCGGCGGAGATCCCCCACGCCTCGGTTCCGCGCGAGACCGATTTCGAGTGCGAATTCCTCCAACGCGCGACCGTGGTCCTCGACGCGGACCTCACGGATCTCGCCGCGATACTCGACGCGAGCTTGGCCCCACCGAAGGATGCACCGCCACATCGCGTGCGCGCCCGAGTGACGCTCGCGGACGGATGGCTCGCGGTGGAACACGGCACCGTCGACATCGGTCCGAATCGCATCGAGATCGGCGCGACGCACATTCCTCTCGCAACGGGCCCGCGCCTCGCGTTGGCCGATCCCTCGACCGAGATCGAGCTCTCGGTGCGATCGCCCGACAGCGCCGGGCTCGCGCAGCTGCTCCTCCCCACAGACGTCGCGCGCGAGCTCGGTATCGAAGGATCTCTAGCGGGATCCGTGCGTCTCGCCACCGGCCCGCGCGGGGTGGAGGCTCGCATCGCGCTGAGAGCGCGCGACGCGGTCGTGCGCGGCATCGCGATCGAGGAGCTCACGCTTCGCGCTGGAATCGCGGATGGCGTGCTCGCGATCGAGCGACTCGACGCACGCGCGGGTGCGTCGACCCTAATCGGGACCGGCTCGATTCGTCTCGTGGAACGGCGTTTCGACGCGTTCACGCTGGACATGGATGCGCCGGACCTCGAGGCGTTCGGACGAGCCATCGGTTTGGACCCCGCGTGGATCACCGGTCGCGCGCGCGTGCGAACGCGTCTCGACGGTCCGTTCACCGCGCCGACGGGCGAGCTCTTGGCCGAGTGCGAGGGCCTGCGCGTCGCGGGCCTCG
>CAZKIY010000022.1:0-2057 GCA_964552875.1 uncultured Planctomycetaceae bacterium
CGATCGAGAACACGGGCCTATCCGTCCGCTACCAGATCCCGCGGCGCGAAACCGTCGAGTCGCGCAACGAACCGACGAACGTCCTCGTCGGCCAAGCCGATCTCGCCGTCGCCGTCCAACGCACGGTCGTCCCCGCACTCGACACGACGGTGTGGCTCACGGGTCGCGCGAAGAACACGAGCGCCTACACGCTCCTGCCCGGTCAGGCATCCGTGTTCCTCGGCCAGGATTTCCTCGGCCGTGCCTCGGTCGATCTCGTGCAACCGGGCGCCGAGCTCACGCTGCACCTCGGCGCCGATCCGTTCGTCGAAGTCGAGCGCACGCGCACCGAGGACATGGAGAAAGGCCCCGGCTTCCTTTCGTCCCAAGCGTCGAAGCTCGAAGGTTGGCGCATCCACGTGAAGAACCACGGCGCGCCGACGCAGGCCAAGGACGGCGCGGTCGAGGTCATCGTCCGCGAAGTCCTGCCGCGTCCGCGCGACGAGCGCATCGAGGTCGAGATCTCGAAGGCCGAGCCCAAGGTCTCGACCGAAGAGCGCTGGAAGCAGGATCGCGAGGAGAAGGGCATCCAGACCTGGGTGCTGCGCGTGCCGAAGAACGGCGCGGCGGACATCCGTTGGGAGTACACGATCGGCTACCCGAAGGATGCGCGGGTCGTGCGCGAGTAACCGGCGAGAGTCCCTGTTCCCAACTGGACGCCGGCGCGGCAGGCTATCGAGCACGATGGCCTGCCGTTTTCGTTTGGCGTTCCTCTTCGCGGCGTTCGCCGCGGTCTCGTGTTCTTCGACGTCGGATTCGCAGTCCGCCGGCGTCGCGACGGCTCCGGTCCGTGACGCGCCTCCCGCGAGCGGAGCGGAGCCGGCGCATGTCGCATCTCTCGTCGGCGCAAAAGAGTCAGCGGGTGACGAGGCCGTACCTCGCGGCGAGCCTGCCGAGCGTCTCCACTTCGTCGTGCTGCACACGAACGACGTGCACGGGCAAGTGCTGCCACGCAAGGCGACGTGGTTGAAGCGCGCGGATCCGCCCATGGTCGGCGGCCTCGCGCGCGTCGCGGCTCGCATCCAGCGTGAGAAGCGCGCGGCGGAGAAGGCGGGCGCGCACGTCCTCGTCCTCGACGGGGGCGACTGCTACCAGGGCACGCCCGAAGGCGTGATCGACGGAGGCTTGCCGTTCCTGCGTGCGATGACTGCCGTCGGCTACGACGCGGTCTGCGTCGGGAATCACGAGTTCGACTTCGGCGTCCCGCACCTCGTCGCGTTACTGCGCGACTCGAAGTTGCCGACCGTCCTCGCCAACGTGCTCGAGCGCAGCACGCACACGCGCGTGGCTTGGACGCCGCCGTGGCGCATCGTCGAGCGCGGCGGGATTCGCATCGCGCTCGTGGGACTCGTGTCGCCCGAGACGCCCGAGATCACGCACCCGGATGCACAGGCCCTCGTGTTCGTCGATCCCGCCGTTGCGCTCGTCGGTGCGCGCGCGGAGCTCGCCGGTCACGCTGATTGGATCCTGCCGGTGACGCACTTGGGCATCGACGACGATCGCGCTGTCGCGCGTGCTCATCCCGATCTGCCGCTCGTCGTCGGCGGGCACAGCCACACGTTCTTGAAGGAGGGCGTGCGCGAAGGGACCACGTTGATCGTGCAGACGGGCGCGAAGGCCTCGGCGATCGGGCGCGTCGACCTGTGGCTCGACGCGGTGACCAAGAAGGTCGTCGAGAGCCGAGCCCAGCTCATCGATCTCGACGAGGAACCGGCCGCGGAGGATCGCGTCGCGCTCGTCGAGCAGATCTGTGCCGACCTCGCCGCGAAGAGCGCGGTGCGCATGGGTGAGGTCGTGGGGGAACTCAGCGGCCCCCTCACGCGTTCGAAGGATCCGCTGGGGTCCTCGAGTGCCGGCAACTTCATGGCGGACGCGCTGCGGAAGTTCGCGGTCGCCGACGTCGGCGTCATGAATCGCGGTGGAATTCGCACGGATCTGGACGCCGGACCGATCACGCGACGCAACGCCTTCGAGCTGTGCCCGTTCGAGAACAACGTGACGGTGCTGACGCTCACAGG
>CAZKIY010000022.1:2157-23645 GCA_964552875.1 uncultured Planctomycetaceae bacterium
ACGCCTTCGAGCTGTGCCCGTTCGAGAACAACGTGACGGTGCTGACGCTCACAGGCGCCGAACTCTTCGAGATGATCACGAAATCGGTCGAGGGCACGGCGCACTCAGGTCTCGAAGTCTCCGGGCTGATCGTCGAAGCCACGGTCGATGCAACGGGTGCGCGAGCGTTGCGCGGGCTCCAAGTGGGAGGAGTTCCCGTCGATCCGAAGAAGGAGTATCGCGTCGCGATGAACTCGTTCCTCGCGGACGGTGGTGATGCCTACGTGCCGAAGTACGCACCGGGCGCGAATCGCAAGGACGACCCGACCTTGATGCGCGACCTGATCGAGGAGACGTTCCGCAACGCGAAGGTCGTCGCGCCGAACGGCGAGAATCGGTACGTCGTGTCGAGGACGCCGTGATCCTCGGAGCCCTCGTCCTCGCGGCCCTGTCGCAGGGGAGTGACACGCTCGACATGCTCGCGGGGAGTCTGAAGTCTCCCAAGGAAAGCGAGCGCATTTCGGCGGTCCAGCGCCTCGGGAAGCTCGACGTGAAGGAAGCGTGGCTCCTCCTCGTCGGTGCGCTCGCGGATACGGCGCCGCGCGTCGCGGACGAAGCGGAACTCCAGCTCACGAAGTGCGAACTGCCGGAAGTCATCGAGGAACTCAGCGGGAAGTCCGGACTCGCTTCGCCGGATCCATGGATCGCCGTTCATGCGGCGGGCGCGCTGACCGGGGGCAAGGATCCGACGCTCCCCGCGCTCGAAGCCGCGCTCGCGACGAAACACGACGCCGCGCGCATCGTCGTGTTCAGCGCGCTCGAGCGTGCGGCGGGCGGCATCCGCGCGAGCGGCAAAGTGGCGAAGTCGATCCAGAGTGCGTTGGAAAAAGCGATCCAGCCTCTCGGGAAAGGCGGCGACGTCCAGGCTGCGGCGCTGCTCGCGCTCGCGGCGCTGGAACCCGCGAAGATCGCCGATTGGCTCGCTCGCGCCGACGCGAAGCAATCCGCGCCGCACCTGTGCGCGCTGATTCAGCTCGCCGGGCCCGAGACGAGCGACGACGCGCGCCAGGTCCTCGCGATCGGGAGCGTGCACGGGGATCGCGCCGTGCGTTCCGCGACCGTCGCAGCGCTCGCCGCGCACCCGAACGGCGAACGACTCACCGCTCTGGTCGACATGTTCGCCGCCGAGAAGAACACGCGGCTCTTCTGGGCTATCGACGCTCAGCTCGAGCGTCTCTCCGGACTCGCGGGCGGCGGCAAAATCGACTTCTGGAAAGGTTGGGTCGCGAAGCTCGGTCCCGATTGGAAGCCCGTGACCGGCGACCCGCGTCGCTTCGCGCCAGCGGGGGACACGGCTGCGCCGAAGCTCGCCGGCATGCCGATCTTGTCGGGCGCAGTCGCGATCCTGATCGATCTCTCGGGCTCGACGTGGGAGAAGCGCAGCGACGGCACGACCGTGAAGGAGCGTCTCGACAAGGAGCTCGAGATCGCGCTGCGCGCTCTGCCCGAGACCGCGCGCTTCAACGTGATCCCGTATACGAACGAGCCGGTTCCGTGGGAAAAAAGGCTCCAACCAGCGACTCCGGCGAACGTCGGCAAGGCCCTGAAGTTCTTCACGAGCTGCAAGGCGAGCGGCAAGGGCAACTTCTGGGACGCGGCGATGCTCGCACTCGAAGATCGCGACGTGGACACGATCCTCGTCCTCACCGACGGCGCGCCGACGGGCGGGCGGATCTGGCACATCGACCTCATGCGCGACCGATTCCTCGAGGAGAATCGCTTTCGCCGCATCGTTCTCGACGCCGTGCTCGTCGACGCCAGCAAGTTCCTACGCGGGAAGTGGCAGGAATGGTGTGAGGCCACGGACGGGCGCATGCACGAGATCATGATTCCGAAGTGAAGCTCGAACTCCCGTGATTGCTTCACCGACTCTGCGAGCCCGTCTGATGATCGATTCCACGGGCTCTCGGATCCTCGCGGCACCGCTCCGCGACGCGAGAGCGTGTGAGGTCTTCTCACGCACTGAGAGCCCGTGAAGAAATCGATCGTACGGGCTCTCAGACTCTAGTGGGGCCGCTCCGCAGCGCGAGAGACCGTGAATTCTTCACGGCCTCTGAGTTGCCGCCGAGGATCGGCGTCAGGATCCGAGGATCGCGCCGGATGCGAGCTCCTGCAGGAATGACTTCCACGGAAGTACGAGGAGGCCGTCCTGTCGCAGGGATCGCGTGCCGCAGTAGACGCCGAACGCTTCACGCACACCCGGATACTCGGCGCGAAAGCGCGCAATTCCCGCACCGAACTTCGCTTCCCAGCGCGCGGACGACTTGACTTCGATGAGGACGGGGCCGCTCCCCGTCTCGACGACGAAGTCGACCTCGGCTCCGTCGTGTGAGCGCCAGTACCGGATCACGAACCCGAGGTCGGCGTATTCGATGTGCGCCCGAAGTTCGTGGAAGAGAAGAGTCTCCAGGAGGAAGCCGCGATCCTCGGGCCGAACCGGGCCGGTCGCACGTCCCGCCAGTTGCCGCGCGACACCCGTGTCGAAAAGGTAGAGCTTCGGGTGAACGTGCTGACGGACGCCCGGCTTCGGCCTCCAGGCTTCGACCCAATCCGCGAGGAGCGTGTCGACGAGGATCTGGAAGTAATCGACGACCGTCGGTCGCGCCACGGCCGCGTCGCGTGCCGTCGACGAGACGTTCACGACTTGCGCGTTCATGCGCGCGGCGACATCGAGAAACCGCACGAACGGCCCGATCTGCCGTACGAGCGCCTCGGCGCCGACCTCCTCACGGATGTACGTCTCGCAGTAGGCTTTGAGGAATGCTCGCGGCTTGTCGCGCTCGACGGCGAGCGGGAGCATGCCGTACGCCAGCGCGTCGTCGAGGTCGCGCCCGAACGCGAGCTCCTTCATCGTGAACGGCAGGAGTCGCCGGACCTCGGCACGTCCGGCGAGGAGATTCGCTCCACCGCGCCGAAGTTTGCGCGCGCTCGAGCCCGAGAGAACGAAGCGCTGCTTCTTCGCCGTCATGAGCCACTGAACTTCGTCGAGCAAGCGCGGCGCGCGCTGGACCTCGTCGATGACGATCCAGGACTTGTTCGGGAGGATCTCGCATTCCCGCCGCAGGATCGACGGGTCTCCGGAGAGTCGGAGCAGGTCGTCGGATCGCAGCAAGTCGTAAAGAGGCGCATCCGGGAAGTTCTGCCGGATCCACGTGGTCTTCCCCGTCGATCGCGGACCGAGGAGGAAGAACGAGTCGGTCGGAGGTGGTAGTAACCTGGTTACCATGGCATCTAATATCGCCTAGAGTTGATGACGATGGTTACAAATATCAGAAAACGGCCGCACGGTTACGTCGCCAGGATCGCGGGGCCGGTTCCATGCCGCCGCTAGACTCTCGCGCCAGAGAACCCGGCGATCCCGGGTCCTGCAAAGCATGACCGACAGCACGAAGACTCCGCTAGGACCGGCCGAGACACTCCCGAACGGCAAGGTGACCTATGCCGCAGAGGGCGGCGTCGCGCTCATCACGCTCACGAACCCGCCGGCCAATGGGTACAGCCACGCGATGATGCGTGACATCGACGAGGCCGTGCTGCGCGCGCGCTTCGACGATTCCGTGCACGTCGTCGTGATCGCCGGTGCCGGTGAGAAGTTCTTCTGCGCCGGGGCCGACATCTCGATGCTCGATGCGGTCACGCCGACCTTCAAGTACCAGTTCTGCTTGCACGCGAACGAGACATTGCTGCGTCTGGAGCACACGCCGAAGCTCGTGATCGCCGCACTGGGCGGGCACTGCGTCGGCGGCGGGCTCGAGATCGCGCTCGCTTGCGACTTGCGCGTCGCGCGCCGCGGTTCGGGCAAGACGGGGCTGCCCGAGGTTTCGCTCGGCGTGTTGCCCGGAACCGGTGGCACGCAGAGACTCGCGCGCGTCGTCGGCAAGAGCCGCGCGATCGAGCTCATGGCGAGTGGTCGGCTCATCGCGTACGAAGAAGCCCTCACTTTGGGCCTCGTCGACGAGATCCGCGACGCAGCGGACGACGCGACGTTCCTCGGCGGTGTGATCGGGTACGCGCGCTCGTTCTGCGCACCGGGCAAGGCGCCGCTCGCGATCGGACTGATCAAGCGCGCCGTGCAAACGGGCCTCGAAATGCCGCTCGAACAGGGCCTGGCGCTCGAACGCGAACTCCAGGCGCGACTCTTCGCCAGCGCCGACGCGAAGGAGGGCATCCAAGCCTTCGTGCAGAAGCGCCCGGCGAAGTTCGAGGGGCGCTGATGCAAGTCGCACGCATTCCGCGTCACGGCGATCCGTCCGTCCTCGAGATCGTCGATCTCCCGATCCCCGAGCCGGGTCCGGGCGAAGTGCTCGTGCGCATGCTCGGCGTGTCGGTCAATCACCTCGATCTGTGGTCGCGTCGCGGAATGCCGGGCGTGAAGCTGCCGCTGCCGCTGATCCCCGGCTGCGACGGCATGGGCGAGATCGCGAAGCTCGGCGCGGGCGTGAACGTTCCGCGGGTCGGCACGAAGGTGCTCGTCGAACCGGGAAGTTCTTCGGGCAAGTCCGCGCACGATCTCGCGGGCAACGACCATCTTTCCGACGACTACCAGATCCGGGGCGAGCACTTCGACGGACTCGCGCGGGAATACGTCGCAGTCGAAGCGCGCTACGTCGTGCCGCTGCCGAACGGAGTCGATCCCGTGCGCGCGTCGGCTGCTCCGCTCGTATTCCTCACCGCGTGGGGGATGCTGATCTCACGCGCCCATGTGCAGCGCGGAGAAAACGTGCTCGTCCTCGCCGGCACGAGCGGCGTGGGCTCGGCCGCGATCCAGATCGCGAAGGATCGCGGTTGCCGCGTCGTCGCAACGGCTGGTTCCGAGTCGAAGCGCGCGCTGTGCCTCGAACTCGGCGCGGAGGCCGTGGTCGATCACGCCGATGCGAACTGGCCGAGCCTCGCGCGGAAAGCCGCAGGTGGGAAGTCGTTCGACGTCGTCGTCGAACACGTCGGTCCGGCCACGTGGGAGGGATCGATGCGCGTGTTGGCGCGCAACGGACGCCTCGTCACGTGTGGCGCCACGACGGGGCCGAGCGTGTCGATCGCGCTCCCTCACCTCTTCATCAAGAACCAATCCGTGCTCGGCTCGACGATGGGGCCGCGCAACGCGTTCCCGCCGATCCTCGAGAAGATCGCGTCCGGCGCGTATCGGCCCGTCGTCGATCGCGTGATGCCGATGTCGCAGGTTCGAGAGGCGCACGAACTGCTCGAATCACGCCAGGTCCTCGGCAAGATCGTCCTTACACCCGGGAGTTGAACGATATGGATGCCAATCTCATGCAGCGGGCCGCCGTGCTCGGCGCCGGGACGATGGGCCACGGGATCGCGCACGTACTGGCCACGGTTGGGTTCGACACGCGGCTCTACGACGTCGCTGCGACCGCCGTCGAGAAAGGCCTTGGTGCGGTGCGCGCGAACCTCGAAAAGGGCGTCGAAAAGGGCAAATTGAGCTCCGCGGATCGGGACGCAGCCTTGTCGCGGCTCAGCGGCACGGCGAAGTTCGAGGATGCGATCGACGGCGTCGACGTCGTGATCGAAGCCGTTCCGGAGAAGCTCGAGCTGAAGCAGCAGATCTTCGAATCGCTCGGACGTCGTCTCGGCGCGAACGTCTTGCTCGCGACGAACACGAGCTCGCTCTCGATCACGCGGATCGCCAACGTGACGACGCATCCGGAACGCGTCGTCGGCATGCACTTCTTCAATCCGGTGCACATCATGAAGCTGGTCGAGGTCGTCGAAACTCCGAAGAGCTCCGAATCGGCCGTGAAAGCCGCGATGGATCTGGGCGTGCGCCTGGGCAAGGACCCGATTCGCGTGAAGGATGCGCCCGGCTTCGCGAGTTCGCGGCTAGGCATCGCGATCGGTCTCGAAGCGATCCGCATGGTCGAGGCCGGCGTCGGCAGCGCGGCCGACATCGACAAGGCGATGAAGCTCGGTTACGGCTTCCCGATGGGGCCGCTCGAGTTGACGGACACGGTGGGCCTCGACGTGCGCCTCTCGATCGCCGAGTACCTGGAGCGCGAATTGGGCGAGCGTTTCGCGCCGCCGAAGCTCCTGCGGGACATGGTTCTGCGCGGCGAGCTCGGCAAGAAGAGCGGCAAGGGCTTCTATGTCTGGACGAAGTGACTTCGGCGCGAGCGGCGAAGATGTCCCGCCGGTCCCGGCGTCGCGGTTCGCATTGCCGCGTGCGCATCGCGGAGTCCTCGTCGACGAGGATCGGGTCGCACTCCTGCGCGTCGTCACGGCACTGCTCTCGACCCCGACGGCTCCCTACTTCGAGGACGGCATGCTCGAGGTGGTGCGCGCTCTCGCGTCCGAGATCCCCGGCGTGACTCTGCGATCCGACGAACACGGGAATCTGATCGCGAGGCGCGGCGGCACGACGGCGAGAACTCTCGCATTCAGCGCGCACCTCGACCATCCGGGGTTCCATCCGTTCCTGCGCCGCGGCCGTGCGCCCGCGGCCACGCTGCACGGCGGCGTTCCGACTGCGAACTTGCCCGGAGCAGACCTGCGCTTCCACGATGCGCGGTCGCTGCGCTCCATCGCCACGGCGCGCATCGCGAGTGCCGCGCACGGTGACGATGACCTCGTGTACGTCGAGCTCGAGGATGTTCGCGGCTCGCTCACGGCGGAATCCTTCGGGGTTTTCGATCTGCCCGACGGCATCGTGCGCGGATCGAGACTGCACTCGCGGGTGTGCGACGACTTGCTCGGGGCGGCGGCGATCCTCGTGGCGCTCGCGATCCTCGCGCGGGAGGGACACACGCGACCATTGGCCGGCGTGTTCACGCGAGCCGAGGAAACGGGTTTCATCGGCTGCATCGGCCTGCTCGAGTCGGGCGCGCTGCCGAAGGACGTCGCCGTCATCGGGCTCGAGTGCTCACCACGCCGCGCCACCGCCAAGGTCGGCCTCGGACCCGTCGTGCGCGTCGGCGATCGCATGTCCGTGTTCGACCCCGAGCTCACGCACTTGTTGCAGGCTTCGGCGTCGATCGTGCGGGCCCGCACGCCGGAGTTCGTCAGCCAGCGCGCGCTCATGGACGGCGGCTCGTGCGAGTCCACCGCCTACAACGCGTGGGGCGTCCGGGCGGGCGGCGCGTGTCTCGCACTGGGCAACTACCACAACCAGGGAGCGCAGGGCGGAATCGAGGCGGAGTTCGTCGACTGGAACGACCTCGAGAGCCTCGTCGTGCTCTTGGTCGAGGCTGCGCGCGGCTTCGATGTAGCCGACGCGACACCGGCTGCCCAACCGAGACTCTTGCGGGGATTCGCGCGAGAGAAAGAGCGGCTCGCGCACTCCGCGGCGAGAATCCTCGCGAAGCCGCAACAGAATCTCACGAGGCGCGAGGTGAAGTCATGACGGACACGAGTTGGGGAGACGAAGCGCAGCCCCGGAAGAAGAAGAGCATCGCACCGTGGCTCTGGTTCTGCGCTGCCGGTTGCCTGGTCGCCGTGATCCTCGGTGCGATCGTCGCCAAGTACAGCTTCGACATGGTGAAGAAGTGGGGAGACGCCGAGACTCAGTTGCCCGCTCTCCAAGAAGCGCTGCCTTTCGACCCGCTGCCGCCCGAGACCGAGTTCAAGCTGGCGATTCGCTTTCCGATGGACTGGTTCATCTTCCAGGACAGTCGCGGATTCGTGATGTTCTTCTTCATCGCCGGCGGCGGTGACGGCGAGGAACTGCGCAAGACGATCCTGAACGAGAAGTTCAACGGCTTCGGCATGGGCAATCGCTCGAACCAAGAAGCCGCCGAGCTTTCCGTGCAGGGCCGCGACGTCAAAGGGCTGCGATTCGTGCAAGAGCGCGGTTCCGGCAACGGTGGCGGCGAAGCAGAAGGCGCGAGCATCCTGCTCGAAGTCGGACCCGAGGGCGGCACTCACGTCGTCATCGTCCAGATCACTCGAGCAGGCTCGGGCGAACTCGTGACGGACGAAGAGGTGAAAACTCTGTTGAGGCCTTTCCATGTCGGTCCCGAGCGCTGAAGTCCGATCCGGTCCGTCGGGCGCGCTGCTCGTCATCATCGCGTTCGGGCTCATGGCCCTGGCGGGAGTCGCGGCATTCCTCCTGCTCGGAAGGGGCGGTCCGATCGACGGTCGCGCTCGAATGACGGAGTTGTTCGGAGCGCCGGACTTGCCGTTCGGCCTGGCGATCCAGTCGGCGACCGAGATGTCCAGCGGGGGATCACTCATCGTGTACGCCATGCCGGGCGCCGCGGTCGAGACCGAGCCCCCGCGCATGGAATCGACATCACCCGGAGAGGACGGCCCGCGCATCGACTGGTCGAAGGTTCCCGTCCCCGAATCGACCGCTACGCCGCGACAAGCGTCGTTCCTCATCGTCGCGGGTGACAAGGGCCGCAGCGTTCTCGAGGAGATGATTCGCAACGTGCGCGGTCGCGATCGAGGCGAACTCGGCGCAGAAGGCGGAACGGTGGTCCTCGACCGCGGCAAGATCGACTTTCGCGGCTACGACAGCGAGTGGATCCACATGCGCACGTACGAGCCGGGACTCACGTTCCGCGACGCGATGCGGATCTCGCTCTCGACGCCCGAGAATCCGTGCGTGTTGACCGTGACGTGGCCGCGCGGAAATCCAGCCTCGCGCACGCAGCTCGAGACGCTCACGGCGTCGTTGCGGGCGGGACCGCGCTGACGACGAACTCGTCGAGCACTTCCGCGATGTGCATCACGCGCGTCGAGAGGCCGGCGCGACGAATGCCGGCGGCCCACTGCAACTGACAGCCGGGGTTGCCCGTGATCAAGACGTCAGCGCCCGATTCGCGCAGCGCGACGAGCTTCGGCTCGAGCACGCGCTCGGCATCGTCGGGTCGGAGGAGCGAGTAGATGCCCGCCGAGCCGCAGCAACTGTCCGCGCCCTGCATCGGGACGAGTTCGACCCCGGGGACTCGACGCAGGATGTCGCGCGGCTCGCGCGAGATCCGTTGACCGTGGAGCAAGTGGCATGGATCGTCCCACGTGATCCGCACGCGGTCGCGACTTTCCGGCGCGCGCGCGAGGAGCGACGTCAGTCCTTCGGCGCCGACACCTCGAGCGAGGAACTCGGTGAAGTCGACGGTGCGCTGCGCAAGTGCGCGCGCGCGACGTTCGACATCCGGCTCGGACGGAAACGTGTGCGCGAGGTCCTTCAAGTGGGAGCCGCACCCCGCGCTGTTCACGACGAGCGGAAGAGGCAGTCCGTGCTCGTCGACGACCGCATCGAAGGCGTCGATCGTCTCCAACGCCAACGCGTGCGCGCCGGTGCCTTCACCGTTGTGCGCATGGAGCGAACCACAGCAGACGTGCTGTCGCGCCACGTGCACGTCGAATCCGCACGCAGCGAGAACGCTCACCGTCGCGCGGTTCGTGTCACCCAGCAGTTCCGGCATGACGCAACCTTCGAGCACGGCGACCGCACCGCGGCGAGGTGCCGTCGCCGGCGTGAACACGGGGAGTCGGGCTCGATTCGCGGGGATGTCGGGCGCTTGGAGCAATCCCTTGGCTCGGCTCCCCGCGATGCTCGCGAAAGCGCGCACGAGCCCGGCGCGCTGCGCGATGCGACCGAGGCTCGCCGTGAGTCGCAGTGCGGATCGATTCCGCAGCAAGAGATCGAAACCGATACTGCGACCGAGCCGCTGCAAGCTCGTGCGTGCGCGCGTGGGTTCGAGAGCGCCGCGAGCGTGCTCCATGAGATGTCCGAAGCGGACGCCGGACGGGCACACGGTTTCGCAGTGACGGCACAGCAGGCAGAAATCGAGTTCCTCGGCGTAGTGCTCGTCCGCGTCGATCGCACCTTCGGCGAGCGCGCGCATCAAGTGGATTCGTCCACGCGGGCTCGACGACTCGACGCCGGTGAGGCGATACGTGGGGCACGTGTTGAGGCACAGGCCGCAATGGATGCAGTCGAGGCTCGCGGTGTAATCGACGAGTTCCTTCGCATTCATGGTCAGAGACCTCCCGCGAGTCGTCCCGCTGCGAACGTTCCGCGCGGATCCAGTGAAGTCTTCAAGCGGCGCATGAGCGCTAGACCCGCGGGTTCCGTCGGACCGAAGAGATCGACCTGACTACGGAGTGCGTCGTCGAGTCCGCGCCAGTGAACGCTGGCTCGGGCTCGACCTAGATCCGAGTTGATCCGAGCGACCGCGCTCGCGTCGACGCCGCGGATCCACGCGCTGAAGCAGCCGAGTCCCGGTTGAATGCACGTGCGCACCTCGAACTCCGACGGTGCCGTCGCGGCATCGAACGCGGCGAGCACGGCGTCGAGCCGGCTCGGTGCACAACTCACTCGCAACGTCGGGGACATGCCCTCGAGCATTGCCATCCCTCGCCACGCGCCGAGGACTCGAGTCTCGCCGGCAGTCCCGGGCTCACCGATCTCCCACGGCAACTCCTGCGCGACATCCTGCAGTTGATGCACATCCGCTTCGACCGCTTCGGCGAGACCGGCGGAGAGAACGGCGACCGCCCAGCGCCGACCGGCTGCGTCGTCGTTGAGCATGTCACTCACGAGAACGGTCCACACCGATCGACTGCGAGCGAGGGTGGCGCGCGCCGTCGCGATCGCGGCCGCGCGCGTCGGAGCGAAGCCCATTCCTATGGCGCGCAGCTCCGGTGCCGCGTGCAACCGCAGGCTGACTTCGGTGATCAGGCCCAGCGTCCCGTGTGCGCCCGTGTGCAGTCGGTGCAGGTCGAAGCCGGTCACGTTCTTCACCAGACGTCCGCCCGACTTCGCGATGCGGCCCTCACCGTCGATGACGCGTAGACCGAGCACTTGATGACGCACAGGGCCGAATCGAAGGCGGTCTGCGCCACTCTGTCCGGCCGCGACGACGCCACCGACGCTCGCGCCTTCCGCATCGGCGATCCAGGGGGACAGGTGGTGTCCGTGCACGGACGCAGCGCGCTCGAGGTCGGACCACGGTGTGCCCGCCAACGCCGTGATCACGCCGTCGCCAGGTTCGTACGCGACGATGCCGGTCAGCGCCCGCGTCGAAAGTTCGACATCCACTCGCTCCGGGACTCGCGTCCACGAGCGCTTCGAGTTCTTTCCGGTCGCGAGAACGACGTGTCGCGCGGCCAGAGCCTCGCGCACCGCGCCGGCCGCTTCCGCGATGTCGCGCGGTGCCACGATCGTCGTGGCGCTCATCGAGGAGTGGCGCGCGGATCTCGCGTGCGGGTCTCACGGCAAGCATGCACCGGCAGGAGCTTTCCAGGATTCATGCGACGGTTCGGATCCCAAGCTTCGCGCACGCGGCATTGCGCCGCGAGATCGTCGGGTCCGAACGCCAACTCCATCGCTCCGATCTTCTCGAGACCTACACCGTGTTCGCCGGTGAGCGATCCGCCGACCGCGAGGCACGCGCGCAGGATCGCATCCCCCGCGTCGAGCACGCGCGCGAGCTCGTCCGCATCGCGACGATCGTAGGGGATGTTCGGATGCAGGTTGCCGTCGCCGGCGTGGAAGACGTTGGCGATGCGCAGACCGCGCGCGCGGCAAATCGCGATGATCTCGCGCACGATCCGCGCCAGTTGGGTGCGAGGGACGACCGCGTCGCACACATAGAGATCCGGTGCGATGCGGCCCATCGCGCCGTAGGCGCCCTTGCGTCCGGTCCACAATCGCGCGCGTTCGGCGTCGTCGCGCGCCCGACGCAAGTCGAAAGCCCCGCGAGCGCGAAGGATGGGCTCGATGCGCGCGCCGAGAGCAGACACCTCTGCCTCGGATCCTTCCGTCTCGATCAACAGAACCGCCTCGGCATCGGTCGGATATCCCGCCGCGAGCACGCTCGCCTCGACGGCTTGGATCGTCAAAGCGTCGAGGATCTCGATCGCCGACGGCTCGAGTCGCGCCGCGATCAGGTCAGAAACGGCATCGCAGGCGCTGTCGAGGTCACGAAACAGAGCCAGGATGGTCTCGGTCGTCGGAGGAATGGGTTGCAGCGCGACCGTGATCTCCGTCGCGATTCCGAGTAGTCCTTCGCTGCCGACGAAGAGCCCCACGAGGTCGTAGCCACGCGGATCGAGCTCGGGCTGCGAGAGATCGAGCACCAGGCCGTCGGCCGTGACGATGACGAGACCGAGGACGTGACGCGTCGTCGATCCGTGTCGAAAGCAATGCGGGCCGCCTGAGTTCTCGCCCACGTTCCCGCCGATCGTGCAGGCCTTCTGGCTCGACGGGTCGGGTGCATAGAACAAACCGTGTCGCGCCGCGGCGTGCCCGAGGTCCACGTTGACCACTCCGGCTTGCACGCGCGCGCAGCGATTCACGACGTCCAGCTCGAGTATCTCGCGCATGCGCGCCGTCCCGATCACGACGCCGCCCGCGACCGGCGTCGCTCCACCGGAGAGACCGGTGCCCGCTCCGCGCGGGACGATCGCGATCCCGTGCGCGTGGAGGACCCGCATTGCGGCCGCGGTTTCGCGCGTGTCTTTCGGCAAGATCACGAGTTCCGGGACCTGTCGCGCCAACGCGAGGCCGTCGGACTCGTAGGTAGTGCAACGAGCGCGATCGGAGAGGATACCCACCGGACCGAGGACCGCCCGGAGTTCCTCGACGACGCGCGCGTCCATCAGAAGTCGATGCGCCGCAGTCGCCAGCGGGCGATGAGGAGCAAGAAGACCGCGAGGAGGACCGACGTCGCGATCGAGACGAAGGCGTTGAAGCGCCAGTGCGACGTCCAACCGAATTGGCGGGAGTACCACACTTCGGGTGTTTGCGTCTCCGCGCTGCGCTTGTCGATGCGCACCTCGGTCAGCAGATCCTTGAGGACCTCGTCGCGTTCGTCATTCGTGCCGTAGTGCGGCTGGAACGCGGCGTCGAACTCGTACAGAGCGTCGTCGACCGCCAAGAAACCGCGAGCGCGGTGCGTGTCGGCGCTTTCGCCGCGGACGCGCCACCGAACCCACGCGACATCGAAGGCGTCGGTTCGCGGGCGGCCGGCGCGCACGGGCTTCTCCACCGTCGTCGGCTCTTTGTCCGTCGCTTTCGAGAACTCGGACGCATACCAGCTCGGGGACCGCAGCTTCCCTTCTGCAGCTGGGTCGCGACGCGTACGCCGAGAGAGAGTGACGCGCGCACGCTCTTTCGCCTCGGCGTCGCGCGAAATCCACGACGCCGGCGATTCCGCGATGTCGACGATCGTCGCGCCCTCGCGCCCGAAGCCTTCGGGTACGCCTACGACGGAGAGGTATCCGTTCGCATCACGGAGTGCCGCGGGCGCCTCCGTCAGTGATCGCCGCAAGCCGGCGACGACGTAGTCGGCGTCCGTCGTCTTGGGCAGAACCCAGTGCATGACGCCCAGGGTGTCGATCAGGAACCCGAACTTCGATTCGGCCGGAGCTTCCTCCTCGCCACGCGCGCGGGCCTCGGCCTCGACCGCTTGCGCGTGCTGCACTTGGATCCAGCCTTTGTGTATGCAGCCGTTGAACACGAAGAAGATCAACGTCGTGAGGATCGCGGCGATGCTGCTGCGCGTGAGCACCGCCACGAGCACCGACATCGAGTGCACGAGGGCGAACACGTAGGTGAGCGTGAGTGCACTCCACAGGAACGCCGGGTCGCTGTGTCCCGATCCGACCAGGAACCCGACGTGCATGCCGAGGACCAGGAAGAACGACAGGAACGCGACGAAGAGAACGCCGGCCGCGTAACGCGCGAGCAGCAGGGTGAAGCGTCCGACGGGCTTCGAGAACAGCGTGTCGGCTGCGCCCTTCTCCAGCATCCGCGGCACGAAGAACGCCGTGGCCGCGATGCAGAAGAGCAGGCCGACCGTGCCGGCCACGCCTTGGACGATCAACTCTTGGATCCCGCTGATCACAGCGATGTGGACATCGTCCACCTTCAATCCGGCGCCTCCGCCGAACGCACGCAGGAGTTCATCGTAGCCCCACGTCTTCCATCCGAAGAGCAGTGAGATGCCGTCGGGCCGGAATCCGATGAGGAAGGTCGGCACGATCAGGATCAACGCCAGGACGACGAGCAGGCGAAACACCTTGTCGTCGAGGACTTGGCGAAATGCGTCCTCGAACAGCGCACCGAACACGTGGCGATTCATCGCAGTCCCCCCGTGTTCGAAGTCTTCAGGAGATCGAGGAACGCTTCCTCCAAGTTCAAACGCCGCGGTTCGACCGCGCGGATCGAGACGCCGGCCGCGCGCAAGCGGTCGATCGCGAGATCGAGCTCCTCTTTCTGGATCGCGAGCTGGAACGATGCGCCGTCGATGCGCAAGTCGCGGCCGACGCCGGCCAGCACACGGTCGAGATCCGCTCGGGCCGCGCCGATCTCGAAGCGCACGACGCCCGTCGACGGTGTGAGGTCCCCGATCGTGCCTTCGCGCAGGATCCGACCCTTGTCCATGATCACGACGCGGTCACACATGAGCTCGACCTCGAGCAACAAGTGCGAGTTCAGGAACAGCGTCACGCCTTGACGCTTCAGCTCGAGCACGAGCTCACGGATCTCCGCGCGACCCACCGGATCGACGCCGTCGGTCGGTTCGTCGAGGAACACGAGCTCGGGCGCGTGAACGAGCGCTTGTGCGAGTCCGATCCTCTGCTGCATGCCCTTGCTGTACTCGCGCACCTTGCGGTCTGCGGCCTTCTGCATGCCGACGCGTTCGAGCAACGGCCCGATGCGCGCGTCGACATCCGCCGGCGACGATCCGGAAAGGCGACCGAAGAGCTTCAAGAGTTGTCGGCCCGTCAGGTGTCCCGGCAAGCGGTGCGCTTCGGGCAGGTATCCGACCTTGATGCGCGACTTCGGATCGCCGGGCTGCATGCCGAAGATGCGCGCTTCGCCCGTGTGTCCGCGGACGAGCCCGAGCAGCACTTTCACGAGCGTCGTCTTCCCCGCGCCGTTCGGCCCGAGCAGACCGAAGATCTGTCCGCGGCCGACTTCGAGCGACACTCCGTCCAGCGCCGCGAGTCCGCCGCGCTCGAACGGCTTCTTGTAGACCTTGCGCAGATCGCGCACGGACAGCACGGCGGTGTCGCTCATCGCGTGCAAGATAGCGAGATCGCGGCCCTGATCAGCGCGACGCGAGTCGAGCCGCTCCGATCCAACCCGCGTCGGCACCGAGTTCGGCGGGCAGGACTTGGACGCTCGCGACGCGTTGACCGTACGTGCGCTCGGCGATTCCGGTGCGAACTCCGGGGAGCAGAACGTCGAGCGCCGCGCCGAAACCGCCGCCGATGACGAAGGTGCGCATGTCGAGCAGCGTCACCACGACGGCGAGACCGCGTCCGAGATCGCGCCCGATCGCGGCGCACAAGTCGCGCTCGGGCCCGGGGCGCGACCGTGCGAACGCGGAGAGTTGCACCAGATCCCCCGGTGAATCTGCCGGTAGCCCCAATTCGCGCGCTCGTCGACTCGCGGCGGTCGCCGATGCGTACTGTTCGACGCATCCGCGACGTCCACAGCCGCACCACGGCCCCTCGGGGTCGATGCAGACGTGCCCGATCTCACCGGCCATGCCGCCCGAGCCGGCGTACAGCTCGCCCGCGAGGATGAGTCCGCCGCCCACGCCCGTCCCGAGCGTCACGAGCAGCAAGTCGCTGTGTGTTCGTCCTGCTCCGAGCCAACCTTCACCGACGGCGGCCGCATTGGCGTCGTTCTCGAGGAAAACGCGCCGCGTGTCAAAACCGAGTCGACGAGCAACTTCATCGCGCAGCGGCACGTTCTCGAGGACCTTGAGGTTCGGGCACTCGAGCACGCGTCCCGCCGCGTGGTCGATCAGCCCCGGCGAGCCGATACCCACCGACGTATCCGCGCCGAGCTCGCGCGCGAGCTTCGCCATGCGCTCGATGACGGCATCGCCGCCATCCGCGAGGCCGGTCGGGACAGAGCGACGCTCGAGGATCGCCCCGTATTCGTCGACGACTCCGGCCTTGATCGCCGTCCCACCGAGGTCGATGCCTACGAGGCGCATGGCCGAAATCCTCGGGTGAAACTGCTACGGCTCACTCGTCGACGGCGGACGTCTTGGCTCGCCGCGTCACGCGGCGGTAGGCCTTCAAATAGTCCGCGGCCGTCGCTTGCCACGAGAAGTCCTGCTTCATGCAGCGTCCGACGAGCGTGCGCCAATCCGCCGGTTCCTTGTAGACCTTGCGTGCCGCGTCGATCCCGTCGAGCAGCGATTCGCCGTTGTAGGCCTTGAAGGTGAAGCCGGTGCCCTTCTTCGGATCCTTCTCGTGATCGGTGACCGTGTCGTCGAGACCAGCTCCCGAGTAGACGATCGGCACGACGCCGTAGCGCAATGCGATCGCGCAGAGCTGGTTCGAAGAGTGGTAGTGCGACGGGCTGATCAGGATGTCCGCGCCACCGAGCAGCGTGTGCGCAGCGCTCGGATGGAGAGCATCGATGAGACGGCAGCGACCGGTGAACGTCTGTTCGACCGTGCGCACGCGCTCGAGCACCTCGAGCTTCCCGTTGCCGAGCAGCACGACCTCGATGTTGCGCTCGAGGATCGACGTCAGGACTTCGGCCAGGACATCGAACCCGCTGTCCGCATCCAGTCGCCCGATGACGGCCGCGACCATGATGCGCGCGCCGTTGTCGAGGCCGAGCTTCTCCTGCAGCGAAGCCTTGCACTTCTTCTTGCCCAGCAGCTCCTTGTCCTTGAGGGAGAACGGCTGCGGCAGGAGCGGGTCGTTCGCCGGATCCCAAGCCTTGTAGTCGATGCCGTTCGAGATGCCGACCAGCTCTTTCGCGCGGCGGCGGAAGGTCTCGACGAGACCCGCTCCCCGTTCGTTCTGCTGGACGCGCAAGACGTTGCCGGGCGAGGACGTTCCGACGATCGTCGCGAACTCGGCGCCGGCCTTGAGGTAGTTGACCTTGCCGCCCAGCTCGACGCCGTGCACCGCGGTGAACACGCGGTGGGGGAGCCCGATCTGCGGCAGGATCTCGCGCTCGAATGCGCCCTGCATCGCGAGGTTGTGGACGCTGAAGAACGTGCCCGCGTTCGAGGCCGGATGATTGGGCTGCTTCGTCGCGTACTCGAGCTCGCGGATCACCGGGATCAGCCCGGTCGTCCAGTCGAGACCGTGGATGACGTCCGGCGAGAACTGGATCAGCGGCAGTGACTCGAGGACCGCGCGACAGAAGACCGCATAGCGCCGCCAATTGTCCGCGTACGGGCCTTCTTCGTCCCCGTACGGGTGCCGCGAGCGGAACAGCGTCGGGTGGTCGATCAAGTAGATCGGGAGGTCACCCAGGTTCGCCGCGTGGATCGTGACCTCGGCCTTCGTCGTGCCGTCCTTGACGCGCACCGTTCCGACTTCGCGCAGGCTCTGCAGCGGCGAGGCGTCGAGCCCCATCGTCCACGGCAAAAACACACGGACGTCCGCGCCCTCCTGGCGCAGCGTCCTGGGCAGTGACTCAGCGACCTCGGCCAGGCTGGTGCGCCGGACCAAGCTCGCGAGCTCGGGGGTTGCGAAGGCGATTCTCAATTCCGCTGCGGCGCTCGCGGTCGCGTCCGAGGTGGGGCCCTGTGCTTCCGGCGAGTGCCGGAGGAATCCGCTGACGGCGACTTGCCGGAGGATTCCGAGGGAGAGGACCCCGATGGGCGCGTTCGTGTTCGGTCGTGTGCGGGGATCGGGTAGGACGGAGGAGCTCAGAGCGCCGGGAAGTCCCGGAACCGAGCCACCGGAGGGTAGACAAGGCCTCCGCGGGGACCCACCCCGAAGGTTTGTTCTTTTCACAACTCAAGCAGCACTACGTGGTTACGTCGATGTGAAGGTTCCATGAGAGCGGGCGCGCCTCCCTTTCGTCCTCCCCCCGCCCGGTGTTCAGGTCGCCTCCCGCCACGTGGACGCTTGCGTGTGAGCCCGCCCATTCGGCAGCACGCGCAGCGAGCCTCAGGTCGAATCGAGCGCTGCACGAGTGTTCGCGGGAGAGGTTCCGACGTGCACGCAGCGCCCAAGTCCGCGCCGCTAGACTGCCGCGCCCGCTCGGCTCCCGAACGAACAGCGCATGTCCGCATCCACTCCGCTCATCGATCTCACCGTCCGTGACTTCGTCGCGAGTCTCGCTGCGCGAACGCCGACGCCGGGTGGGGGCAGCATGGCCGCCGCACTCGTCGCGTCGGGCAGCGCGCTCTCGGCGATGGCCTTCCGATTCACGTCGGGCGAGAAGTTCGCTGCGGTCGAGAGCGCGATGGCGCACCGCGTCGAAGAACTCGAGAGACACCGCGCGCGCGGCATCGAGCTGGTCGACCTCGATGCGCGGAGCTACGACGCCGTGACGGCGGCGTACAAGCTGCCCAAAGCGACCGACGCGGAGAAAGCGGCTCGCTCGGCTGCGATCCAAACCGGATTGCGCGGAGCGCTCGCCGTTCCGGCCGAGACGGTCGAGCACGCGCTCGCTGCGTTGCGCATCGCGGTCGACGGAATCGCCGATGCGAACCCGAACTTGTTGTCCGACGCAGCCAGCGGCGCGTACTGCCTCGCCGCGGCGTGCGAGGCCGCGTTCTTGAACGTCCAGATCAATGCGAGTTCGCTGTCCGACAAGCCGTTCGGGGGAGGCGAGCTCGCGCGGGCCGCCGAGCGACGCGACGAGGTGCGCACCTTGCTCGCTCGCGCCAACGAGATCGTCGCGCGCCGACTGTCTTCCTGAAACTAAGGTGTCCGCCATGTACCGACTGGTCCTGATTCGCCACGGCGAGAGCCAATGGAACCGCGAAAATCGCTTCACGGGTTGGCGCGACGTGCCGCTCTCCGAGAAGGGCATCGCGGAGGCGCGCGCCGCGGGAACGAAGCTCAAGGAAGCCGGATTCGACTTCGATTTCGCGTTCACGAGCCGCTTGCGGCGCGCAATTCACACGCTCAACCTCGTCCAGGAAGAGATGGATCTCTTGTGGCTCGACGTCGAGCGCGATTGGCGCCTGAACGAGCGTCACTACGGCGCGTTGACGGGCCTCGACAAGGCCGAGACGGCCGCGAAGCACGGCGAGGAACAGGTCCTGTCGTGGCGCCGCAGCTACGACGTCCCGCCGCCCGCGTATGCCGTCGGCGACACCTCGAATCCGAGCTCGGATCGGCGCTATGCAGCGCTCACCGCGGCGGAACGTCCGCGCACGGAATCGCTGAAGGACACGGTCGCGCGCGTCGTGCCGTACTGGAACGAGCGCATCGCGCCGCGCATCCGCACGGGTGAGCGCGTCGTGATCGCGGCGCACGGGAATTCGCTGCGCGCGCTGATCAAGCACCTCGATCGCGTGCCGGATGACAAGATCGTCTCCGTGAACGTGCCGACGGGAATTCCACTCGTGTACGAACTCGACCGCGACCTGAACCCGCTCTCGAGCCGCTATCTCGCGAGCGAAGCCGAGGTCGCCGCCGCGCAACACGCGGTCGCGGCGCAGGGCAAGGCGAAGCACTGACGCTGCGCAGAGCGGCGCGGACTTCAGCGCGCGGGTTGGCCGTGAACTCTCCGACCGTCGTCGCGGCCGGACGGCTCGGGGGAACTCAGGCTGCCACTGGCCGAGCGAAGCGTCCCGCACCGCGACTCAGGCCCCAAAGGGCCTGACGGAGAGCGACCTCGGCCAGCGTCCTAGATCGTAGGAAGTCCACGAGGACGGCGACATCGGGCGGATTCTCGGCGAGGCTCGGGTATCGAGGAGTGGCGCGTCGGAATACGCTCGTTTCCTTGGACGAGCTGTCGCAGCAGCCATAGACCCCACTCAGAACAGACCTCATGGAACACACGAAGAACCTGACTGCTTTGGTCGCCTTGGCGACCCTCGGAGCGAGCGCCGCGTCGGCGCAATCGCTCGAGGTTATCTACACCAAGAAGACGGGCGACCCGACCGCGGTGATCCCCGGAACGCTCGACCTCGCCGGCGCGCCCGCGGCGACGACGTGGCGCGCGATCGAGGACATCGCCGTGCGACGCGACGGATCGGATTGGGTCGTCAAGGGCCGCACGCAACTCGGCAGCGACCTCGAGACGATCCTGGTTCGCGGCTCCGGCACGACCGGGACGATGTTCTGCCAAGAAGGTCGTCCGTTCCAAGGCGCGAGCGCCGGCGAGCTCTACGACTTCTTCGACCCGCTCTCGCCCGTGAGCTGGGACAGCGTGGGCAACATCGCGTTCAGTGCGCGCGCGCGCGGCGGCGTGACGACCGACAACGAGAAGGTGATCTTCGTCTCGACGGGTGGCGTGCACACGCAGGTTTTGCAGCAGGGCGATCTCTACACCGGTCTGACGGACATCCCCACGAGCACGACGGGCGACGAGACCGTCGGCAACTCGATCGGGTCCGTGCAGCTCCTCGACAATGGTCAGGTGTTCTTCGGGAACACGCCGATCGGCAACTGTTCCTCCTTTCGTTATCCCGCGCTGTTCCGGAGCACCACGGGTTTCCGTCAGTCGGGCGTCAGCACGATCGGCGCGGAAACGTGGGACTCTTTCGACTTCGACGGCTGCGCGGCCTCGTCGAACCCGGCCCACTGGCTCGCGCTCGGCGACACGGAGAACGTGAACACGGCGATCGACAAGATCCTGGTCGTGAACGATGTCGTCATGCTCCAGGAGGGGAGCAGCGTCGCGGGATCGCCCCTGCTCATGGGCGACGTCTTCCAAGCGTCGATGGCCTTCGACGGAACGTGGGTCGCTCGCGGTCGCGACAATTCAGGAACCACGGCGGTGGCCCCGGACTGGGCCGTTCAGAGCGGCGTCCTGCTCGCTCGGACCGGTGACTCGATCGAAGGTGGCGCGGAAACCTGGGGCGACACGTTCTATTCCGTCGCCGGCAATTCGAGCGGGGATTGGGCCATCTGCGGTCGGTCGGCCTCGGGCGTCCTCGCGTCCGACGACGTCCTCGTCGTGAACGGCGTCGTGGTCGCGCGCGAGGGCGATTCGGTCGACATCGACGGCAACGGTTCGTTCGACGACGACGCGTTCATCGGCCGCGGCGTGAACACCAGCGCGGCCTTCGCCGCGAACGACGTCGTGCTCACCGACAACCAGTGGCTGTACGCGATCGTCCAGCTCCGCACGGCAGCCGGCGTCGACATCAACGGCGCGAGTTTCGGCACGCCCGACGCGTTCGTGCGGATGTTCGTCGGCCCGCTGATCACGCCCTTCTGCTTTGGCGACGGCAGCGGCACGGCCTGTCCGTGCGCGAACTCCGGCGCGGTCGGAAACGGCTGCGCGAACAGCTTGAACGCGAACGGCGCGAACCTCGTGGGCTCGGGAACGCCGAGCATCGCGGCGGACACGCTGGTCCTCTCGGGCTCGGGCATGCCCAGCAGCTCGGTCCTCTACTTCCAGGGCACGACGCAGAGCGGCGGCGGTGCCGGCACGCTCTTCGGTGACGGAGTGCGCTGTGCCGCCGGCACGGTGATTCGCCTCGGCACGAAGACGAACGTGGCCGGTTCGTCGCAATACCCCGAGCTGGGCGACATCCCCATCTCCATTCGCGGCTCGAACTCGGCCGGCACCACGCGCACCTACCAGGCTT
>CAZKIY010000023.1:0-18279 GCA_964552875.1 uncultured Planctomycetaceae bacterium
GCTGAGAGCCCGTGAAGAAATCGAGTCTACGGGCTCTCGGATTCATGTGGCGACGATTCGCGTCGCGAGAGCGTGTCGAAGAAGCGGTCCGCGTTGCTCGAGGGCCGCGAGACCGCTCCCGCGATCAGAACTTCGAGTCGACGAGATACTGCACCGCCGCGAGGATCTCCGCCCGTCCGTGGCGCGGGTTGATCTCGAGAACGCGTTCGGCGGTGCTCGGCACGTAGTTCGACACGAGCTTGAAGTCGACCTGCCCCGATCCCGGCGGCATCTCGGTCACGCCGTCGACGGCGTCCTGCAAGTGCACGCCGATCATCCGCGGCGCATAGGCGTCGAGCCATTGCCCCTGGGGCGGCAAACCGTGGCGCTCGCGCAAGTGGATACGGCCCGTGTCGTGCCAGTAGCACAGACCGCGACGCTCGAGGTCGTCGAGGACCCAGCCCACGGCTTGGAAGTTCAGGAGATCGAGGAAGCTGTCGCCCGGCTCGATGGCGATCTTCGTCTCCGGCAGCTCGTGCATCACCGTGTGGAGTGAGCGGCACAGGTGCTCGACCTGGCGCTGACCACGACGTTGGACGCGCGTGACGAGATCGCGCACGACCTCTTTGTTCTCGTCGGTCGGCCCTTCGCGGACCAAGCGCGCGCGGAGGCGTTCGGACTCGTCCTGGAGCGCCTTGTCCTCGACCTCGCAGCCGCGAACGATCACGGTCGGGCACTGGTAGCGTTGCGCGAGGCGCACGTGGCGACGCAGCGAGTTCACGGCCATCTCGCGCTGGTCCTCGGAGAGCGAGCCGAGCTTGCTCCCGGACATGTGCTCGGAGCGAGGATCGAGACAACCGGTGACGATCGACCGCACCGAGATGCCGGTCTCGCGCCGGGAGTCCTCGAAGCCGTTCAGCTTGACCGGTGCGTCGAGCAGGCCCAGCTCGATCCTACGGAAGCCCATCGCGACCGCGGCGAAGGCCTGGTCCTCGATGGTCTTGAGTCGCGACCCGTAGCAGGCCGTCGACAGGGTGAATTCGTTGGGGATCCCGGGTTGGGTCAATCGACCGCCTTGTCGCCGTCTTGGGGGAGCCCGCGGCGACCCCCTAAGGTTCGGACGCGGGAGCTTCGGACCAGAGAAGAAACCGACCTCAGGGAATGGGATGCTCTCGGTTGCACCCCAACCCGGTTTCGTCGAGTACCCGGAAGTCGCTTCCTCCTCGGACGGAGATCGCTCGCGGAACTGTTCCGTCGAACCGAGCGATCGTGCGAAAGATAGGAACTCCCAAAAGGAATGGTCAAACGCCTGATGAAGAGCGCGTCGAACCCGGGCCTCCGGCCTCGATCTCAGACTCGCACTTCAACCTTCTCACCGAGTAGGTATGCGTTGCGCTCGAGGATCGGATCCACTTCGGCTGCCAGGAATTCTTCGACCTGCTCCGGCGCGCGGCCGACGAAGCGCGCCGGGTCCAGGAGGTCGTCGAGGTGCCCCGCCAATCGACCGAGGACCGGATCCTGGGCGAGCAGCGACCGCAGTGGGTTCTCCCCGCCCGCGAGGATGGCCTCGGACGCGGTGCGACTCGCCCGCCGGATCGATTCGTGCACGTCTTGCCGATCGGCACCGGCCTTCACCGCCGCCATCATCACGTGTTCGGACGCGAGGAACGGCAACTCGGCGGCGAGGTTCTTCGCGATGACGTGGGGACGCACCACGAGCCCGCGCGCGACGTCGAGGTGCAGGATCAGGATCGCATCCGTCGCGAGGAAGCTCTCGGCGATCACGAGGCGTCGGTTCGCGGAGTCGTCGAGCGTGCGCTCGAGCCACTGGTTCGCCGCGGTGTGCGCCGCATTGTCGAGCCCGGCGATCACGTAACGCGCCAACGAACAGATGCGCTCGGAACGCATCGGGTTGCGCTTCCACGGCATCGCCGAAGAGCCGATTTGCTTCGATTCGAACGGTTCTTCGAGCTCTTTGCGGCTGGCCAGGAGCCGGAGGTCCACCGCGAACTTGTGCGCGCTCTGCGCCACCGACGAAAGGACCTGCAGCACGCGGAAATCGGCCTGGCGCGGGTAGGTCTGTCCCGTGACGCCGAACGAGCGCTCGAAGCCGAATGCACGCGTGACGCGCGCATCGAGCTCGCGCACTTTCCCGTGGTCGCCGTCGAAGAGTTCGAGGAAGGAAGCCTGCGTCCCCGTCGTGCCCTTCACGCCGCGGAAGCGCAACGTGGCGCGCGCGTGGTCGAGGTCCTCGAGGTCGTGGACGAGATCCTGGAGCCACAACGTCGCGCGCTTCCCGACCGTGGTCGCCTGCGCGGGTTGTAGGTGCGTCCAACCGAGGGTCGGCAGGCTCTTGTACTCGCGGGCGAACTTCGCGAGCGCCGCGATCACGTTGACGAGTTTCGCGCGGACGAGGTCGAGGCCTTCGCGGATCGCCAAGAGGTCCGCGTTGTCCGTCACGAAGCACGAGGTCGCACCCAAGTGCACGATGGGCCGCGCGCTCGGGCACAGGTCACCCCAAGCATGGATCTGCGCCATCACGTCGTGACGCAGTTCGCGCTCGTACCGCGCCGCCGCCGCGATGTCGATCTCGTCGACGTGGGCTTCGAGCTCGGCGATCTGCTCCTGCGTGATCGACAGGCCGAGTTCGCGCTCGTTCCGCGCGAGCTCGATCCACAAGCGCCGCCAACGCGTGATTTTCGTGCGCTCCGAGAAGTTCGCCAGCATCGCAGGGCTCGCGTAGCGCTCCGAGAGCGGAGAACGCCAAGTGTTGGAGGGGTCGGTCACAGCCAGGAGATCTCCGGGAGAAAACGCGGCAGGAAGGTAGCGAGTCCCGCCGCGGCGATGCACGCGAGGAGTCCGAGGAAGATCGCGCGCGTGAACCGACGGGGGTCGTTCGCGGCGCGGAGCACGCTGACCGCAGCCAGTGCGCCGACGAGATCCGTCACGACGTCGAGCACGGACGCGTCGCGGCCCGGGACCGTGGATTGATGCAGTTCGTCCACCACTCCGTGGACGACGCAGAACGCCACGATCCAGAACGCGATGCGCGCGGACGGCGCCACGGTTGCGCTCGGGCGTCTCAGTGCCAGCACGATCCACGTCGCGAGGCCCGCGTACTCGGGTGCGTGCGCGAGGTTCGAGACCCAGGCGCCGGTCGGCGAGCCCGCGGACAAGTCGCTCGGTGGGCGCGACGACAGGGTCCAGATCAACGCCATCCACCCGATTGTCAGCACGACACCGATGGCCGGGTGGACGCCCCGCAGGCGTTCGACGAGTGCGCGCAGGTGTTCCAAACGCGTCAACCGCGCGCGTACGTGCGCACCGCCACGAACTCGACGCCCAAGCCGTCCTCGCTGCGCACGACGTCGAGGCTGTCCAGCATCTGCGCGAGGAGGAAGAAGCCGCGTCCGCGCTCGTCCTCGATGTCGGGCTCGTCGGGTTCCGTCAACAGCGCGCGCAGACTCTCCGGATCGGCGCCGCCCTGATCGCCGACGCGCAAGGTCCAGCCGTCTTCGCGGACGACGAGGACGAGCGACATCCGTACGCGCGAGCGCAGGTCCTCCTCGCGCAGAGTGCGCTCACCGCCGCCGTGGTCGACGGCGTTCGTGAGCAACTCGCCGGCCACGAATTCCAGCGTGTCGATTTCGTTCGCGGGGACGTGTTCCCGCTGCGCGAACTGCCGCAGCACGCCGCGCGCCATGCGCTCCGCGCTGTGCGCGGCAGGCAAATCGAGCCGCAGCTCGTGCGGTCGTGCGGCTCCGTTCCGAGTCATCGTGCGAGCGGTAGGAGATCGAGAGAGAGATCCAGCGCCGGCGCCGAGTGCGTCAGTGCTCCGACGGAAATCCGATCGACTCCCGAACGCGCGACGTCGCCGATCGTGCTCTCGTCGATGCCGCCGGACGCTTCGAGCTCGACCGGTCGACCTCGCGCCGCCGCGCGTGCCCGCAGAATCGGCGCGAGCCGCGCCATCTCCTTCGGCGTCATGTTGTCGAGCAAGACGACGTCCGCGCCGCCGTCGACTCCGGACAGCGCTTCGCGCTCGTCGCGCGCCTCGCTCGTGATCCTCACGCCGGGGCCGATGGCGCTCCGCAAGTCCGCCAGCACGACTTCGATCGGTCGGCCCGCCAACTCGATGTGGTTCTCCTTGACCATGACCTCGTCGAAGAGGCCGAAGCGATGGTTCTCGCCGCCGCCGCAGCGCACGGCGTACTTCTCCAGGGTGCGCAGGTTAGGCGTCGTTTTGCGCGTGTCGAGGATGCGCGCCGGATTCATGCCTGCATCGGCGGCGAGCGCGACGTAGCGCCCCGTCATCGTCGCGATACCCGACATGCGCTGCACGAAGTTCAGCGCCGTGCGCTCGGCTGTCAGCAGTGCGCGCGCGGAGCCTTCGACACGCACGAGGATCTCTCCGCGACGGATCCGAGCGCCGTCGCGACCGAGCACTTGGATGCGCGCGGTCGGATCGCACAGCTCGAACGTGCGCGCGAACACTTGGAGTCCGGCGGCGATGCCGTCGCTCTTCGGGAGGAGCGTCGCGACCGCGCGCGCGCTGTCGGGCACCGCGTGGGCCGAGGTCAGGTCGCCGCCGCCGCGATCCTCGGCGAGCGCGGGTCGGACCACCGCGTCGACCTCGGTCGTCGTCAACGCGTCCGGGATGCCGAGGCGCGGCGCGGGCAGTGTCCGCGTGGCGCGTGAACCCGCCTCCGAACTGGACGCGGAGGATCGAGGGTCCGAGGGTCGTGCGGTCACGGTGACTCCCCGCGAGTGTACGCGCGGTCGCCGAACGGCTCCACGAGCCTTCCCGAGAGCGCTTCCGCGGCCGCGTCCGTGGTGGCCTCGCCGATGCCGGGAACGTCGCGCCAGGCGTCGGGCCCGCCGCGCAATCCGTCCCAACGAGCGCGGACGATCGCCAGCGCGCGCGCCGGGCCGATTCCCGGCAGCGCACGCAGTTCCTGCGCGCTCAGTGCATCGGGATCCAGAGTTCGAGCCTTGGTCGAGGGCGATACGTGGTCCGGTGTGGTGGCGCGCGAGCTCACCGCGATGCCCAAGGCGAGCCCGACCAGGCACCACGCCGGTACGTCGTGGTTCGTGCGCTCCTCGCCGCTCATCACTCGGCAGGACGAGCGAGACGGCCTCCGGTCGCGCGGAATTCGCGAGAAAACTCCGGCTGCTAGGAATCGCCGACGAGCCGGGCCAAGCGCTCTCCGAGGCCGAGGCTCGGCCCCGTGGGCACGTCCCGCACGAGGAGATCCGCGAGTCCGCGAAGATCCGCCGCGAAGCGCGAGTCGGGCTCGCGACAGACCACCGGTGCGCGCGAGTTGACGCAGCGAACCACGGCCCGATCGTCGGAGAGCATCCCGAGGCAAGGCACCTCGCGACCCAGGAACTTGCGTGCCGCACCGCGCAGACGATCAGCGACGTCCGCCGCTTCGGCCGCTGACGTCGCGCGGTTCACGACGAAGCACGGAGCGGCTCGCGGATCGCGTTGGACGAGAACTTTCAAGAACGCATACGCATCCGTGAGCGCCGTCACATCGGGCGTGGTGACGAGGAGCACGCGTTCGCATGCAGCAGCGAGCGCGACGGTCTGCGCCGAGATGCCCGCGCCCGAATCGACGAGGACCCAGTCGTAGTCGCGCTCGAGATCTCCGATCGCGCCGGCGACGAGTGCCATCCCCCACGCTTCCAACGCGGCGACGTGCGAGACGCCGCTGCCGGCCGGAAGCAAGTCGAGGTTCTTGCCGCACGACGCGACGACTTCGCGCGCGGAAGCACGACCCTCGATGAGATCGACGAGCGAATGCTCTGGTGCGACGTCTTGCAGGATGTGCGCATTGCCGACACCGAGATCAGCGTCGACGATCAGCACACGACGCGACTCGGCCAGGACGCACGCGAGCGAAGCGGTCACGACGGACTTGCCGGTTCCGCCCTTGCCGCTCGCGATGCACAACGAGCGAGCACGCGATCCAGGTCCGGCGAGCGGCCGACGGACGAGCGCGGAGGACACCGCGGGTGCGCGTTGTCCGTCCCAGTGGAGGATCCGCCGGGCGTGGTCCCAGTTCATCGGGCGCGTTCTGAGGTCGCGGCCCCCAAAAAGGCTTCGCGTCCCTGAGTCATGGAACCGTCCCGAAACTTCGATCGCAAGGGTTCAACCCGGATGCTCGGTTCCGAGAGTCACAGACGCAAGTCCCTGTCCGATCGAGACCTGTGGAAGTTGGTGGCGTGTGGAATTCCCTTCCGGCGGACGGTACGGACGCAGAAAGGATTGCGCGTTCCTAGGGAATAGTTACTCTGCTGGAGATTAGGCCATCGAGCCCGGCTCGCGTCCTTCCGCTCCGCTTGGAGCAGGCGCGGTCTCGGGGCAGCGAGGCCCTGATTCCCTCATCGCCTCACAGCACGAGCTGCATCCATGAACAAGATTCTCCTGTCACTTCTCGTCGCGGGCTCCGCGCTCGGTCTCGGGTCACAAGCCCAAGCTCAAAGCAACAGCCTCGACAAGCCGGGCAGTCTGCTCATCTTCCCGTACTTCAACAACAGCGTCGGCTCGCAGACCTACATCACGGTCACGAACACGAACAGCGACTTCAACCAGAACGGCCAACTCTTCGCCGGCACGGTCGACGTCGAGTTCGTCTACATCGGTGGTGAAGACTGCCTCGAGTACAACCGCACGCGCCGCCTGACGCCGAACGACACGGTGACCGTGTCGTCGTTCATCGACAACCCGAACGCCCTCCGCGGCTACGTCTACGCGTTCGCGAAGAGCCCGGCGTCGGGCGCGGCGATCTCGTGGAACTGGCTCGAAGGTGACTCGATCATCCTCTCGCCGCTGCGCTCCATCGTCACGAACGTGCCGCCCGTCGTGTACACGGCGATCGGGGCGAACGGAACCGCCACGGACGGCGACGGCGACGGCCTGCGCGACATGAACAACGTCGAGTACTCGGCGAACGCTCAAGAGCTGCACATTCCGCGCTTCGTCGCGCACCCGGGGTCGGGCCTGATCCTCATCGGCCTGACGGGTAGCCGCTTCACGACGATCGTCAACTACCTCGCCTACAACGACAACGAAGAAGCCTTCTCCGGCCAGATCTCGTTCGACTGCTGGGATTACCGCTTCCTGAGCGACATCTCGGGCATCTTCTCCGACAGCTTCCTCCAAGGCAGCACGAACGACAACGACCTCGAGACGGGCGTCGCCAACAGCGAAACGGGCTGGATCCGCATGGTCGGCGCCACGGCCTTCTCGACGGCCCAGCAGCGCAGCAACCCGGCGTTCCTCGCCGTGCGCATCGACATCACCACCTTCGCGTCGCTGCCCTACGGCATCGGCACGAACCTGAACGGCGACCTGCTCGTCATCGGGCCGTTCCACGACACGAACTGAACTGATTCGTGACCCATCGGACGCCTCGGCGTCCTTGGAACCGAGGGCGGTGCGCAAGCGCCGCCCTCGGTGTTTTCATCGACCTGTCGCGGTCCCTGGCCCTACCCGTGAGCGGTCAAGAGTCGCCGCGCAACGCGGCCAGCTCGTCCGCGGACAGGAGCGGTCCGCTGGGCATCAGCGCCTTCCGCTGGGCCGCGACCTCGCGATCTTCCGCACCGTTTTGGTCGCCGCTCTGCCCGAGGTAACCACGCAGCGCGCCGATCAGGACGCGTTCCACGTCGACTTCGACGGCGACGGCGAATCGCTCGCCGCCCGCTTCGGCTTCGAGACGACCGCCCACGCAGCGCAATTGGATCAGCGCGACTTGCCCACGCCGCCACACGATGGATCGCGGAGCGGCTACGGCGCGCGCATCCGGATCGATGCGCGGCAAGCCGGCGAGCACGCGCTCCACGAATCCGCGGGCCTCGGCGTCGAGATCGGCATCCCACGCGGTGGCGAAAGAGGCGGTGTCCGCGCGCGCATCGCGCCGGATCTCGACGAGGTCCCCACTGCCGCTGCGCGCGCTGCGCACGCGTCTGGAGACGAACACGCGCAGATCGTTCGAACGCAACACGGCCAACGCCGCAAGCGTCGCCTCCGCGGGATCCTCGAGCACGAGGACGACGCACGTCGGGAGTGATTCGTCGGCCGAGATGCGGCGAGCGAGGAGATCCCCGTGCGAGTCACACCACGCGAGCGCGTCGATGGCCAGCAGGACAGCCTCGTCCCCGGCGCCCATGAGCGCGAGGATCGCTCGACCTTCGCCGTCGACTCCCGCGCAGCGAGCCCTACGCAGCGCGCCCCCCGCGCATCCGATGCGCGGCGCCGGTTCCAGGACCAAGTCTTCGTCGCGGACCTCGAATCCGCCTAGAGCCAGTGCGAGATCCGCGAGTTCGCTCGGCACCATGATCCGCAGGATGCACGTCCGAGAGCGGTCACGGAAGAGCGTGATCACGAATCGTTCGAGATCCGAGTCGGTGAGGAACTCACGGGCTGTCGCGTCGAAGAGCAGTGGCTCTCGCCCCGAGAGATCGTCGACTGGATTCCTGCCTGCCTTTTGCGCCCGAGTCGCGCTGCAAGGGTCGCAGAGAGTCGGCGCGCGCTCTCAGAGCTCGTGAAGAATTCACGGGCGACGTGCCGCGGAGCGGCGCAGATAGCGTCTGAGAGCGTATAGGCTCGATTGCTTCAGACGCTCTCGCGACGCAAAGCGTCACCACATGATCCGAGAGCCCGTAGACTCGATTTCTTCACGGGTCTCAGAGCGTGTGAAGGCATCACACGCTCTCGCGACGCGAAGCGTCGCCACATGGATCCGAGAGCCCGTAGACTCGATTTCTTCACGGGCTCTCAGGCTCGGCGCGGGATGCGTCCGGCTGCGAGTGCTGCGCGCTGAATCGCCTCGGGCAATGCGCGCTGACGGCGCGACGGCGCGACGGGCGCCTTGCGCCGCTGGACTTGCGCCAGCGCGAGCGCCAGCGCATCCGTCGCATCCAGCGGGAGGTCGAGTTCAGTGAGACCGAGCACGGTCGCGACCATCCGCGCGACCTGTCGCTTCTCGGCCGCGCCGTGCCCGACGAGGGCTTTTTTCGCGACAGCCGGCGGCATCTCCACGACTTCGGCCTCGATCGCTGCCGCGCAGGCGAGGACGACGCCGCGACCTTCGCCGATTCGCAGGGCGGACTGCACGTTCTTGGAGGCAAACGCTTGCTCGACGACGACCACGGTCGGCACGAGCTTGGCCATCAGTTCGTCGAGGCCGCGCCTCAAGTGCGCCAAGCGTTCGGGAACACCGAGTTTCGCCGGTGCGCGCAACACGCCGGCAGCAAAGAGCCGAGGGCCGCGTGCGCCGTCGACGACCGCGCCGTAGCCGATGACGCGGGTGCCTGGGTCGATGCCCAGGACGACGAACGGACGCGGAGATCGTGTCGTGGCCAAGCAGAGACGCTTCCCGAGCGCCCGTTCGGAACCCTACGCTCTCCAGCGAGCGTAGAAAAGCGCGCCCCGACATGACCGCAGAGAAGATGGCGCTGCCTTGGACGTGTGCGCTCGTCGTCGCCGCCGGCAGCTCGACGCGCATGGGCGGCGCGTCGGCGCGCAAACCGTTCCTCGCGCTGGGTGCGCGCACCGTGCTCGAGCACGCCTGCGCCGCGTTCGATGCCACGCCGGCAGTGCGCGAGATCGTGATCGTGGGGCACATCGAGGACCTCGATCGGATCCGCGCGCTCGCCGCCTCGTCGTCGGCGCTGCGCAAAGTGCGTGCGATCGTCGCGGGCGGCGACATGCGCGCCGACTCGGTGCGGGCCGGAGTGCGCGCGACCGCGAGCGAGGCCGAGCTCGTCGCGGTCCACGATGCCGCGCGACCCCTCATCACGCGCGACATCGTCGAGCGCGCTCTCGCGCTGGCCGCGATCGAAGGCGCGGCACTCGTCGCCGTGCCCGTCGTGGACACGGTGAAGACCTCGTCCGACGGAGTGCGGGCGGAAGCGACGCTCGACCGCAGCGTCTTGTGGGCGGCGCAGACACCGCAGGTCTTCCGCCGCCAACTCTTGCTCGAACTCCTGGACCGCGCGGCGCGCGAAGGATTCCGCCCGACCGACGAAGCCGCGCTGCACGAGCGCTACGCGGGCCCGATCTCGATCTCGCGCGGCTCGAGCGCGAACGGGAAGCTCACGACTCCGGAGGATGTCGCGGTCTTCACGGCCCTGCTGCGATTACGCGCCGAGGAACACGCATGACGATCCGCGTAGGTTTGGGTTTCGACGTGCACCGCTTGGTGGCCGGTCGCGAGTGCCGGCTGGGCGGCATCGTCCTGCCGCATCCGACCGGGCCGCTCGGCCACTCGGACGGCGATGCCGTGCTGCACGCGATTGCGGACGCGGTCCTCGGCGCTGCCGGGCTCGACGATATCGGCGCGCTGTACTCGGACCAGGACGCGCGCTGGAAAGACGCGGATTCCGCGTCACTTCTCACCGAATGCATAGCGCGCTCGAGAGCCGCCGGCTGGCGAGTCCTCAACGTGGACGTCGTCATCGCGACCGAGGGACCGCGCATCGCACCGCATCGGGCGGCGATGCGTGCGCGGATCGCCGAACTCCTCGACGTCACGGCGGACGACGTCAACGTGAAGGGCAAGACACTCGAAGGTCTAGGCGCACTCGCCGCCGGCGCGGGCGTCGCCGTGCAGGCCGTGTGTCTCTTGGAACGAGTCGGCTGACGAGCATCGCCGCGGAGAGCGCGTGAAAAAGTCACGGGCTCTTACGTCACCGAGCGACGCGACCAACTCCCGAGAGGCTAGTGGGGTGAGCCGGAAGTACGCAGCCAAAGTCGGGCTGACGGCGACTTCCTGGCTAGGCGCGCTGACGACGCGGGTTCGCTGCATCCCTCGGAGGAGCTCCAAAGTAGTTCAGGGAGTCGCAGGCGGCCCGAGTCATGCCGCGAAATTCGGGATGACCGCACTGGGGACCGATCTCTACACGGTCTCTCAGGGTGTCGCGGCCAGCACCTCGTCCCCCGAATCGGGCGCGCCGCCGAGCGCCTTGTAGAGAGCCACGGTCTCGCGAGCGACCGATGCGCGACTCGCGACGAGGTCGGATTCGGAAGTCAGCACAGCGCGCTGCGAATCGAGCACGTCGAAAAAGTCCACGATTCCCTGCGCGTTCAAGTCGCGCGCGAGCTCGAGCGCACGCCGGCTCGAAGTCGTGGCCGCTCGGAGTCGGGCCTCGCGCTCTCGCTCGCGCACGACGCTCACGAGTCCGTCTTCGACCTCCCGCAGTGCGCTGAGCACGGTGCCCTTCCACGCGAGCGCGGCCTGCGCGCGACGTGATTCCTGCGCGCGCAAGTTCGCGCGCAGCTCGCCTCCACGGAACAGGGGCGCGAGAAGACCGCCGCCGATCGACCACGCGTTGCTCGCGGCATCGAAGAGGTCGCTGGCGGTGCGCGCTTCCTGTCCGAACGAAGAGGAGAGCGACAATCGCGGATACAGATCGGCCGTGGCTTCGGCGGTCAGGGCCGTCTCGCGCGCCAATTCGCGCTCGGCGCGTCGCACATCGGGGCGCCGACGCACGACGTCGATCGGAAGTCCCGCTGCGACGAGCGCCGGAGCACTGGGGATCGCCAGCGGAGTCTCGAGCAGGTCGACGAGATCGCCGGGCAAGCCGCCGACCAGCACCCCGAGGCGATGGATCGAGGCACGCGCGCGGCTCTCGAAGGACGGGATCGAAGCCGATGTCGTCTCGACCAAGACTTCGGAACGAGCCACGTCGAGTTCGGGCGAGAAACCGGCCGTCGCGCGCGCGCGGGTGAGCTGCAGCGTATCCACCTGCGTGGCCAGGTTCGTCCGCAGGATGGCGAGCTGCTCCTGCGTCTCGCGGAGCACGACGTACTCGCGCGCGACTTCGGCGCACAGCGAGACGAGCGCATCCTGGCGCGCTTCCGTCGCGGAACCGACCGCCGCTTCGGCCGCGTCCACGCGCGCGGCCAGACGGCCGAACACGTCGATCTCCCAGGATGCGTCGAATCCCGCCTCGAAGAGCGAATAGTCGCCGCCGCGTTGGAACGCGCCGCCGTCGCTCGGTCCGTTGCGCGAAATCCCAGCGCGCGCATCCAACGCAGGCCGTGTCGGGCCGACCGATGCGTCGCGCACGGCTCGTGCTTCGAGCACGCGTTCGCGCGCGATCGTGAGGTCGACGTTCCCCTGGATCGCTCGCTCCACCAAGCCATCCAACGTGGCGTCACCGAAGCTGCGCCACCAACGTGCGTCCGACGCGACTTCCGTGGTCGCCGTCGACTCGACGAAGCGACTCGGGAGTTCGAGTTCGGGCGCTTCGTGTCGCGGGCCGACCCGACATCCCGAGACGCCGGCCGTGACGAGGAGGACGAACGCGGCGCCAGCGCGGATCAACGCGCACCTCCGCTCGCATCGCTCGGAACTTCGATGAAGACGTCCATCTGCTGACCGACGTAGACCGGCAGTCGAGCCGGATCGAAGCGGAAGAGGACCTGCAAGACCCGCGTGTCGACGCGTTCGGTGCTCTCGCCGGTGAGTGACCGTTTCGGGACGACGAAGGGGTCGATGCGCACGAACTCGAGTCGTGTCGAAAGGTCTCGATTCCCGCGCACGCACCCTTCCGCCTGCGCGCCGGGACGGAGGCGCCACACGTCGTTCTCATCCACGTCCACGCGCACGTGCAGGACCGAGATGTCGCCGAGCAGCATGAGCGGAGTCGCGAGCGCCCCAGCGGGCGCGAACTCGCCCTTGCGCACATTCACTTGCAGGACGGTCCCGGCGACGGGCGCGCGCACGGTCAGGCGCTCGACCTCGATCTGCGCGGCGTCCACTTCGGCACGCGCGGCGGCGACACGCGCCTTCGACGCGGCGAGTTCCGGTCCCCACGCTCCCGCACGGAGTTTCGCGAGCTCGGAGCGAGCGGCGGCGGCACGCGCTCCCGCGGTCGCGACTGCGAAGCGGCGACGATCCCACTCCTGGATCGAGAGCGCGCGTTTGTCCGCCAGCGAGTCGGCGAGTTCGAGCTGCTTCTCCACGTCGGCCAGCAGAGACTCGGCTTCCGTGACGCGCGCTTCGGCGACCGGGACGTCCTCGGCGCGGGGAAGTGCCGCGAGGCGAGCGACATCGGAGTCCGCCTGGGCGAGCAACGCTGCCTTCACCGCGAGCTGAGCGGCGCGCTCGCGGTCGTCGAGGCGAAAGAGCGGTGCGCCCGCGTCCACCAAGTCGCCGACCAAGACTTCGACCGAACTGACGACTCCCGGCACGGGAGTTCCGACGGAGATGTTCTGCGATCGCGCTTCGACGATGCCCGCGCCCGCGATCACGTTCGCGAAGGGCGAGCGGGCCGGCTCGGCGACGGGCTTCGCGGGGACGACGGCCTTCGAGCCCTGCGCGACGGTGCGCACGGCGAAGGCGAATCCGAGGACTGCGAGGAGCGGGAGTGCGTACTTCAGGATCATGTGCGGCCTTGCGCGGTGCTGGTCTCCGCGACGTTTTCTTGGATGCTCTCGATGCGACCATCGTTCATGCGCGCGATGCGGTCGGCGAAATGGAAGGTGCGCGAGTCGTGCGTGACGATGACGAGCGCGCGCCCGGGGGCGATGGCGACATCACGCAAGAGCGACATGACGCGCTGGCCGGTGTCGGCGTCGAGAGCGCTCGTCGGCTCGTCGCAGACGACGAGCCTCGGGTCGTGGACGAGAGCGCGCGCGATCGCCACGCGCTGCTGCTGTCCACCGGAGAGTTGCGCCGGCCGCGCGGACGAGCGGTCGGACAAGCTGACGCGTTCGAGTGCCGCGTGAGCGCGCTCCAGCGCGTGGGATCTTTTCTCGCCCAGGATGAGAAGCGGTACCGCGACGTTCTCCGCCGCAGTCAGCGCCGGCAGGAGGTTGTAGGCCTGGAAGACGAAACCGATCGATTTCCCGCGGAAAGCCGTCCGTTTGCGCTGCGGCAGCGCGGCCAGATCCTCGCCGAACACGATGCACTGACCACCACTCGGATCGAGGATTCCGGCCACGACCGAGATCAGCGTGGTCTTGCCGCATCCGGACGGTCCGACGAGCATCAAGAGCTCTCCGGTGCGAACGTCGAGATCGACGCCACGCAAGGCATGGACCGCGGATCCACCTTCGCCGTAGACCTTGGTCACCCCGCGACAGACGACGGCGGCATTCTCGGGTTGGTCCATGGTCAGCCCTTGAACACGATCGCGGGTTCGAGCTTGACGACTTTGCGGATGCTGATCAGCGCCGCGAGCATGCAGATCAGCGTCACCGAACCCGCGGTCACGGCCAGGATCTGCCAGGGCAAGCGGAAGGCGAGCTCCGAGTTCCTCGACAAGATGCCGAACAACGCGGCGGCTCCGACCCCGAGGCCGTACCCGATGAGTCCGACGAGCAACGCTTGCAGCAGGATCATGCGCAGAAGCGTCCCGTTCCCGGCGCCCATCGCCTTGAGAGCCCCGAACTGCTTCAAGTTGTCGAGCGTGAAGTTGTAGAAGGTCTGCCCCGCGATCGCGGTGCCCACGAGAAATCCGAGCAACACGGCGATGCCGAAATTGATCGGGATTCCCGTGTACTTCATGAAGTAAAGGACGGTCTTCCACTTGAAGTCATCCCGCGTCTCCGCCGCTAGGCCGGTCGCGGCCTCAATGCGCGCGCAGAGTTCGCGCGGGTCGACACCGGCCTTCGCGGCAACGAGCACGAACGAGAGGAGCTTGCGCTCACGCGGAGCGAACCGGGTCGCCCGCGAGTAGGTCGTGTAGACGACGGGCTGGGATTGGAACGTGCGCTGGACGCGACAGATGCCGACGACGATGGCGCGGTGGTCGTTCAACTCGAGGACGTCACCGACTTGGAGCGGCGTGCTCGGCGCGCCCTCGAAGGCGGGCGGATTCGCGAGCTTCCCCACCGCCGCGTACTCGTCGACGATGACGCCATCGGCGCGCCGAAGATCCTCGATGCGGCCATCGATCATCTCGGGCGGTCCGCCGATCAACGTCGCGTCGTCGAGCCCGAACACGTTGCACGTCTGGAAATTCCCGTTGGAAAGTCGTGCTTTCAGCAATCCCTTGTAGAGCGGCACGGCCCACTCGACCCCGTCCACGCCGCGCACGCGGTAGAGCTCGGTGTCCTGCAACGGTTTGATGTCGTCGATGAACTGCACTTTCGGATCCATGACCCACACGTCGGGTTGGCCGAGATCGGAGATCGCACCGTAGGTCCGCGTCATGATCCCCGTGAAGATCGCGAGCTGCTGCGTGATGAGCAGGGACGCGAAGGTGATCCCGACGATGATGCCGATGTACTTGGCTCGGTCGCCGACGAGCATCTTGAGCGCGACGAAGTTCATCGATCTTCCTCCGAGTTCGAAGCGGAGGCGCGGATACCGGCGATCGAGAAGCGCGTCACGTGGACGGCGAGAGCTTCGATCTCGGCCTGTGTCGCGGGCTGAGCGTGCCCCATCAGACGCAGCACCGCCTGCGCGTGTTTGTAGAAGACGCACTGCGCGATGATCGACTGTGTGCAGCGCACAGCGTCGCCTTCGCCCATTCGCCCGCGCCCGATGCGCATCACGATGCCGCGCAAGTGCTCTGTCGTCGGCCGGTGGACGGCTCGGACCAGCTGCTCGAGCGCACCCGTCGGTTCGAACATCTCCCGCGACAGGATCTTCATCAACCACGCGGGCACGCCGCCTCCGTAGAGGCGCCCGAGGAACACGCGCAGGAAGACGGCGAGTTCGTCCTCGGGGCTCGCGAACTGCTCGGGCGCAGCGTGTGGGCGCGCGACCTCGGCCGCGTCGATCGCGCTCTCGAGGAGCGCGTGATAGAGCCCCTCCTTGTCGCCGAAGTGGTAGTGGATCGAGGCGACGTTCGTGTTGGCGCGCTGGCAGATATCGCGGACGGTCGCACCGCGAAAGCCCAGTTCGGCGAAGACGGCGCCGGCGACCTCGAGGAGTCGCTGCCGCGTGTCGAGGTCGTCCGGCGGCGGGTTGTGAGCAGTTTCCAACATGTGTTTGAAACGCCAGTTTGACAGCCAGGCAGCAGCGCCGCAAGAGCCGAGTCGGCAGAAACTTGCGGCGACCCAGCGAGTCTCCGCACCGGGGCGGACCCAAGCGGTCGGCCTGCGAAGCGTGAGCGACACGCTGCCCGACCGCCGACTCCGGGCCCCCCCCTCACGCGCCGATCCCGGCCAGCGCTCGATCAGGCGGCGTGGAGTCGCGCGTACGCGCCTTGGCGGGCGAGCAACTCCTGGTGCGTGCCGACCTCGACCAGCCGCCCGCCATCGAGCACCGCGATCCGGTCCGCGTTGCGAATCGTCGTCAAACGGTGCGCGATGACCACGACCGTCTTGCCCTTCATCAGGCGCTCGAGCGATTCCTGCACGACGGCTTCGCTCTCCGTGTCCAGCGCACTCGTGGCTTCGTCGAGCAGGAGGATCGGCGCATCCTTCAGGAACGCGCGTGCGATCGTGATCCGCTGACGCTGCCCACCGGAGAGACGCGAGCCCGCGTCGGCGACGTTCGTCGCGTAACCCTCGGGCAGGCTCGCGATGAAATCGTGGATGCCGGCGGCTCGCGCGGCGGCCTCGATCTCCGCCTGCGTCGCCTCGGGTCGGCCGTAGCGGATGTTCTCGCCCACGGTCGTGTGGAACAGGAACGGCGTCTGCCCCACCATCGCGTACTGACTCGTCCACGAATCGAGCGTGAGCTCGCGCAGGTCGACGCCGTCGACACGGATCGCGCCCTCGCTGGGGTCGAGGAAACGCGCGAGGAGATCGACGAGCGTGCTCTTGCCCGAGCCCGATGCTCCGACGAGAGCCAGTGTTTCGCCGCGACGGATCTCCAGGTCGAAGTTCGCGAGCGCAGAGCCCGATCCGCTCGGATAACGGAAGGACACGTGCTCGATGCGGAGCGCACGCGTCAAGCCCACGCACGCCTTCGCGCCGTCGCGATCCTGCACCTCGGCCCGCTCGGCCAGGATCTGCTCGATGCGTGCGGAAGCGCCCACGGATTCCTGCGCGTTCGTGATCGCGCGAGTGACGTCCTTGACGCCGCCGTACATCTTCGAGGTGGAGAGCAGGAAGACCGAGATGCTCTCGGCCGTCGTGAACATGCCCGCGACCTGGATCCAGCCGATGACGAGGATGATCGCGGCGAGCCCGGCGTGCGATAAGAACAACGTCGACGCGTTCGCGAGCGCCTGCGCTCGGACCATCTTCATCGTCGAACGCACGTACGACGCGTTCACGGCGCGGTAGTCGTCGAGCTCGCGCGCCTCGGCGCGGAACGCCTTGACGGTGCGGATGCCCTGGAACATCTGGCTCAGGGCCTGCACCGAGGATCCGAGTTCGGTCAAAGACTTCGTCGAGCCACGGTTGACGCGTTTCGCTTGGCGGAACACGGGCGCTGCGATGAAACCGAGTCCGATGAAGGCGATCAGCGCCGGAACCGGTGCGATGGCCGCCGCGATCACGAATGCCGACAGGATCATCATCGGCTCGAGGATCAGGTCCTTGAGCGATTGGTTCACGACACCGAGAACCGTTTGGGTGTCGCTCGAGAGGCGCGAAATCAAATCGCCGAACTGACGGCGACCGTGGAACGACAACGAGAGGTGCAGGAGGTGGCCCGCGATCCGCTCACGCAGGTCGACGACGAGGCTGACCGCGAGGCGCCGGGAGACGATGTTGAAGAGGTACTGCGCCAGAGCCGCGACGAGCGCGAGGACGGCGAGCATCGCGGCGATCTTCGCCAGCGCACCGAATGTGCTCTCGGGGATGCCGGTCGGTCCGAGGACCCAACCGTTGAGGCTGCCGACCACCTCGCTCAACGGCCACGCCAGGCCTTGGCCATCCTCCGAATCCATGTTCGGGAAGAGGACCTTCACCGCCGGGAAGATGAGGACCGCGATGAAGTTCTGCGCGAAGGTCGTGACGGCGCCGAGCGCGAGGAGCAGCAGGAACGTCGGCAGACGCGGCTTCAGATGCGGCTCGAGCAGCCGCCACATCGTGCGCAGGTTCGCTTCCACGGGCCGGGCATCCTACGGTGCCAGGAACGACCTCGACACATTCACACCGCGGGCCTGCTGCGCTCTCGGCGCAGCAGGCCCGCGGTGCGAATGGTCTCCAGCGCAGCGATGATCCCGCGACGATGTGTCGAGGTCGTTCCCGGCACCGCACCGTCCGAGGCCGTGAAAAATTCACGGCCCCTCGCGCTGCGGAGCGGCGCCACTAGAGTCTGAGAGCGCGTACGATCGATTTCTTCACGGGCTCTCAGTACCCGAAGTCGAAGCCCTTCACATCCGCGGCCTTCCGCGCCTCTTCGGAGTAGTTCACGAACGACGCGCGCACGTAGTCGTCGC
>CAZKIY010000023.1:18379-20229 GCA_964552875.1 uncultured Planctomycetaceae bacterium
GCCTTCCGCGCCTCTTCGGAGTAGTTCACGAACGACGCGCGCACGTAGTCGTCGCGCAAGAGATCCACGTGCTTCGGGTCGCCGAGGTTCAACGGGCGCGTCGGCGGCGTGCGGCGCTGGACACGCGTGATGTAGTAGCCCTGCGGTCCACGGAACGGTCCGGAGACCGTGTTCTCGGCCTGTTCCGCGAAGACGTAGTCCGTGATCGAGGCGCCCGTGACCCAGTGGCTGTACGGCGTCTCACCGACGAAACCCTGCAGGTCGTTGCGATACCTCAGCCCGAAACGCCCGCGGTTCTTCATCGAGACATCGGAGCCGCGCTTGTCCTGACCGTCCGGTGCCGGCGGGTCCCAGTACTCGCTGTGTTCGTTGACCATGTCGGTCCAGAAGCGGTACGGCTCCGGCACTTCCTTCTCGGCCGTGTACTCCTTGCCCTCGGCCTGCGCCTGTGCCCGCTTCGCACGCTCGGCGTTGTAGTCCGCGAGGTTCGCGTCGAGCTCCACCTTGATGCCGTCGGCCTTCTTCTTCGCCGTCATCCAGCCGTCGTCCTTCCAACGGAAGTTCGGGATGTCGAAGGCGGAGACGAGGAGGATCTCCACGTCGACCTGTCCGAGACCCATGATCTTGTTCGCGCCGTCGAGGTGCGCGCGGAGCGGGGGCGCGATGTCGCCATTCTCCTGGTTCACGAGGCTCGGGCTGAGCTTCTTGCGGTAGCCCTCGAGCATGATGTGGTACTCGAGGAACGCCTCGGTCGAGGGGAAGAAGTACGTCTGCATCGCCATGATGTCGACGTTGAAGTACGTGCCCTCGAACTGCTTCTTGAGGTCCGTGAGCGCCTGAGCGCGCGCCGCAGGATCCAACATCGCGCCTTCTTTCGCGAGGCGGTCACGCGTCGCCCGCGCCGTCACGAACCAACGCTTCGCCTCGTCGACCTCGGTCTGCGAGACCGTGTCCTTGACCTTCTCCCACACGTCCGCCGTGCGCACGACGAGCTCCGGCTTGCCGTCGAAATCACGGTCACCGGTCAAAACCGTGTCGTCGGAAAGGCCGTCGAACGCCGTCTTCCAGTCGATCGTCGCGAACATCGCGTCGCGCACGATCTGCCGCATCATCGTCGTGTAGATGCCGTCTTCCTTCGGCAGCGGCTCGCCGGTCTTCTCGGCGTGCTCCTTCCGCATCTGGTAGCTCTGGTGCGCGTCGGTGAGCAGCGTGTCGCCCGAGTCGGCGCGTACGGCTTCGATCGTCGTGATCGGCCACTCGTCCGGGTTCTCCGGATAGAACACGCGGTCGAAGTAGAGGGTCTGCCGCAAGTTGTCGCGGTACCAAGGCACCGAGCGGAATGCGCGACTCACTTCGGCGTCGATGTTCAGGACGGGGTACGTCTTCTTGAACTCTTCGAGCGTGCGCTGGAACTCGGCCTCGAACTCTTCGTCCGTCGGTACGAGTTGCTCTTCGAGGAGCTTGCGCTCGGCCCCGTGCTTCTTGGACCACTCGGCCTGCACGGCGGCGTCCTTCATCCGCGCGGCGCGTTGGCGCGAGGTCTCCTGCTCCAGTGCCTTGGCCCGCGCTTCGGGCGACTCGAACGGCTTGGCGGCTTCCTGCGCAGCGATCGCCGACTCCGCCGCGGCCTTGGCCGCCGGCCCGACCAAGGGCTCGACCGCGAGGTTCGCCTCGTCGCGCGCGCGGCGGTCGAGCTCGTCGTCGACGATCAGGCCGACGCGGAAGATCTCGAGCTGCAGGCGGCAAGGCCCGTAGATGAGGTAACGCTGGATCTCAGCGTCCGGGATCCGCGTCCCGTTGATCACGAGCGGCGCCCCGAACATCGATGTCTCGGCGGTCGAGGGCAGCGA
>CAZKIY010000023.1:20329-23019 GCA_964552875.1 uncultured Planctomycetaceae bacterium
GAGGACCCCATGCCCAGGACGACCGTCTACGCGCCCCGCACGATCTCGCTCGTCACCGAGCTGATGCACCCGGCAGTCCCGCCCGACGCATCCGCGATCCAACGCGTCCACGACCAACTCTTCCGTCAGGGATCGCCGCCCTACTCGAGCTTTCTCGTCTCCCCTGCCGGGCCGGTCCTGTCGAACCCGACGGCGAGTCCCGGCTCGAACTCCTTCGCGGCTTTCCGCCCCGACCGATTCCAGTTCTGCGAAGAGCTCTCGAGCGTCACCTACGACGAGTTCGCGGCCCGCGTCCGCTCCGTGTCCGAGAAGGTCGCCACGCAGCGGAATTTGCGCTTCTTCACGGCTCAGCAAGTCACCCTGCGGACCTTGGTCAACCCGCGCGCATTCACGGACAGCCGCGCCTACCTGAAGCACGCGATGTTCGGCTTCGACGACGAGACCGAGGTCTTCGGCAGCGATCCGGCTCTGCTCGGCATCCGCTTCGTGTTCCCCGTGACTCCGGAACGCGCCGGCACCCACGCTTTGCGCATCGAGTCGTGGGCCAACGACCCGCGATCGCTCTTCCTCGAGATCATCTCGACGTACGCCGGCGTCCGCGCCGACGCTGCGCTGGTCCAGATCGAGGAGAACATCCACTCGTCGTACCGCTTCCTGACCGAGCCGGCGATGCGTTTCGTCGCGGGGTTCGACACGAACGGCGGGCCCATCGCGGGTGACGACGGCGACGCCGAGGACGGGAAAGCTCCGGAGGGGGACGAGGACGCCGGGGAGGACGACGGTCGCCCGTGAAACTCGCTCCGGGAGCGGTGAGGGCTGGGCAACCGCGAGGACTGGAGCAGCTATCTTGCGCGACGCGGATGACCCTTAGCCCTCACAGGATCGAGCGATTGGTCGCCTGGGCGTCGTGCACCGTCGTGCTCGTCTTCATCAGCGCGTGCGAGCGCTCGGCCGCCGTCGGAACGCCGGCGCCGGAGCGTCCGGCCTCCACGGTTTCCCGCGCGGATTGGCCGGCGGACACGGTCCTCGCCCTGAACGGGGTTCCGATCCGCGCCGCGGAAGTCGACGCCATCGCATCGATCATCACGCGCGCCGAGGAGGAGCACACGTTGCCCCACCTGCGCCGCATCGCGCTCACCAACGTCGTCCTCATGCTCCACGCCACGCGCCAGTTCGCGGGCGAGCCGAAGCGCGCGGCTGCGTTGGACCGCGCCCGAGCGTGGCGGGACGCGCTCGCCGGCGGAGAAGCTCCGCCTTCCTCCATCGCCGCCCCGATCGAAGATGAGGTGCGAGGTGGATTCGGGATGACCGGCCTCGAGGTCTGGGATTGGGCCCTCGATTGCAAGCTGAACGAGTGGTCGCAGCCCATCGAGACGCCCGGCGCTTGGCGCGTCGCGCGCGTACTCGAACGCAGCGCGGGCCTGCGCCCGTGCGACGTCGTCCTGCGCGTGGAGCTGCACACGTTCGTGTGGGACACCTCCGCGTCCTTCGACAAGGACGTCGAGGCGTTCGTCGATCGCTCGAAGCTCGAATACGTCGACGAGGCCTGGCGCGACCTCGTCCCGACCCTCTGGCAGCGCCGCTTGCGAGGAACTCCATGAAGTGCTCCGCCCTCCCGTTCGGTTTCGCGGCTCTGCTGGCACTCGGCGGACTCGCGACGAGTGCGCGCGCCGAAGATCCGCCCAAGCAGGCTCCCGAAGCGCCGGCGGCAAAAGTCGCTGAAAAACAGGCCGAAAAGCTGACGGCGTGGCCGAAGCCCTCGGACAAGGACGTCATCGCCACGGACATCGAACGCGTGATCAAGGCGCACATCCCCGAGATGGCCTCGGCGGGTCGCGATGCGCTCGTCGCGGCGGGAGCATCAGCCGTGCCCTACGTCCTCGAACGCTACGGCCGCGAGCGCGACGAAGCGGCGCAGGAGCGACTGCACGAGGTGTTGATGCAGATCACGGCTGCGGATCAATCGCGCCTCCTCGCCAAGGAATTCGAGAGCAAGCTCGCGCCCGTGCGCACGTTCACGCTGCATCGCGCCGCGGCATTCCCGGACCCGGGCAACGTCGCGGCGGCCGAAAAGGCCTGGGCGCGGATCGCCAAGGCCGGTGACAAGGTCGATCCCGACGAGCGCTACGCGGCAGCCTTGTGCGCGGCGTCCGCGGGTTCGATCGTGGGCCTCGACTCGCTCTTCGAATCATGCCAAGGCAAGCGCTGGGACCGCGAGAAACGCGAGATCCGGACGGCGCTCGAAGGCGCGCGCGGCAAACCGGCAACGGACCTGCTCCTGCCGAAGCTCGAGAAGGCCGATCGCAAGGGCAAGGTGGCCGTGCTGCGGATGCTGGCCGGCTGCGGCGAGAAGGAGCAGGCCGGGCGACTGCGCGGGTTCCTCGACGACGAGGACAACACGATCCGCGTGACGGCGATCAATGCGCTGCGCGGCATGGTGGACGGCGAGCTCCCGATCGAGGATCTGGCCGCGTTCGAGGCGATCGAGATGGCGAGCGCGTGGAAGGGGCGCAAACTGTGAGGTCGATGGGAACGAGCTCTGGACTCCGGCGCGCACGGCGATTCGTGATTGGATTCGCCGCGCTGGCGCTGGTTTTCACCGCGCTGACGCCGCGCGTCGGCGCGGCGCAGAAGTCGGACAAGAAGCGTCCGAACGACGCGTCGCTGTGCACGGTGTGCCAGGACGATGC
>CAZKIY010000024.1:0-7559 GCA_964552875.1 uncultured Planctomycetaceae bacterium
GCGCCGAGCACCTTCTGGACGCCGACTGCTTCTTCCTGTGTCGTCACGATGCCGCTCGCGGCCAGCACGGCCTTCGCGCGGCTGCTGGCGTCGAACTCCACCGGCAGCGTCACGAGCTGGAAGATGACCGTGACGCCGAAGAGCAGGATGCCCACGTTCACGAGCATCGGTTGCTGCATCATCTGGCCGGCGATGAAGACCCACACCCAAGCCATGGAGCCGATGTTCGTGATCGGCACCATGCTCGAGCGGAAGTTCAGCATCGCGTAGCCCTGCGCATGCTGGATCGCGTGGCCGGCTTCGTGCGCCGCGACGGCGATCGACGAGATCGAGCGGCCGTCGTACACGTCCGGGGAGAGCCTCAGCGTCTTCGAGCGCGGGTCGTAGTGGTCGGACAGGAATCCTTCGTGGCGCTCGACGGTGACGTCGTTCGCGCCACCGGCGCGCGCGACGGCCATAGCGGCTTCCGCACCCGTCATACCGGTCCGCACGCCGACCTCGGAGAAGCGCGCGAACGTGCTCTTGACCTTGAACGAGGCCCAGATGGCCAAGAGGAAGGTCGGACCGACGAGCAGCCAGTAGAGAGGGTCGAAGGTGATGAAGGCGATCATGTTCGGGATCCTAGTACAGCCGGAGGCCGTCCGTCGGCGCGGCTCTATACGTCATGGTGCCGAATCCATAGCAGGGAAACCGCTCACGGATTCCCGACCGATCTGTCCGCGTCAGAACAGGCCGTGGATGCGGCCCTCGGCGTCGAGGTCGATCTTCTTGAAACCCGGCGAACGCCCGAGCCCGGGCATCGTCGAGATGTCGCCGGCGTACACGACGACGAATCCAGCGCCGGCCGCGACGCGCACCGAGCGCACGGGGAAGGTGTAAGCGTTGGGCGCACCGAGCAACGCGGGGTCGTGCGACAGGCTGTACTGCGTCTTCGCGATGCAAACCGGCAGTGCCCCGAACCCGTGCGCCTCGAGTACGGCGATCTCCGCGCGCGCCACCTCGGAGTACTCGATCGATCCGGCGCCGTGGATGCGCGTCGCGAGCGCCTCGATCTTCGAAGTCGTCGAGGTGTCGAGTTCGTAGACCTGACGGAACCGCGCCATTCCGGACTCAGCGATGCGTACGATGGCCTCCGCAACCTCGAGCCCGCCTTCCCCGCCGCGCGCGAAGAGGTGGCTCTCCTCCACGGCGCTGGCTCCCGCTTCGAGCGCGCACTCGCGCACGAAGGCGACCTCCCCGGCGGTATCGCTCGGGAAACGGTTGATCGCGACGACGACCGGGATGCCGAACGCGAGCACGTTCCGGATCTGCGCGCGCAAGTTCGCGGCGCCCAGCGACAGCGCGTCCAAGTCCTCGCTCGCGAGCTCCGGCGGCAGCGGCGAACCGGGTTTCACGCGGAACTTCCCGGAGTGGACCTTCAACGCTCGCACGGTCGCGACGAGCAGCGCGACATCCGGAGTGACACCCGACGCGCGGCACTTCACGTCGAAGTACTTCACCGCGCCCATGTCGGCGCCGAAACCGGCTTCGGTCACGACCCAGTCGCACACACGCGCGGCGACGCGATCCGCGACGACCGACGAATTGCCGTGTGCGATGTTCGCGAACGGCCCGGCGTGCACGAAGGCGGGCGTGCGCTCGCTCGTCTGCATCAGTGTCGGATGGAGTGCGTCACGCAGGATCGCGGCCATGGCACCGGCGACGCCCAGGTCCTCGCACGTGACGGTTTTTCCGGCAGGCGTCCCCGCGACGACGATGCGACCGAGTCGCGCGCGCAAGTCGCTCCACGAACTCGCGAGACCGAGCACGGCCATGACCTCCGACGCCGGCGTGATCTCGAAACCGCTGTCACGCGGAACGCCGTTCTGGCCCCCCCCGAGACCGACGCGAATCTCCCGCAAGCATCGATCGTTGACGTCGACGACGCGCTTCCAAACGACGCGCGCGGGATCGATGGCCAGCGGATTATCGAGCAGGATCGAGGTGTCGAGCGCCGCCGCCGCCAAGTTGTGCGCCGCGCCGACCGCGTGCATATCGCCCGTCAGGTGGAGGTTGAAGTCCTCCATCGGCACGATCTGTGAGCGGCCGCCTCCGGCCGCACCACCCTTCACGCCGAACACGGGCCCCATCGACGGTTGACGGACGGTGCAAGCCGCCTTCTTTCCGAGACGATTCAGCGCCAAGGACAAACCGATCGTGTGCAGTGTCTTCCCCTCGCCCGCCGGAGTCGGCGTCACGGCCGTGACGAGCACGTGGCGCGGGCGAGGTGCGGCGCCCGGTCGTGCCTCCTCACCGACGCGATAGTCGACCTTGGCTTTCGTCGGGCCGTGGACGTAGGTGCGGCTGGCGGGGATCCCGAGGCGCTCCGCGAGGGCGGCGATCGGTTCGAGGACCAGGCCTCGGGCGAACTCCAGGTCGGTCTGCATGATTCGGGTCAATCTAGCGAGGTCCTGGACAGGCTGTTCGCCCGGAATGGAACCTCACGTAAGCTTGTTTTCGTCGAACGCCCTGTCCGTCTTCCCCGTTCCCCGCTCGTCCGACACCCTTCATGCGCCAGAACCCCGAACTCCTGAAGATCGGCGACTTCGCTCGCCTCGCCGACACCAACCTGCGGACGCTCCGCTACTACGAGGAATTGGGGCTCATTGCGCCCGCCTCGCGTAGCCAGGGCGGCTTTCGCTATTACCGGCGGACCGACATCAATCGCGTCCACATGATCCGCGACTTGCAGGAGCTCGGCCTGCACCTCGATCGCATCCGCGAACTGATCGCCGCGCGCGGGCCGGACGAGCCGCGCGAGGCTTTTTTCGCTCGGATCCGCCAGGCGCTCGAGGAACAGGATCGCTTGCTCGCGCTGCGCATGGCCGCTCTCGAAGAACAACGGCGCAAGGTCGCCGTCGCACTGCACAAGGTCGGTGAGTGCCGACATTGCGTGCAGGTACCGCGGTTCGAGAACAACTACTGTGAGCCGTGCACCACGACGGGCGAGCGTCTCCCCGAGCACTTGAGCGCGCTCTATCAATAGGCGCGTGATCGCGTTGACGGGCTACATCGACCTCGATCAGAACGCGACCACTCCGGTGCTGCCGGAGGTGCTCGCGGCGATGCTGCCTTGGCTCCAGGGACATTCGGGCAATCCGAGCAGCGCGCATCCCGCCGGTGAGGAAGCACGCGATCTCGTCGAGTCCGCGCGCGGCGAAGTGGCCCGACTCGTCGGCGCGCGCGCGCACGAGATCACGTTCACGTCCGGCGGCACAGAGGCCACGAACACCGCGATTCGTGCCGCGATCGCGACGCGCTCGAGTCGACGCGCGATCGTGACGTCGTCCGTCGAACACTCGGCCACACTGGAGCTGCTAACGGAGCTCGAACGCGTGGGCTTCCGCGTCGTGCGTATCGGTGTGGACGGCGAAGGGCGGTTGGATCGCACGCAACTCTTCGGGTCGATCGACGCGAGCGTCGCACTGGTCTCGCTGCAGAGCGCGAACAACGAGACGGGCGCCATCGCGGATCTCACCGGTGTCGCCGACGCGTGTAGCGCGGTCGGCGCGAGTTTTCACGTCGACGCCATACAGTCGGCGGGCAAGGTGCCGCTGGATCTCACGCGACTCGGTGCCGACTTCGCCTCGCTTTCCGCGCACAAGTTGCACGGTCCGAAAGGCGTCGGCGCTCTTTACGCGCGGGCCGCGTTCGAACCGCTGCTGCGCGGCGGTCCGCAGGAAGGACGTCGGCGCGCGGGCACGGAGAACGTGCCAGGCATCGCCGGCTTCGGACGCGCCGCGAGTCTCGCGCGCGCGGCGATCACCCAGGGCGAGCTCGATCGCGTGCGCGCGCTGCGCGACGACTTCGAAGCGCGGCTCGCCCGCGAGATCGGCGCCGTCGTCTTCCATGCGCGCGCAGCGGAGCGACTGCCGAACACGTCGAACGTCGCGTTCGTCGGTCTCGATGCCGAAGAACTGCTGGCCGCGTTCGGCGCGGCCGGACTGTGCGCCTCCGCCGGATCTGCGTGTCACGCAGCCGCGCGCAAGCCGTCGCACGTCCTCGAAGCGATGGGCGTTCCCGAGGCGCAACTGCGCGGGGCGATTCGCTTCTCGCTCGGCCGGACGACGACTATCGCGGACGTCGAGCGCGCGCTGGACATCGTGGCCGAGTCGGCCGCAGCACTGCGCGAGCTCGGACCGGCGGCGGGCGGAACAGTGCCGCGCGGCCCGCGCTGAGAGCCCGTGAGGAAATCGAGTCTACGGGCTCTCGGATTCGTGCAGCGACGCTTCGCGCCGCGCGAGCGTGTACGTTCTTCACACGCTGCGAGAGCATGTGTCTCCATCGAGCCGACACGCTCTCGGACTGTGCTGGCTCCGCCTCGCGGCGCGTCCCCCCTCGATTCTTCACGGTCTCCGACCATCGACCTGGGCGGAAAAACCGCCGACGACCGCCTCGAGCTCCGGATGCGCGGTTGCGCTTTCCGGGCCCGCACGTGAGACTTTTCCGCCCCCTGAAGCGTCCTCGAGCATCCTGCCGATGAGGGGAGACGCGTCGCGCCCGAACGCCCGGAATGTCCGAACCGATCGCCATCTACCGCACGCGGCCCGCAGGTCTCTTCAGCCCGCGCCACGAGATCCACGACGCGAATGGTCGCATCGGGGTGATCCACGCCGAGCGCAACCGCTGGACGCTGACGACCCGCGCGGTCTGGCGACCCGAGAAGGGCGAAGTCCTCACGTTCCGACGCGATCCCGGCCTGATCCGCAGCCAGTTCTCGGTCTGGACCGACGGTCGCGAGTGGCTGGGCTCGTCGCTGCGCTCGCGTTTCTTCGGCCGCGAGATCGTGCTGTCGACGCCGAACAAGACCCTGCGACTCCTGCCGGTGCCGGGATTCCGCCGGGGGTGGCGCGTGCACGCACCGAAGACGGGCGAACTCGCGCGGATCACGCCCAGCGGGATCGGCAAGGCCTCGACGATCGAGGTTTTCCGGCGCGTCGACCTCGAACTCGTCCTGTTCGCCTACTTCGTCGGGTCCCTGGTCTATGCCGAGTCGTTCTGGCCCGGGCCCGAGATCGTGGACGACCTCGAGAGCCTGCCGACCGCCCCGTCGAAGGCCTGAACCGAAACTGACCCAGTTGGCTGTCCGTCCTCGTCCGGGCGGTGCCTGCCGACCCTCGGGACCGAGTTTCCAGGGCCCTGCCGAGGTCCGGGCCCACGCAAAGAGGCGACGGACAGCCAACTGGGTCAGCCTCTTCGGCGGGTCCGCCGGCCACGACTTTTTTCGGGAGGCTGGCTACCATCCGCGCCTTCGTGGGAAGGCCGTGGCCGTCCACGCGTCCTTCGTCTCGCAGGGCCGCTCCATCCGGAGCCGGCGATCGTCCGAACTCTCTCAAGGGAACCCCCTCCGCGCGTCCAGCCGGCGTGCCGAGGCCTCTCCACTCCCATGCGACCTCTCCTCGTCCTCGTCCTGGTCCTCGCCGCCATCGGCGCCCTTCTTTTCGCGGTCTTCGGCATCGACAGTGGCGGCAAGGCGCCTGAAATCGCGCCGTCCGTCGCCACGACGACGGCCGACGGCCAGAAGGCTCCGGTCAGCCTGGAGGGCGGCCTGGCGAAGTCGCCCGATCGCGCTCCCTCGGAACCGCGCACCAACGACCGCAGCGTCGCCGGCGGCTCGAACGCGGTCGCGCTCGACAACCGGCTCTCGGGCCTCGTCCGCAATCCGCAGGGCGCGCCCGTCGCCGGTGCCGAGGTCATCCTCAGCACGCTGAACGCTTCCGAGATGTTTTTCGTCAACGACCCGCTGCCCGACCCGGCCAACGAGCCGCGCGCGCGGACGAATGCCGAGGGCCGCTACGAGTTCGCGGGCATCCAGCCGCGCAACCGCTACACGCTGATCCTCAGCCACCCGGATTATTCGCGCAAAGAGGAGCCCACGGTTCCGATCAGCGAGAGCGGCGGCGCGGACATGCCGCCGATCACGATGACGCCTGGTGCGTCGCTGTCGGGTCGTGTGCGCAACGAAGCCGGTGACTTCGTCCAAGGGACGACGCTGCACCTCGAGGGCTTCGCCTACCAAGGACTCGGCATCGTGGCGCCGGACCGCATCAGCACGTCGACCGACGCGGAAGGCGGCTTCAAGTTCAAGAACGTCCCCTCGGGCCAGCGCTACTTGCAAGCGACGGCACCGGGGTACGCGACGGTCCAAGTCCTGAACCTCGCGTTCGAGAAGGAAGAGACCGTCGTGCGCGACATCACGCTCAAGGTCGCCGAAGGCATCTGCGGTCGCATCGTCGGTCCGGACAACGTCGGCATTCCCGATGCCCTCGTCATCGCGATCGGCGTCTCGAGTCTGAACCAGACCGGCCGCGCGCAGACGACCACGAACGAGAAGGGCGAGTTCTGCCTCGATGCCCTCGCGAGCGGTGACTACAACCTGATCGCGAACGCGAAGGGTTGGCGCATGGTCAATCGCGGCGGCGGCAATCGCGTCGCGACGAACACGAGCAACCACGTCGTCGAGATGTTGCGCGAGGCCACGGTCTCCGGTCGCGTGACCGAGATCGGCACGGGCAGTCCCGTCACGAACTTCACGGTGCGCATGCGCGTCTTCTACGGTGCGGGCACGCCGAGTGCCCCGTACAACGAGGAGACGTACCCGCAGCAGCACCCAAACGGCGAGTTCACGATCCCGGGTGTGCCTCCAGGCGACTTCGTCGTCGAGGCGTGGGCGTCGGGTCTCGCGCCGGGCTTCTCGCGGAACTTCACGGTCGAAACGGGCCAACCCATCTCGGGCGTCCTGATCCAACTCGGGCGCGGCGGCACGATCTCGGGTCGCATCGTGGACTCGCAGGGCAAGCCGGTCGGCCGCGCGAAGATCTCCACGCACGACAACGAGTGGAGCGACGACGAGTTCACGCGCGCGATCGGGATCACCTATCCGACCAACGCGACCGCGGCCGAAGCTCGTTCGGGCGACGACGGTCGCTTCACGATCAGCGGACTGACCCCGGACGTCTACCAGATCCAAGTGATCGCGGCGGGCTATACGGGCTTCATGCGGCGTGATCTGCGCGTCGCCGAGGGCGCGGACAACGCGATCGGTGATCTCAAGCTCGGTCGCGGCGGCGTCCTGCGCGGCACGCTGTACGACGCGTCGGGCAAGGCGCTCGTGGGCGGCACCGTCGAACTGCGCGGCGCGGACGGCGACGTCCCGCGTCAGTACCAGACGCGCACTTCGGGCGACGGCAAGTACCAGATCGCGAACGTGATGCCGGGCAACTACGTGCTGACGGCGATGCGACCGGGCGGCGCCGAGGCGAATCCGTTCGCGCAAGCCGGCGACGCGCGCAATTCCGAGACGCGTGTGCGCGTCGACGAGGGCGGCACGACGACGCAGGACCTGCATCTGGCGGAGTGAATCCCATGCGTCGGCACCCCAACGGGTGACTTCGACGCGCGGCGATCTCGGTTACCATCGCGCGCATGGCGGAAGCCGTGCGCGCGAACGTTTCGGATCCACGCGAGACGTGGGACGAGCTCGCGTGGTCGACCTACCTCGCCGCCGAGCTGCGCGTCCC
>CAZKIY010000024.1:7659-13118 GCA_964552875.1 uncultured Planctomycetaceae bacterium
GGAGCCGCACGCGGCACTCGCTCCGTCTCGGCAGCTACGACTCCGACGGTCGGCTCGTGCGGATCCACCCCGTGCTCGATCAAGCCGCTGTCCCCCAGTGGTTCGTGCGCTTCGTCGTCTTCCACGAACTGCTCCATGCCGTGTTCCCCATCCGGCGCGGAGAGGGCCAGCGTTGGATCCACCACGGCCGCGCGTTCCGACAGCGCGAACGGGCCTACGGCGATCACGATCGAGCTCACACGTGGGAGCGCGCGCACCTGCCGCGCTTGATCCGTTCCGCCAGGACGGGAGAGCCGCTCGTGGCCGTACTGGACGAACGCGAGCAGGGTGCATCCGCCGGCAGAGCCCAGGCTCGGAAGATGAACGTGTCGGTGCGAGTCTCGAATCCTGGCGCAACCGAACCGTCCCGCTCGGACGCGGCGCCGATCGCGGTCGACACACCGCGCAAGTTCGGGGTCCTGCACTTCTTGCAGCAGGTGCTCTTCCCCGACTCCTGAGGTTCAGCGGTCCTTGGTTTCCGAAGGCGCGCTGGTCAAGAGCGTCCCGAGCACGTTGCCACCCAACGCTTCGAGCCGGTTGTACGTTTCCTCGACGACACCTCGCGGCGTGACGCCGAGCCGTACGACGAGCACGATCCCGTCCGCCAACGCGCCGAGCATCGCCGCGTCGCTGATCGAAGCCGCCGAGGGCGTGTCGATCAGGATGTAGCGAAAGCGCTGCTTGAAGGCGCCAAGTACTTGTTTGACGCGCTCGTTCCCCAGGAGTTCGGACGGGTTCCGCGGCAACTCGCCCGGTCCGAGGATCGACACGCCCTCGACGCTCGTCGCGCGGATCGCGCGATCGATCGGGCATGTGCCGCGCACGACCTCCACGAGCCCTTGCCGGCGCGGCAGGCCGAGGTACTCCTCGAGCGAGGGCCGGTGCAGATCGCCGTCGACGAGCAGCACACGCGTGCCCGGGACCTCGCACATCGCGATCCCGAGATTGATCGTCGCGACGGTCTTCCCCTCGCCGCGCAACGCGCTCGTGAGAACGATCGAACGCGGCGCACCCTCCGGATTCAGCGCGGTGATCGAGTTGCGCAGCTCGCGGAACTGCTCGGCCAGACGCCCCCGCGGGTCGCGCGCGATCGCGATCTCCTCGCGCTCGATCTTGGCCTTCTTGGCCTCGTCGGGCGCGGCCTCTTGGAGAGGGCCGGTCGACCCGCCTGAACGTCGGAAGAGGGACATGGTCGGCACAGGATGCGGATCGGCGGTTCTCTGTGCACGCCCCAAGCCGTGCGCACGGAATTCCGTTCCGAGTTGCGGTTCAGCGCGGACCGCGGTCGGGATCGCGGTCGAGCTCGATCAGCCTGACCGCCCGGACGTCGGCGATCGGCGGCCAGACCTTCGAGTGGAACGCGCGGTCGAGCGCGCTTCCACGGTCGGCACGCACGGCGCCGCGGACGGCTTGGAGGAAGTCGCGCTCCCCCTCGTCGTCCTGGCTCGCACGGATGGCCCGCACGGCGCGGCGCGCGGCGCGCAGCGCGAGCTCGGGTGGGCATTGCGGGAGGAGAGCTGCGAGCCGCACGCGCGATAACTCGCCGGTCGAGCCCGCGGAGAGGTCGGCGAGCGTCAACCACTGCGCCTCGGTGGCTGGTCGAGTTTCGAGCAGCGAGGTGAGTCGCTCATGGCGCTCCCACTCGGTCGCGACTCCGCACAGGACGAACCACGTGGCGGGCCCCTCCTCCGGGATCGAGCGGGCAGTGAGTTCGAGGGTCGCACGCACGCGCTCCGCGGAAGCCGTGAACGCACGCACACGCGCACTCGAATCCGGATCACGTGCTAGTTCGCGAGCGAGTGCGCGCGCCGCGGTTTCGAGTTGGCCGCGTGCGATCCAGGCGTCCGCGAGCACGAACGTCGCATCGATCGGCAGGCCGAGCTCGGTGGAGTCCGCCCACGCGTCGGGAGGCCAATTCGGAGCGCCGCGGAGGAGTTCACACAGCTCGTCGAAGTGTTGCGTGCGCGTGGCCGCTCGCGCGAGTTCGAGCGCGTCGCCGGTCACGGGCTCGACGATTCCCAACCGAGCCGCGACGCGGAGCGTCTGCAACCGCAGATCGGGCGCCAGTTCCGGTCGCGCGAGCAAACCGCGCACGGCCGACGCGATCTCGGTCGGAGCACGGGGCTCGGCCCAGCCTTCGAGGACGACGAGTGCGTGCGCGACGCGACGCGGCCTCGCGAGATCGAGGTTCGAGAGCGCGCGTGCGAGCTCCGCATTCCGCTCGCTTTCCGCCGGCAATCCGCTGCGAGCCAGGGCGAGGGCAGCGTGCAACGCACGATCGCCGTCGAGATCCGACGCACGCTCCAACTCGTTCCACAGATGCTCGCGCGCGAAGCTTTCTTGCAGAACGGCTGGCGCAAGACCGCGACGTGCGGCGAGCAAGAGACCCTCGAATGCGGCGTCGTCGCGCGCCTCACGGAAGCGTCGCGCGAGCCACTCGATCGCCGGCGGCAGGCCGTGGCTCGCGAGCGATCGCGCCGCTACGGCGCGACGCGTGCCGGCTTCGACGCGAGCGAATTCGAGACACCAGCGCTCGACCAAATCGCTCGCGCGAATATCCGCGACCTCGTCGCGCGATGCGGTCACGGCGAGCCAACGGACGACACTCGGCCCGGGTTCGCGCCGCAAACCGAAACCGATGAGCCTTCCGCCCGTGCGTTGAGCGATCGCGCGCGCGAACTCCCTCCAACTGCCCTCGCGCAGCGGCGCGCGCGCGAGCGGCGACGTCGAGCCGTCCCCGACGAAGACGATCCGCGGCGCCGTCGGCTGCGCCAGCGCGAGGAGGTCCGCGATCTCGGCCGGTTCCCAGACTCCAAAGACTTCCGCGTCGAAGGAAAAACCGTCCTGGAGCGCGAGTGCCGACCCGAGCTCGTCCGCCGGAAGCGGTTCGCCGTACGCGAACGGCTCGAAGCGCTCGATGGCGAGTTGCAACCCGGTCGTCGCTGCCCGCGCGACTTCCGGCGCACCGTCGACGGCGAGTTCGGCCGCCGTGCCGAACAAACGTTCCTCGGATCCGAGGACGTGCGCGAGGCGCAACCGCGTCTCCGCACCGCCCGCGACGAGCGCGGCACGGATCGCCGACGCATCGCCGGGCTCGAGCTCGCCTCCCAAACGACGCTGGGCGAGATCGCGTTCGGTCGAGGTCGCGGCTTCGAGCCGTGCGAACCACGGCGACGGATCGCCGGGGGCGGCGAGGAGAGCGAGGATCGCGGCGACGAGCACGGGCGTCGAGTGTACGCAGCGCCCGGGCGCACGAAGTGCGCGTGCCGTTTCGGCGAGCGGCTGCTAGTCTCCCCCACGCATGTTCCGCACGTTGCTCGTGGCGAATCGTGGCGAGGTCGCCGTCCGTGTCGCGCGCGCGGCGAAGGAACTCGGCATCCGCACGGTCGGGATCCATTCCGAGGCCGACCGCGGCGCCTCGTGGACGAAACGCTTCGACGAGACCGTGTGCGTCGGACCCGGACCGAGCCGCGACAGCTACCTGCGACTCGAACGCATCGTGCAGGTCGCGCTGCAGACCAACGCGACGGCCGTGCATCCGGGTTGGGGCTTCTTGGCCGAGAACGCGCGCTTCGCGGCGCTCTGCGAGCAGCACGGGATCACGTTCGTAGGTCCGAGCCCGCGCTCGATGCTCGAGATGGGCCTGAAATCCCCAGCGAAACGTGCCATGCGCGCCGCTGGGCTGCCTGTGATCCCCGGGTCGGACGGACCGTGCGCGGACGTCGAGATCGCGGTGCGCGCGGCCGACTCCGCGGGCTATCCCGTCATCTTGAAAGCCGATGCCGGCGGCGGCGGACGCGGCATGCGCCTGTGCGCGGACGCGAGCACCGTTCGCGCGGCGTTCCCGCAAGCGTCCGCCGAAGCGGCGAGCGCCTTCGGCAGCGGCGCCGTCTACGTCGAGAAATACCTGACCGGCGGCCGCCACATCGAAGTCCAAGTGCTCGGCGATCGCTACGGCAACGCAGTGCACCTCTACGAGCGCGATTGTTCGGTGCAGCGCAACCACCAGAAGCTGGTCGAGGAATCGCCGAGCCCTGCACTGTCGCAAGCGGAACGTCTCGAGCTCGGCACGCAGGCCGCCGCCGCCTGTCGCGCGGTCGGATATCGCAACGCCGGCACGATCGAATTCCTGCGCGCGCCGAGCGGCGAGCTGTACTTCCTCGAGATGAACACGCGCCTCCAAGTCGAGCATCCGGTGACGGAGATGATCACCGGCATCGACATCGTGAAGGAGCAGCTCGGCATCGCAGCGAACCGGCCGTTGTCGTTCCGACAAGAGGACGTGATCGCGAAAGGACACGCGATCGAAGTGCGCGTGAACGCCGAGGATCCGGCACAGAACTTCCGACCTTCACCGGGCGTGCTCGAACGCTTCGAGATCCCGCTCGACCGCGGCCCGGGTCGCGTGCGCGTCGACACGCACGTCGAGTCGGGCGACGAGATCCCGCCGCACTACGACTCCTTGATCGCGAAAGTCATCGCGCACGCCGCGACGCGCGCGGAGGCGATCGAGACGCTCGCGCGCACGCTCTCGGCCGCGCGCATCGAAGGCGTCGCGACGACGATCCCGCTGCACCTCGCTGTGCTCGCGAGCGCCGAGTTCCGTTCGGGCGACTACGACACGCGTGCGATCCCGGGTTGGAAGTCCGCGCGCTCGCCGATCGCGATCTAGTGGGTTGATTCCGGCACGGTGGGACTGGACGAGCCCCGCGTGTGCAGGAGGGCTCGTCGCGGTCTTCGCGGCGGACTCGCTCCGGATCGATTCGAACCGCTCGAGGATCCGACTCCGTGCGAACGTGAAGGAATCGGCGGTTCCAGGTTCGGCGTGAGCGGGAAGAAATAGTTGAAGGAGGCCGGACAGCCGCGAAACCCGACTGTATTAGTGAACTAAGACAGCAGGACACCCCGTGCTCATCGCCCTCGACCGCCATTCCGGCCAGCCCGTCTTCCGCCAGATCGTGGAGCAGGTCCGCTTCCAGGTCGCCGGCGGGAGCCTCGAGCCGGGCAGCGAGATCCCCTCGACCCGGGAACTGGCGGCGCGTCTCGGGATCAACCCCATGACGGTCAGCAAGGCCTACGCGGCGCTCGAGCAGGAGGGCGTCCTCGATCGCCGGCCGGGGCTCGCGCTCGTCGTCCGCGCACGCGACGAGGTCGCCCGGGTCGACGACCAGCGCACCGAACTCGCGCGACTGCTGCGCCCCGCCGCGCTGGCAGTCGAGCAACTTGGATTGAGCGCCGACGAGGCGCTCGAGGTGTTTCGCACGGCACTCGCCGAATCAAGCGCTCGCGAAGCGCGGAGGATCGAATGACCACAGGAGAGATGGATGCGTTCGTCGCGGCCGACCGACTCGGGAAGCGCTACGGCAGCGCGACGGCACTCGACGGCGTGACGTTCCGCGTTCCGCGCGGACGCGTCGTCG
>CAZKIY010000024.1:13218-22995 GCA_964552875.1 uncultured Planctomycetaceae bacterium
AGCTCGCGATCGTGACGGCGACGTGCCATCGGCCCGAAGTCTTGCTGCTGGACGAGCCGGCGGCGGCGCTGGATCCGCTGGCGCGTGAGGCCTTGCTGCGTGCGCTGCTCGACATCCTGCGTGAGGACGAACCGGCGATCCTCATCTCGTCGCACGCGCTGCGCGACGTCGAGCGCACGGTCGATTGGATCCTGTGCTTGGACCGCGGACGCGTCGTACAGGACGAGGCCTTCGACGCGCTGCAAGAGCGCTACGCCGAGTGGCGCGTCACGACGCACAACGGCGCACTTCCGGCGCATTTTTCCGAGCCGAGGGTGCTCGCGCAGACGGCCGAGGGTCGCCAGGCCGTGCTGACCGTCGAAGCGCCCGAGGATCACCGCGCGCTGTTCGAACAGCGCTAGCACGCGTCGATCGAGAGCCGCCCGACCGATCTGGAGCGCATGTTCCCGCTGTGGATCGGGCGGAGGGAATCGTGAGCGCGCACGTGCTCCCGCGCCTCGTCGCGCGACCGTTCACGGCCTGGAACCTCGCACTCGGCGCGGCGCTCTCGCTGGGGCTCTTGCTGGCCGCTCGTGGGCTACGCGGCGCGATCGCGCCGATCTCCGTCGAGGCGGAATGGGTCGAGTTCATCACCGCGGCCATCGTCTTCATCACGCTGGAGCGTCTGGGTCGGTCCCTGGATCACTCGACAGCGACGATGGGTTCGCACTACTGGCTGGCCATCGGGCTCTCGATCGTCTGCATCGAGCGCCGTTCTTCCAGGCTTCGAGTGCCCACCGCCCGGTCTCGCGACCACGCGCAGCGCGCGTCGCTTGGCTCGTCATCGCGATCGACGACGCAGTGTTCGGGTTCGCGCTGCTCGCGTTCTTGGCGATCATCGCAGCCGTCCTCGCCGGATCGAGCCCGGCCGCGGCCCACGACCCGAGCTGGCCCACGTGGTTCTTCAGCGTCTTGGTCCTCACCGCACTCACGCCGATCGCGCGGTGTGCACGCCTGTGGTTCCTCGACACGGCCGCGGGCAACCCAGGCCCGTTGAGGCAGGGGATCGTCGCAGGTTCGGTGTGCGTGACGCTGCTCACCGCGGCGATCGTGGCGCTCCTGGCCTGGAACACGGCGAGCCCGGCTCAGCGCTGGTTGCAGGTGATCCTGTGGGTGCTCGCGATCCTGGTCGGACGTCGGCTGCTGCTCTGGGCGTTGCAGCGGCACACGGGCAGTCGCGACCTGGCCGCCTGAGCCGGTGACTCTGTTCCTGCCCGTGCTCGTGTTCACCCGGGCGCTGATCGGTTCGTGGACCCTGTTCCGCGCGGTGCTGACGTGCGAGTTCCTACGCGTCCCGTTGCCGACCTGAGGGCAGCGACGCGCGCGCGGGAGTCGGTCGAGGCGCTCCGTGAAAAGGTTCGTCGCGCTGGGACGCCACAGGCCGGACTCTCGCTGACTCGAGATTCAAACGAGCGAGCGCAGGAACTCCAAGGCCGGCGCGACGCGCACGCCTTCGGGACTGACGAAGTCCTTTTCCCCGCTCGCGTGGATCTGCCACGCATCCGCTGTGGGATAGCGCAGCTTCAAGTAGCGCAAGTTCGGGTCGACCGGACCCGCGCTCCACTTGACCTCGACGAGCTGGATCGGCTTCCCGCGCTCGGTGATCACGAAGTCCACCTCGCGCCCATCGCTGTCGCGAAAATAGCGCAGCTCGAGATCGCGGCCCTGCGCGTCCTCCTCGAAATGGACCCACTTCAAGAGGTGCGACGCGACGAGATTCTCGAGGCGCTGCGGGTCCTCCGGCACGAGGGTCCAGTCGAACTGGTAGTGCTTCTGCTCCTTCTTGACGGCGCGGATCTTCGGGCCCGAAAGCGGCGCGAGGCGGAACACGGCGTACAAGCGTTCGAGGATGCGGATCCAATTCGCGACCGTCTTGTGGCTGACTTGCAGGTCCTCGCGCAGCGCGTTGATCGACAGCGGCGAGCCGACCAGCGCGGGGAGCCGCGTCATGAGGAGTTCCAGGTTCCCGAGGTCCTGCACGCGCTCGAGGCTCGTGACCTCCTCGCGCACGAGCCGGGAGCGGTACTCGCGCGACCAGCGGCGAGCTTCCAACGCGGATCCGCCGAACCAAGGTTCCGGAAAGCCGCCGAGGGTGAGCAGCGACTTCAGGTCAGAGGCGCGCGAGAGGCCGAGCTCGGCGACGCTCAGCGGGTGCAGACGCAGCAAGTGGTAGCGACCCTGCAGCGAGTCACCGCCGTGCCGGTAGAAATCCAGACGTGCGCTGCCCGTGACGAGGATCTTCTGTCCCGCGCGGCGTCCGTCGTAGAGGCCCTTCACGAAGCCGCGCCAGCTCTTGTACTTGTGGATTTCGTCGAAGACCCACAGCTTCGACGTGGGCAGCTCGCGCGCGAGGATGCGCGCCCGATCGTCGGCGACGTCCCAGTTCAAATAACCGCGCCGGGCGCCCGTGAGTGCACGTGCCAGCGTTGTCTTGCCGACCTGACGCGGGCCGGCGACGAAGACCATCTTGCGGGCGAGGTCCGCTTCGACTTGCGCGGTCAGGTAGCGTCGACCGAGTTCCATTTCGGGACGCTACGGTGATTTTGGACAGGTGTCCAAATCACTCACGGCGATTTTCACCTGCAGCGGAGGCTACTTTCGAGCTCTGATTCAGCGGGAGTGCGTGTCGCGGATCGGAATTCCCCTGGGCCGTCATACGCCGTGGGCAATTCAGGCTGGAGATGCTCCTCGACGTGCCGAAGGACGCCAAGGCCGGCGAGCGGTCGAGACCTGCCGCAAGCCGACTTCGGCGCCCGTCGCCCCCCCCTGGGGCCTGTCCGGCGACTGCCGAGCAAATGGCCAGACCTCGTCGAGCACGCCCGGCTCCTGGATCGAAGCCGATTCTCCGTGGCCGACCCGTCGAGCTCGCAGAACTTCCGGTGCAGCGGGCCTTCGTTCGGACGGTACGGGTCCAAGCCCGGGCCTTCGAGGCCGTTCACCGGTATCCAGAATTCACGCCTCTTTACCTGGACCGGCAGGGGCGACCCGAGGGTGCTTGGGGGCCGCGTGCCTCATCGGCTCCGCGAACCGCCGGCGTCCCGATCGTGTGACAGGCCCGCGCGGGAGGCCCGGCCCCCCGTGAGTCGACGCGTCCGGCTCATCCGGCGGTCCGGATGCGGCGCACGCCGACGAGCGCGAGCTGGACCGTCGGGACTTCCCCGGCATCGAGGGACCCTGAGTGGGTTTGCGGATCCGCTCGAGAAGGTCGCCTGCGACCGCGCCTGCGTGCGGCAGTCGCGCAGGAAAGGGACCCAACCAACCAGTCATCCGTCGGCGTCGCGGTGGATGACGACATCGAACTCGCGCGGCAGGTTCCTCTTCGTGGAGCGCTTCGGCACGGACCCACTCAGCGGATGCGCACGAGGTCGGGCGCGGCAGTCCGTCTCATGCCGCGCTCACCGACCCACGAAAACCGCGCGATGACCCCGTGGAATCGATCGCCGAAAACCAACACACTCCGGCGTCCCCGACGTCATGGCCAAAGTTCCTCTCAGCCCCATCGGTCGCCCGCGCGACGCGTTCCTCGACGACGCGTCGTTCGCGAAGAATCGCGCGGCCATGCGCGAGCGCGACGGCGTGCTCGCGGAGCGTCGCGCGAAGGTCGCGGACGGTTGGGGCCCCGAGTACCTCGCGCGCGTCCACCAGAAGAAGAAGCTCTCGGGTCGCGAGCGCGTCGATCGGCTGAAGGATGTCGGCACGAAGACGTTCGAGGTCGGCACGTTCGTCAACCACGGACGCAAGTTCGGGAAGCTCGAATCCCCCGCCGCGGGTGTCATCACTTCGTTCGTGCGCATCCACGACCGTTGGACGATCGTCATCGCGAACGACAACACGGTCGCGTCGGGATCGTGGTGGCCGCGCACGCCGGAGAAGATCCAGCGCGCGCAGGAGATGGCGCTGCGTCTGCGACTGCCCGTCGTCTACCTCGTCGATTGCTCGGGCTTGTATCTGCCGGAGCAATCGCAGTCGTTCCCCGGGCTCACCGGCGCGGGCCACATCTTCCAGAAGAACGCGCTGCTCAGCGCGGCCGGCGTCCCGCAGATCGCGGGCGTCTTCGGCGACTGCATCGCGGGCGGCGGCTACATGCCGATCATCAGCGACCGCGTCGTGATGACCGAGAGCGCGTACATGGTCATCGCCGGCGCGGCGTTGATCCAGGGCGCGAAGAGTCAATCGCTCTCGAGCCTCGACATCGGCGGGCCCGAGGTGCATGTCGGCATCTCCGGTTGCGCGGACGTGCGCGTGCCCGACGACGAGGCGGCGCTCGCCATGATCCGCGCGGAGATCGCGCGTTTGCCGTCGAGTGGCGCCGACTACTACCGCGGCGGCGCGGATGCCGCCGAGCCGCACCATCCGTCCGTCGAGCTCGACGGCTTCTTCCCGCCCGACCACCGTCACACGTACGTCGCCGACGAAGTCGTCGCGCGTCTCGTCGATCACAGTCTCTTCTGGGAGCTGTGGCCCGAGCGCGGGCTCGAGATGATGGTCGGCGTCGGCCGCGTCGCCGGTCTCTACGTCGGCTTCGTCGCGAACCGTCAAGGCATCATCGACGATCCCGAACACAAGGGCGCCAAGAAGCCGGCCGGCATCCTGTACCGCGAAGGCATCGCGAAGGTCGCGGCGTTCAGCCGCGCGTGCGAAGCCGACGGCATCCCGATCGTGTGGCTGCAGGACGTGTCGGGCTTCGACATCGGCATCGAGGCCGAGCGTCTCGGCCTGCTCGGGTACGGATCGAGCTTGATCTACGCCAACAGCACGAACCGCGTGCCCATGTTCACGGTGCTGTTGCGCAAGGCTTCGGGCGCAGGCTATTACGCACTGAGCGGACTCCCCTACGAGCCCGTCGTGCAGCTTTCGACCACGATTTCCCGTCTTTCTGTGATGGAAGGGCGCACGCTCGCGATCGCGGCATTCCGCACGAAGCTCGACGCCGACTTCCAGATCGCTGCGAGCGATCCCGAGGAACGCGCGAAGGTCGAAGCCGGCATGCGCGACACGGAAGCGCGCATCGAAGGCGACATGGACCCGTACAAAGCCGCGGCTCAGATGGACACGGACGAGATCGTCCCGCTCCACGAGCTGCGCGACTGGCTCTCGTTGTTCGCCGAGACGAGCTACCAAGCGATCGGCTACCGAACCGTGAAGAACCCGCGTATCTGGTCGCTCTTCGACCTCGCGGCGCTCGACGGACCGGGTGGACAGGGAATAGCGACTTCTGGGGCAGCAACATGAAGATGAATTGGATCCTGCTACTTGCGATCACGACGTTCGGCGCGAGCGCGTGCATCACGCAGAACGACAAGCTGAAGCTCGACGTTCCGACCGAGAACAAGGCGACCGTCTTCGGGCTCTCCGAGACGACCGTGATGTTCGGCGTCGAGCGCGACCTCTCGATCACCGCGATCGACGGCGTGAACACGTTCCGGGGTTGGGGCAAGGGCTACCCGGTCTCGGTCGAGCTCACGCCGGGCCATCACGTCCTGACCGTCCTCTACCGCATCACGGAACAGGGTGGGGCCGGTCCGACGGGCGAGACGAACGTCGAGGTGGACGTGCGCGCAGGTCGCTCGTACGTCTCGAGCCTCGAGAACGTCGACGGTCGTTGGACGCCCAGCTTCCGCGAGATCACGGACGCGGAGATCCAGGCCGCCGAAGAGCGTCGCGCGAACATCCGCGCCCAGCAGTTCGAGCACTGATCGGGTCGGCACCCACGCGATGCGCGAGCGGCTTGAATTGCGGGCGGAACGTGACGGCTTGCGCGTGACACTCCGCGCGCCCGAGGTCGGGGTCTACACCTCGGGCCTCGAGCGCGGAGCGATCGTGACGCCGGGCACGATCGTCGGTGTGCTCACGCAACTCGGCGTGCGACGCGCGCTCGTCGTGCCCGCAGGTGTCGAAGGTCGCGTCGCGACGGAGGCGCCTGAACGCAGGCACCATCCACTCGGTTTCGGGGACGTCGTGCTCGAGATCGAGGAGGTCCGCGGTACGGGTTCGACGGCGTCCGCCGCGACGGCGGCCGCGGCTACGGCGGCCGCTGCGACGGCGACGCCCGGCGGACTCGTCGTGCGCGCGACGACGAGCGGTCGTTTCTGGCACAAGCCCGCGCCGAGCGAACCGGCGTTCGTCGCAGTTGGCGCCGTGATTCGCGATGGATCTCCGATCGGTCTGCTCGAGGTCATGAAGACGTTCGGGCACGTGACCTATCGCGCGGCGGGCGGTTTGCCCGCGGAAGCGCGGGTCCTGGTCGTGCTCGCCGCCGACGGCGCCGACGTGCGACGCGGTGATCCGCTGCTCGCCGTCGAGGCCGCCCGGTGAACGTCCTCGTCACGGGCGGGACAGGGTTCGTCGGCAGCCTCCTTCAGGACCGCCTGACCGCGCGCGGCGATTCGGTCACGGTACTCACGCGCTCCCCCGAGTCGGCGCGAACAGCGCGCACGGGAGTTCGCTACGAACGTTGGCCCGTCGATGTCTCACGCTTCGAAGCCGTGGTGAACCTCGCGGGCGCGGGGGTGCTCGATCGACGGTGGAACGAGGCCTACAAGGCCGAACTGCGCGCGAGCCGCATCGATCTGACGCGACGGCTCGTCGACGCGTTCGCGACAGCGAAGACGCAACCGCGCGTCCTCGTGTCCGCTTCGGCGGTCGGCTACTACGGCGATCGCGGAGAACAGGCACTGCCCGAGAGCGCCGCACCCGCAGAGGGATTCCTGGCGCAGTTGTGCGTCGATTGGGAAGCAGAAGCGCAGCGCGCGGCGACGCTCGGCGTGCGCGTCGCAACGGTTCGGATCGGTCTCGTCCTCGGACGAAACGGTGGTGCGCTGGCACAGATGCTGCCGATCTTCCGGCTCGGTCTCGGCGGCCCGTTCGGATTCGGCCGCGCTTGGTTCCCCTGGATCCACGTGGACGATCTGTGCGGCTTCATCCTCCACGCGCTCGATCGCGAGAACGCGTCCGGAGCATTCAACGGCACAGCGCCGGGTATCGTGCGGAACAAGGAATATGCGGCGACACTGGGCCGTGTGTTGTCGCGCCCCGCGTTCATGCCCGTTCCACCGATCGCGCTGCGAATCGTGTTGGGCGAAGTCGCGCCGGTCCTGACAGCCAGCCAACGCACGATCCCGGAGCGCACAATCGCGGCGGGATTCGCCTTCCAATGGCCGGAACTCGAGCCGGCATTGCGAAACCTCCTCCAGAAGCCGTGACCCATGGCCGTCGTCGCGGTAGGTCTGGATCTGACGCGGATCGACCGGCTGGAAGCGGCGCACGGGCGTCGCGGTGAGCGCTTGCTCGCCCGTCTCTTCACGGACGGTGAGCGCCAGTACTGCGAAGCGAAGAAAGAGCGTTTCCAGAGCTACGCCGGTCGTTTCGCAGTCAAGGAGGCCGTGATGAAGGTGCTCGGAACCGGTTGGGCGCGCGGCGTGCGCTGGATCGACATCGAAGTCGTGCGCGAGCGGGGTTCGGCGCCGCGTTGCGTTTTGCACGGTCGCGCGGGCGAGATCGCGCGCGCGAAGGGCATCGCGTCGATCCACATCGCGATCACGCACGACGCGGGGATCGCCGCGGCGGTCGCGGTCGCGGAGGGTTCCCCGTCGTGATGAGGCGACGCGCCGTCCTCGCCGCGAGCGTCGTCTTCGCGCTGGTCCTCGGTGCCTTCCTCACGTGGATGCCGAGTTCCATCGACGAGGCCGCGCGCGAGCACGGCGTCGTCGCCGCCCTGCTGCCGGATGCGACCGAGACGACGGCTCGCGCCGATCTCGAGGATCTCGTCCTCGCGAGCGCCGGCGAGCAACGACGCACCGAGACCGAGCGCGCGTCGGAAACTCAGGCCCCAGCGGGGATCGATGCCGGGCGGAGTCAGACTTCGTACGGACTCGTCCTCGACCTCGAGGGTCAGCCGGTGCCCGGCGTCGCGATCGCGCCTCGACACGATCCGCAGTCGCCGATCGCGACGAGCGGCGGCGACGGCTCGTTCCCGCTCGCGGACGCGGACATCGAACTCGTCGTCGTCGATCCGCGTTGGAGTACGCTGTTCGACACGGAGCCTCTCGACCGGAACGGTCGTCGAGTCGTCCTCGTCCTCGTGGCGCCCGCGATCCGGATCGCGGGTCGCGTCCAGGACTCGACCGGCGTCGGCGTCGAAGGCGCGGAGCTGGTGCTGAAAACTCCGGCGGCATCCTTCGCGTCGTTCCCGGAACCGCTCGATCACGCCCGCCATCCGCGCGCGACGAACGCGCGGACGGATTCGCGGGGCGCGTTCGAGTTCGTGATCCCGAGCCTGCCTCGCGCGACGCTCCTCGTCTCGAAGCCTGAGTTCGAGAGTGCTTCGATCGGTGCTCCGACCGCGAGTCGAGACGATCTCTCGATCACTCTCGCCGCTCGGATCGTGCGCGGACAGCGCACGATCCGCGGTTCCGTGGTCCATCCCGACTCCACGCCGGCCGCGAACGCGACCGTGCGCTTCGGCGAGGATTCGACCACGACGGATGTCGAAGGTCGATTCGTGCTCGCGCTGGAGCAGGAGCCCTCGGATCCGCTGCCCCTCGTGGCGGGGAAACGCGGATTCCAGGCCGCGATCCAGCCTGATTTCACGACGACGGTCAACTCGAGCCCGGGGCCGCTGCCGGAGCAACGGCTCGTGCTCGGCCCACCTCCGCTCGCGATCGAGGGCCGCGTCGTCGATCACGAGGGTCGACCGAAGAAGGGCTGGATCGTCCAGCCCGTCGATCCGACCCTGATCCGTGACGGACACATCCCCCCCGAGTGCGTCGAAGCGCTGGCGATCGGTGAATCTGTGCGCGCGACGTCCGGTGAGGACGGAACGTTTCGCCTCGAGGGCTTGCAGGATCGCGCGTATCGGCTCCAAGCCCACTCGGCCGAGGAGCTCGTGCGCGTCGAGTCCGACTCGATCGCATCGGGCTCGCGCAACGTCCGCATCGTCGTGCCGGCCGATGCGCGCTTCGCGCGGCTCGAGGGCGTCGTGGTCGCGCACGACGGCAGTGGGATCGCTGGCGTTCGGGTGCGCGCGGCCCTGATCGTGTACCGCACGAAGTGGGGTTACACGATGGAGCACTCGGAGGGTGTCACGACGGATCCGGACGGGCGCTTCGCGCTCGCGAACGCGCCGCGCTCGTCCTCGAAGCTCGACGTCGACGGCGATCTCGTGCTCCCGGCCTCGTACGAACTCGGAGCGCACGTGGACGGCGAGATCGTCCGCATCACGGCCGCGCGCCGTTGCCACCTGCGCGTCGAAGGCGTTCCGCCGAACGCGAGTATCGACGCCGTCGAAGTCCTGGACGCGAGCGGATCGAGTCTGTCGCTCGTGCTGTTCCACTCCGGTGGGACGATGACCTCGACCCGAGTCCCGCTCACCGAAGGCGCGACTCCCGTCTTCGCGGTCGCGGAAACGGCGCGCACCATCGTCTTCCATGGCGAAGTGCGGCCAGGCATTTCGCGCGCGCTCGTCCTGCGGCCCGGCGAGATCACCGTCGTCGGCTGGTGAAACCGACTCCGATGCCGCGATCCGCCCGGCAGGAACCGTTCGTGGGTGGCGCGATGGCCGAGGTGCGTGAGGCGGTGCTCGCGAAGATCGGTGTGGGCGGCGGGCTGCGCGCGGTGGCGCGATCGAGTTCGTGTGAACCGTCGTCTCCGCAGCGTTCGAGTGGGCTCGCGCTGACGCTCGCGCTCGCTGCGAACCTCGCAGCGGTCGCCGGACTGCTCACTTGGAACCTGGATTTGCGC
>CAZKIY010000025.1:0-4312 GCA_964552875.1 uncultured Planctomycetaceae bacterium
GGCCCGAGCACGCCCGTGATGCAGAACTGGGCCTTCGGGAACTTCTTCCCGAGCATCCCCATGAACGGGATCGAACCACCCTCCCCCATGTAGGCAGCGGGCTTGCCGAAGTGCTGCTTGCTGGCGCGCGCGAGTGAGTCCTCGAGCCAGGACGCCAGCTCGGGAGCGTTCCAACCTTCGGATGCCTTGTCCGCTTCGAAGTGGACCTTGGCACCGTACGGCGGGTCCTTTTCGAGCACTTTCTTGAGCTTTTTCGCGGCCAACTGGGGATCGACCGTCGGCGGAACTCGCATCGAGATCTTCACCGCCGACAGCGGACGCAGCACGTTGCCCGCGGCATCGACGTCGGGGAAACCGCGCGCGCCCGTGATCGACAGCGCGGGACGCCAAGTGCGATTCAGCATGAGCTCGAGCAGGTCCTTCGACATCGGCTTCACTCCGTCGTGCCAAGGAAACTTCGCGTAGACGTCCTTCTTGAGGATCTTCGCCGTCGCCTTCGCCTGCGCCTGGCGCTGCTTCGGGATCTTCGTCCACAACTCCTTCGGCAGGATGCGACCCGTTTCCGCGTCCTCGACGCGAGCGAGCACCTGGCGCAGGACTCGGAACGTCGAGGGCACGATGCCGCTCGCATCACCGGAGTGAACGCCCTCGCGCAGCGTTTCGACCGACAGCGTTCCACCGACGAGACCGCGCAGGCTCGTCGTGCTCCACAACCGGTCGTAGTCGCCGCATCCCGAGTCGAGACACACGACGAGCGAGACGTCTCCGATCCGCGCGGCCAGGTGATCGATGTACGCGGGCAAGTCGAAACTGCCACTTTCCTCGCACGCTTCGATCAGGACGACGCAGCGCGCGTGCGGGATCTTCTGGCGACGCAAGGCCTCGATCGCGGTGAGCGACGCGAACGCCGCGTAACCGTCGTCGGCTCCGCCGCGCCCGTAGAGCTTCCCGTCGCGCAACACGGGCTCCCACGGACCGAGACCCGGATTCCAACCGGCGAACTCGGGCTGTTTGTCGAGGTGCCCATAGAGCAGCACCGTGTCCTTCGCTCCGGCCGTCGCCGGGATCTCGAGCAAGATCACGGGCGTCCGATCCTTGCCGTCGTCGCCCTTCAAGCGCACGACCTCGAGCTGCATCCCCTCGATCGAGCGCGCCTTGCACCACGCGGCGATCAGTTTCACCGCGCGGTCCATGTGGCCGTGCTCGCGCCACTTTGGATCGAACGCCGGAGACTTGTTCGGGATCCGAATGTACTCCTCGAGAGCGGGCACGATGGCTCGATCCCAGGTGGTGTCGACGAAATCAGTCAGCTCGCGTTGATTCATGTGCTCCTCGATGTGGGTGGAGGAGCTTACCGGTCGAGCGCTGGTGCCGCGATGCGATTCAGGCGGCGATCGGAGCGCGGCGACGTGATCGACGCAGTACCCAGACGGAGAGGACGAGAAGCAATACGACGGCCAGGATCGGGACGACGATCGCCAGGACGGACATGATCGTCGAGCAGGCGAGTTCCGCCGTCGAAACCAGCGGATTCGCGAGCCCTAAGGTCGTGATTCCCGATGCGGCGCGCGTCACGACCGTCGCGGTTTGGACCAGCGCAGCTGCTCCGCCGCCCGCGACGGCGGCGAGCGTCCAGCGGAACCACGGCTCGACGTCGGTCACGAAGCTCGCCGTGACGAGCGTGCCGGCCACCACGGCCGCAGGGGTCGCAACGGTGTCGAGCAGGTGGTCGAGGCCGGGGATGTAATACGCGCCGACTTCGAGGACCGTCGCGACGGAGAGCGCGATCAATGCCGGAGTCGACCCGAGCCAAGTGAATCCGTCAGCGGCTGTGAGCGCTCCCGACCGGATGGCTAGCCCTGCGAGGAGCATCGGGACGAACACGCGGAATCCACACGCGGCAGCGAGACCGACGCCGGCCAGGATGCCCAGAAGGGTTTGAAATTCTTGCTGCACGGGGGAGGGTTGGATCCGAGGTGGGTCATGAAACCTCGGAGCTCCGACAATCTACGCCGATTCGCGGCGTGGATTCTCGAGGCTTCGAGCCGTGACACAAATCGCTTCGAGCGAGGCCAGCTCGCAGGCGATCGCGTCCGGCGACCCGGAGCTGCGGACCGCCTTCTCGAGGAGGGCCGCCTGCCGCGTGATCTCGGGAAACCCGTAACTCCCGGCCGCGCCCTTCAGGCGATGGGCGAGCATCGAGACCTGATCGAGGTTTCCCGACTCGACCTCACGCCGCATCTGGGCGATGTCGGCGCCCAACTCGTCGACGAAGAGCCGCACGAGCTCGAGGAGCCCCTCGTCCTGACCGATCTCCGGCCCGACTCCTGATCGCTTCGTCATGGTGAGTTCCTCATCGATGTCGTACGGCCGCCAACGGCCCACTTTTTCCATCAGGAGCGCGCGCTGAACGGGTTTGGCGCAGTAATCGTCACATCCGGCCGCGAGACAACGCTCGCGGTCGGGAGCCATCGCGTTCGCCGTGAGGGCCACGATCGGGCCGTCGTAGCCCAAGTCGCGCAAGCGCGAGGTCGCCGCATAGCCGTCGAGCCGCGGCATCTGCATGTCCATGAGCACGACGTCGAACATGCGCCCGTGAGCTCGGGCCGCCAACGCGAGGCGCACGGCTTCTTCGCCGTCGACGGCGAGCGAAACCGAAGCTCCAGCAGCGGTGAGCAGGTGTCGCAAGAGGCGCTGATTGTCCGGGCCATCCTCGGCGAGTAGGACGCGCATGCCGCCGAGATTCGACGGTGCCACGCGCCGCGCCGTGCGCGTGATCTCCGGCATGTTTCGGACGTCGATCAACGGCCCGCGCAGCGGACCCGCGTCGACATGGAACGAAAACACGCTGCCTTGGCCGACGCGGCTCGACACGAGAATCGTCCCGCCCAATCCCGCGACCAGATGGCTGCAGATCGAGAGCCCGAGTCCAGTGCCTCCGAACCTGCGACTCGTGGACACTTCGCCTTGCACGAACGGGCGGAACAGGCGCGACAACGCGCGCTCGTCCATTCCGATCCCGGAGTCCTCGACGTCGAATCCGAGCTTGCCGTGGCCGCCCGGAGTCGACGGCGACTCATAGCCGACCCGAACCAGGATTCGGCCGCGCTCCGTGAACTTGATCGCGTTGCCGACAAGGTTGAAGAGAACTTGTTCGACTCGCAGCGGGTCCGTGAGCACCGCCTCGGGTGCCGGACCCGACCACTCCACGGCGAACTCGAGATTCTTCTCCTCTGCCCGTGGGGCCATCGCCTCGCGCAAGTCCGCGACGATGCGGCGCGGCGAGCACGACACGGGTTCGAGACCGAGCCGACCGGCTTCGATCTTCGAGAGATCGAGGATGTCGCAGACGAGTTGCGACAAGTGCTCACCGTTTCTGCGGATCGTGGAGATCGCGTCGGCGCGTTCCGACGGCGTGAGGTCCTCTTCGAGCAGTCGCTCCGAGAAGCCGAGGATCGAAGTCATCGGCGTACGGATCTCGTGGCTCATGTTGGCCAGGAACGAGCTCTTCGTTCGGCTCGCGGCCTCGGCGACTTCGCGCGCGAGCCGTGCATCACGTTCCGCGCGGCGCGCTTCGGCGACGGCCGTTTCCAGCGCCCGATTGGTCGCGGAGAGCGTCCGCGTGCGCTCTTCCACCCGTTCTTCCAGCGTCCGGTTCGCGACTCCCAACTCGAGGGATCGTCGCTCGAGATCGCGCATGCTCTGCACGAGCCGCACGAGTAATAGCGCCGTGACAACGAACAGGCAGATGCGGTACGTCTCTGCCTCGTCGAGACGCTCACCGAACGAGCTTTCGTAGCCGGCGAGCAGCGCGTTGGCGCTCTGTGTGAGTTCCGAAGTACCGATCGCGTCGAACGCGGACTCGAGTTCGGCTTGGAACGTCGCAGCTCGGTCTGCATCCCCTGGGCGTGGGACCGCGTGTGACGACTCCGAGTGCGGCGCCCCCATGAAGTCGGCCATCGCTGCAAACCGATCGAGTGGTTCACGCGCAGCGCGTAGGCGATCCATGTAGGCGACCAAGGCCGCGCTCAAGGTTTCGTGGCGATCGAGATCGACCGACCTCGGCAATGCGATCGCTTCGGCCTCCAGTCGCGCGAACACGATCGGAATTTCACTCGCGACTTCGTGCGCGCCTGCGCGAACGTCCTGAACCCGTGTGTCGAACTCTGCCTGCCGCGCGCGCAACGCGTGCAACGCCGAACTCGCTCGGACGTGATCTTCGCCCTCGACTCCGCCGGTACCGAGAAACACGGTGCCGACGAGAGCCGTCCACGCGAAGACGTAGGTCAGGAGACGATTGCGAGCCAAAGTG
>CAZKIY010000025.1:4412-7589 GCA_964552875.1 uncultured Planctomycetaceae bacterium
GCGTTCGGCGCACATCCGGGCGCCGTGCGCGTCGCTGTTCAGGTTGATGACCAGGAATTCCTCGCCTCCGAGTCGGCACACGACGTCCGCGCGACGAGTACGAGCACGCAGCATCGCGGCAGTCGAACGCAGGACGTCATCACCGACGTCGTGACCGTGTCGATCGTTGATGTCCTTGAAGTGATCGATGTCGACGACGAGCACGGAGAGCGGTCGTTCGAGGCGCACCGATTCCTCCCATTCCTGTTCCAACCGTTTCATCGCGTAGCGGCGATTGGGCAACTCGGTCAGTACGTCCGTGTGCGCGGCTGCATGGAGTTTCCGCGTCATGAGTCCCATCTCCGCGACTTGGCCCGACCTGCGATCGCGGTCGCCGCGCACTTGATGCTGCAACTGGATCATGCGACGAGCCGCGGCGACCCGCGCCATCAGGACGCGAGGGTTGTAGGGCTTGCCGACGAAGTCATCGGCGCCGGCGTCGAATGCGGCCACGATCTGCTCTTCCTCGTCGCGCGCGGTCAGCACGAGTCCGTAGATCTGCCTTCCGGCCTCGGTCGCGCGCAGCGCGCGCAAGAGATCCCCGCCGTTCATGCCCGGCATGAGCCAGTCGGTCAGGACGATGTGTGGAGAGTGATCCAGGACGATCTGGAGTGCGGTCTCGCCGTTTGGTGCCGTCATCACGCGGTAGCCACCCGCCGTGAGGTGGTGTTCCAGCAGTCGGAGGATGCGCGGATCGTCGTCGACGGCGAGGACACACAGTTCCAAAGGCGCCATTTCGGCGACGTTTTCAGGCACCTCCACCGGTTCTATTCCTAGCGGCAGAGCGGACGGTGTGATCGCTTCGCCCGGATCGACATCGTCGATCGGGAGGTCCGCTGCTCCGACATTCGTGGTCGGGAGATGCAGCACTGCGCACGTCGATCGCCAGCTCGGCGCGATACGTGCGCACAGTCGAACCAGCTGGTCGTGGCCGATCAATCCACCGCCGACCGGGGCGAAGAGATCGAGCCAATTATCACCCAGCGCGCCCTGCGTACCCACACCTTCGAGGAGCCGGTGGGCGACGAGTGAAGCCGAGCGCAGCACTTGGGCGAGCGGTGCGCTGGCCGGATCCTCGAGAGCCGGTTCGCGCTTCGGGAGTCCGAGCGACAGTACCGCCCCGACGAACGTTTCGGGCAGCCTCCACTCGACGAACATCGCCGCGGTGACCTCCCAGTGCTGGATGTCGAAATGACGCAGCTCCTCGAGGAGAACTTGTTCGGGCTTCAAGTCGCGCGCTCCCGAGAGCACACGCTCGTACACGTCGGCGTGGACAGTGGCCAAGGCCAACATGCCGATTCGCGCCAGGAGAGCGCACGTGAATGCCTGACTCGGATCGACGGAGCCCTGCTCTCTGGCAATCGCTTCGGCCGCCATGGCCGACGCAATCGCGTGGGACCAGTACGCATCGTGATCGAAGTGCCCGCGTGCTTCCGCGCGATCGGCAGGCAAGAGCGAGAAACCGAGCGCGGCACTACGGAGCGTGCTCGGACCGAGCGCCTGCACCGCACGCTCGACGTCGCCGATCACGGGTGCACCCTGCGGTCGAGCGATGTTGGCCAGCCTGAGGATCTTCCCCGCGAGCGCGGGGTCGAACCGCAAGACGCCGGCGATCTCCGGCGCGGCCACCTGCTCGCGTTGCGTCATGCGCAGGATCGCGAGACCGATCCCGGACGAACTCGGCAACGTGCCGCAGTACCGCAGCTCTTCGAAACGCTTGTGGATCATCGGTCCGCCTTCACGCCGACTTCGCCACGGCGCCGAGGTCGGACATGGCGACGACGCGATTGCGGCCCGCGGACTTGGCCGCGTACACGGCGTGGTCCGCCGCCTTGATCAATGCGTCCTGGTTCACCATGTCGCCCGTCCGCTGTGCGACGCCGACGCTGATCGTGACACCACCATGGAAGCCCAGACCCGTGATCACGTGACGCTCGAGCGCACCGCGCAATCGGTCACCGGCGATCCGCGCTTGATCCTCGGTCGTATTCGCGCACACGACGAAGAACTCCTCGCCACCAAGACGCGCCACTTCTTCGCCTTGACGAGTGTTCGCCCGCAGAACGACCGCGACCTCTTTGAGGACGAGGTCGCCCACGTCGTGTCCGTAGGTGTCGTTGACCTTCTTGAAGTGATCGATGTCGATCAGGATGGCCGACAGAGGTCGCCCGCCTACTGCGTTCGACGCTTCCCACTCCGCCTCGAGGCGCGCCATCGCGTACCGGCGATTCGGCACTTCCGTCAGCGCGTCCGTGTGCGCCGCGTTGCGCAGCTTGCGCGTCAAGAGACCCATCTCCGCGACCTGCTTCATCACGACGCGCCGGTTGGCCTCGACACGTTCCTGCAACTCGATGACACGCTGACCGCCCTTGAGGCGCGCGAGCAGGATCTTCGGGTTGAAAGGCTTGGTGACGTAGTCGTCCACGCCGGCGTCGAAGGCCTCGACGATCCGGTCTTCTTCACCGCGCCCGGTGAGCAAGAGGAAGAACACGCTGCGGCCGAGTGCACTACGACGGAGCGCCTTGCACAGGTCGATGCCGTCCATCTCGGGCATCATCCAGTCGGCGATGACCGCGTGCGGATGCGTCTCGAGCGCGATGCGCAGCGCGTCGCTGCCGTTCACCGCTGTCATGACCTCGTGACCGGCTTTGCGCAGGGCGCGCTCGAGGATCTTCAACGAAACGGGCTCGTCGTCGACGGCGAGGATCTTCAGACCCTTCAGCGTCGCCGTCGATCCCGCCTCGAGTGCGCGCACGACATCATCGTCGGCCGGAACCTCGCCCGCGCGTCGATGCACTTCGTCGAGGGTAGGTACGCGCGGCACGATCGAGCCAAGCGCAGCGAGCCACTCGGCCCATTCGCGACCGACGCGCTCGAACAGCAAGGTGAATCCGCCGCGATCCATCTCGAGGATCTCGCGCATCGCTTCCAGTCCGCTGGACGCCCGCGCCCAGTCGACGCTGCTCCGCGTCACATCGCCGTGCAGTGCATCCGCGAGCAACGCAGCCTGACTCAGGATCCGCACGATGGCGATCGCGTCGTCCTCGTTGGGATCGAAGCCGCCATCGCCGCCGGTCTGTTGAATGGATGCCTGCACGATGCGCGAGGGCATCCGCCAGGCCGCGAGCGTCTCGGACG
>CAZKIY010000025.1:7689-17521 GCA_964552875.1 uncultured Planctomycetaceae bacterium
ATGGATGCCTGCACGATGCGCGAGGGCATCCGCCAGGCCGCGAGCGTCTCGGACGTGAATCCGGCGACGAGACCAGCCGTGAACACTTCGGTCGGAACCCCGACGCGCAGTTGTCGGCAAATTGCGCGTGCACCGAACGCGATGGCGAGCGGGCGCGTCCAGCCCTGCGCGTCATTCGTGCATTGCGAATGGCACAGATCGAGTGCGATGCCGAGTGCTCGGATTGCTGGAGCGCCGATGCGCAGGATCGCTTCGTCGATCGAGACGGCCGAGGTCGGGCCACCGTCGGAGCCGACGATACGCAGGATGTGCGCGGCCGATCCCGCATCCGTGAGAATGCTCTCGGCCACAGCTCGTGCAGCGCCCTCGTGAGCCGGATCGACATCGCAAAGTCGCGCGGCCATCGCCGAGAGGCGCTCCACCTTGTCCGTGGGGTTGGAAGTCGTCATGGGAACGGGCATGACGGCTTTCAGCCCTGAAGGGAACGAAGGGCCTCGGCCGCCTCGTTCCAGGCTTGGTTCGATTCAGGAATGAGCTCGGCGATGCCGTCGCTCTTCGAATGCCGCGCGATCTCCTCGATCCGCCTGCACACCGAGCTGAGCTGCATCGCGCCCACGTTGGCACTCGCCGACTTGAGCGAGTGCGCTGCGCGTTCGAGCAGCTTGATGTCGCCGCTGACGAGACCCTGCTCGATCTCGCGGATTCGAAGGGGCGCGTCATCGAGGAACATCCCGATGATCTCGCGGAAAAGACCGGGTTCGTCCTCCCCGCCGAGCTCGCGCAGCTCTTCGATGACTTGCATGTCGAGGACGCTCGCGGCGCCCCCGCTCTCTTGACTGAAGCCGTTCACGTATGCGTCCTCGGGGCTGGGGATCCGCGCGGACCCCCGCGCGGACGCCGGGTTGGCGTCGGTGAGGGGCTCGGTGCGAGTAGTCCATCGGACGCCGAGAGCACCAATCTTCTGGCTAAGCACGAAACGCGAAACGGACGTCGGAACCCAAGTCCGGACGTCCGCCTCGGTATCAGGAACGATTTTCCGTCAGGTGCCCGCGCCGACGATCTCGTCGGCAAGCTTTTCCATGCCGTAGACGACGCGCATCGCTTCGATCATCGCGCGCGAATCGACGGACACGGCACGGTTCACCGCCTCGTCGTAGATCAAGTTCCCCACGAGGCTCTGGATGTTGCCGTCGAAAATCAAACCGACGACTTCACCAGCGCGGTTGATCGTCGGCGAACCCGAGTTGCCCCCGATGATGTCGTTGCTGGAGACGAAGTTGAACGGCGTGTTGGGGTTCAACTTCGACTTGGCGGTCTTCCAACGCTCGGGAACCGTGAAGGGATACGCGTTGCCGCGCTCGTCCGCTCGGGCGTAGAGACCGCCGATGCTCGTGAATGGAACGACTTGCTTGCCGTCCTGCGGGAAACCCTTCACGGCGCCGTAGGAAAGGCGCAGGGTGAACGTCGCGTCCGGGTACTGATCCTCGCCGTACTTCGCGAACTTGGCCGCGGCGATCTTCGCATAGGAACTTTTCTCGCGTGCGTCGACTTCCTCTTCGTAGCGCTTGCGGAGCGCGCGGTTTTCGTCGTCGAGCGCACGCACGAGGACGATCAGCGGATCCGCAGAGGCCGTGATCGCGTCCTTGCCGCCCGCGGCGACGCGCTTGCGCACCGCGACGTCGGCGAGGCCGGACCCGCGAACGAGTTCTTCGGCGCGTTGGCGCGGCGCCTTCCCGGCCAGGACCTTCACGACGGCGGGATCCTTGCCGCCGAGCAGCTCGACCATCAGTTGCAGGCTCGCAGCGAGCTTCTCGATCTCGAAGTCCGTGTAGACGGGCGCCGGCGAGTACAGCGCGAGCTCGAACGATTCCTTGTTCGACTCGCGATACTCGCGCAAGCGCTCGCCATCCGGCTTCGCGGACTCGTCGGACAAGCGCACGAGGTCCTTCGCCGCGCCGAACATCGTTCCGCCGAAGCTCATCCCCGGGCCGCCGAACGCCGCGAAACGCAGCAGCATCTCGCCGTGGACCTTCTTCGCGGTCTCGATCTGCGCCCACGCGTCGCCCCAGTCCTTCTCCCACTCTGGATTCGCAGTGACGGCCTTGCGCAGTTCTGTTTCATCCGCCAGTTTCCGCGACATCAGGGTCGGATCCTGCAGACCCGCGAGGATTCCCGTGCGCGCTTTGCGTGTGTTCTGCACGCCGAAATAGTCACCCTCGGCGATACGGCGGAACTCCTCACTCCGACCGCTGAATGTGGAGAGCTGGACCTCGCGGCGCCACATGTTCCGCATCTGCATCGGATACTGGACGTCACGCATGAACTCGAGGTGAGCATGCGTGTTCAGACGCTCCGTCCGGCCCGGATGGCCCGTGACGAACACGAGCTCGCCCTCCGCGACGCCGTTGCGACTCCACTTCAGGTAGTGCTCGTTCTGCAGTGGCTTGCCGTCCTCCCAGATCCGGAAGAAGCACATGTCCAAGTTGAAGCGCGGGAACTCGAAGTTGTCGGGATCTCCGCCGAAGAACGCGATCTCCTTCTCGGGCGCCATGACGAGGCGCACGTCCTCGTACCGCTTGTAGCGGTAGAGGTGATAGCGGCCTCCCTGATAGAGCGTGACGACCTCGCTCTTCAGCTTGGTCGCTTCGAGCGACTCGTTCTCGATGACGCTGAGCGCCTTGCGACGCGCGGAGTTCTGCTCGGCGAGCGACGCCGTGTTCGGCGCGGCCGCCATCACGCGATCCGTGACGTCCTCGATCGACCAGAGGATGTTGATCTCGAGGTCGGGGCAGCGCAGCTCGGCCTCCGACGTCCGCGCGTAGAAACCGTCCTTCAGCAGATCCAGCTTGGCCGTCGAGAGCTTCTCGAGCATGTCCGAACCGACGTGGTGGTTCGTCATGACGAGTCCGTTCGGACTGACGAGCGAACCCGAGCCGCCGGTGCTGATGCGCACGCACGACTTCTGGACGTGCTCCAGCCACTCCGGCGTCAGCTCGACGCCGTACTTGGCCTGGATGTCCTTCGTCGGCGGCTTGTTGAAGAGCCACATGCCTTCTTCGGCGCGGCTCGCGGTGCTGAGGATGGTGAGCGCGGCGAAAGCCGCCGTGGAGAGGATCGTGATCGTTTTCATGGGTTCTTCCGGCGCAGAGGGTGGCGCGCCGGTCGGCGAGGATACGGATCGCGGGCCGATGCCCGATAGCTCGACCGCCACGTTCACGAAGCGCTGACACCACGAGGCGGGATCACACAGACCGGAAGCCTCGCCGTGCGCGTGGCTCAGGCGTCGAAGAGTAGAGTGCGCGAACCGGAGCCTCCTGATGCCCAAGTTCCAGATCCTCACTGCGTTCGCCTTCTCGGCCGCTTCCTTCGCCTGTCGCAGCGCGCCATCGGGCTCAGATGGATTCCGGACGGTCGCGATCGGCTACCAGACGGGCATCACGACGGGCGCGGTCCGCGCCGCGCGCGACGAGGCCGAGTGGGCGGTCCTCTGGCGTGAACACACGAGCCGTGAAATCCCACGTCCGCCGGCGCCGACGATCGACTTCGCCAAAGAGATCGTCGTCTGCGTTCTCGCGGGCGAACGGCCGAGCGGCGGCTACGGCATCGAAGTGCTCGACGCCACGTTCGACGGCAAGTCGATGGTGCTCGGCACGCGCGAGACGAAGCCCGCAGAGGACGCGCTCGTACCGATGGTGCTCACGCGGCCGTACCACATGATCGCCACGCCGGTCACGAATGCGAAGTTCCGCATCGAGCCGCGCTGACTTCGCGGCCTCTTGGTGCCCGTGAAATGCGGGGGTGTCCGCGTCGCCGAAACGGCGCCGCCAAGTTCTGAGAGGCTCTAGCTTCCAGTCCTTCGCAGCCTCTCGGAGCTCGTGAAGAATCCGCGGGCAACGCACCGCCGAAGCAGCGCCAGCAGCGTACGAGAGCGCGTGGGCGCGATTCTCTCTCAGGCGCTCAGAACGTGTGAAGAAATCGCACGCTCGCGCGACGCGAAGCTGCGCCACATGAATCTCGGAGCCCGTAGACTCGATTTCTTCACGGGCGCTCAGCGCGCGAACAACGGGTATCCGCTGAACGTGGTGAACAACCGCCCGGAATCGAGCGGCGCGACGACGAAGTCGATGCCGGTGACGGTGCCGTTCACGGTGATGAGCGCAGGATCGTTCAACGTGGGATAGAGCCCGCAGTACACATCGCCCGGACCGCACAGGAGCAAGTCGGCACCCTCGTTCGATCCGCACGCGATCAAGTACTCGCCCGGTGGGAGCAATTCGCCGTCGTTCGTCGACAGCTCGTCGAGGACGTATTCGAAACCGAAGCGCGACGGATTGACGATCGTCTGGGCGACGGTCACGGGTTCGGGCCCGGACACATCGACGGCGACGACGATGAGATCGATGTCCGGGAACACGGGCGTCTCGACGAGGACGGTGACGGGTATGACCTCGCTCCCGACATCCGAAGTGATCGAAATCGTCGCGGAATACGTGCCGTCGACAGACAACGCAGAGTTCGCTCGATCGATGTGCACGGCATAGCTGCCGATGTCGATCCCCGATCCCGGGCCGCCGCTCTGCAACGTCAACCAGGGCTGATCGTCGGTCACCGTCAGAACGTCGATCGTCCCCGAGCCCACGTTCGAAAGGATGAGGTCGAGGTCGGTCGCCTGCTTCCCGAAGTTCAACATCGTCGGGATGACAGCGAGGGTCGGTGTCGCCGGCCCACCCGTTCCCGCCGACTGCACGGCCGCGAGTGCGTCGATCAGACCGTCGCCGAAGAGGGTGTCGCGTCCAGGGGCACCTAAGTCGGTGGCCGTGTTCGCGAGCCTCGTCTCGATTTCGCCCGGCAGGAGGAATGGATTCACGATGAGCATCAACGCGGCCAGTCCCGCCGCGTGCGGACAGGCCATCGACGTGCCTTGGTAGAAGACGAAGATCGGATTGCCGGTCGTTTCGTCCACCAGCGTGGAGAGCACGCCGTCCACGTAGTCGTCCTGGCCCGATCCCGTCCCAGGGTTCGTGTTCACGGACGTATCGCCACCCGGTGCGCACAGATCGACGGACGCGTGGAAGTTCGAGTACGGCGCGCGCGCCAAGTTCTGATCGACGGCGGCGACGGAGACGACGTCGGCGTACGCCGCCGGGAACGACGGGGTACCCGAGTTCTCGTTGCCTGCCGCGGCGAAGATCGTGACGCCGCGATTGCGCGCCGCCGTGACCGCGTCTTGCAGGGTTTGGTTGAACCCCGGTCCGCCGAGGCTGAGGTTGATCACATCGAGCGGACCGGTGAGCGCCGGTAGCCCCGGGTTCGAAAGTCCCGCTGCGTAACGAACCGCGCGCGCGATGTCGGCATCGGTCCCACCGCCCTTTCCGAGCACGCGCAAGTGCACGACACGCACGCGGCTCGCCAGCGGCAGTCCGACGGGAACGCTCGCGACACCGGTCACGCTCGAGCCTTCCGTGCCGTTGTCCATCACCGCCGCGATCGTCCCCGCGACGTGCGTGCCGTGGAAGCTCGACGGGCCGATGCCTTCGCTGTCGCCCGTGTCGAACGCGTTGGAATCCGGACCGCCGCCGTCGTCCGAGATCGTGGGATCCGTGATGAAGTCGTACTCGATGTCCGTGTTCGTGTTCGCGTCGAGATCCGAGTGCGGGCGTCGCCCCGTGTCGATCACGGCGACGGTGACGATGTCGCCCGGAGCGGTGATCGTCGAGCGCACCTCGCCCCAAGCTTCAGGGAGCCTGATCAGCGGGTAGTGCCACTGCAAATCGAAGAACCCGTCGTTCGGCGTGAAAGGCGTCGTGCCGCCGAACGGCTTGCGGAGTCGGTTCAATTCCGCGTACTCGACGCGCGGTGCCCCTGCGAGCGACCGAGCCAAGGCAACCGTCACGCGCGCTCGCCCCTCGCCTTCGGGGACCAGGGCGAGGTCCGCGGCGACCTGCAAGGTGCTCTCGCCGACTTGACCGATGCGTGTCAGTCCGCGTCGGGACAGGGCGCGCGTGATGTCCGATCCGCCGACGACCTTCACGAGCAGCTCGCCGGCCTTCGCGTTCGTCGGAGCGCGCCCGTAGAGCTCGTCGCCCGTCGCGAGCCCGAAGTGGGCACGCTCGCGCTCGGTCGCGAGCAGGCGATCGGCTGTCACGCGCAAGTCGGGCGTTCCCGTGCGCTCGACGGCCTCGATCTCGAACGCGCCGCCGGCTTCGACCTCGAAGACGATCCGCTCCAACGGACCCACGTCGAGCTCCAGCACGGATCCCGTCGTCGCGCTGCCGACCGGTGATCGGCCGTCGAGAGTGCTCTTCAGGACTCGGAGCGTGCGCGCTGCTTCGCCGCGCGCAGTGATGCGGAGGTGCGACGCTTCGGTCGCCGTGCACTCGAATTCCCCGGCAGTGGTCGAGCTCGCACTCAGCGTGTCCCCCACGGCGATCGCGCCGATCCAACCGGGGATCGTCAGCGTCTCGGGTGCGGCTGTCGCGTGCACGACGAGTTCGTAGTCGCCCACACCGGAGGCACCGCGTACCACGAGGTCGAATGGACCGACGACGTCGAGCGCGCACCGGGTCTTCGAGTGGGCCGGAGTGACGACGCCTTGAGCGAGCGGGTCGTAGGCACAGAGCTCGATGCGGCGATTCGATGCGTCCGCGAAGCGCAGCTCAGCCGCGACGCGCACACGCTTCGACGCCGTGAACGCGAACCCGTCGAAGCGATCGCCCACGCCGATCGATCCGCGGATCGAGAGAGAGCGACCGGGTACGAGCTGGCCGATCGGCTGCGGCTCGTCGACGCCGTCGTTCGGCTCGACCTCGGTCAGTGGTTCCGCCGCGGGTACGAAGAGCAGCGTCCCAGTGACGGAACCAGTCCCGCTGTCGACACCGTCATCGGTCAAGTCTTCGGTGCACGCGGAAAGGAGCGCCAAGGCGGCGAGGGCAGTGAATGCGGAAATTCTGCGGTGGATCATGGCGATTCGATGGAGCACGGAGCCGCCCCGATCCTACCGGGCTGCCGCGTCGAACCCGAGGATTCGCACGACATGGCGCACCAGCGCGTCCTCGACCTCGATCATTTCGAGCCGTCTTCCCACGTGGTCCGCGAGTCGCGTCATCACCTCGGGGTCGAGGCCGCACGGCTGGAACGCGCGGAACCCGGCGAGATCCGTGTTCACGTTCAGCGCGAAACCGTGCCACGTGACCCAGCGGCGCACGGCGACGCCGATCGAGCAGACCTTCTTGCCGCCGATCCAGACCCCCGTGAAGCCCGCTTCACGGTGCCCCACGACCTCGAACTCGGCGAGGGTCGCGATCACGACCTCCTCGAGATCACGCAACCAGCGGTGGAGGTCACGGCGCCCTTCGTCGAGCAGCACGATCGGGTACCCGACGATTTGCCCCGGGCCGTGAAAAGTCGCTTCGCCGCCGCGTTCGACGGCGACGACGGGGACGGTGACTTCGCCCGCGGTCTCGAGACCGGCGCCGCGACCTACTGTCACGACGGGGTCGTGCTCCGTGAGCACCAGCACGTCGCCCACCTGACCGTCGACGCGACGCGCGAGAAGATCCTGCTGCAGTGCGTGCGCATCCGCGTACCGCGTCCGGCCGAGCCGCCGGACCTCGAGGACGCGCTCGGCGCTCACTTGCGCTGGTAGATGTGCACGGCCATCCCGTGCACGGCTTCGGCCGCTTCCATGAACGCTTCGGGCAACGTCGGGTGCGCGTGGATCGTGCGCGCGATGTCCTCGCACGTGGCGCCCATCTCGATGGCCAGCGTGGCCTCGGCGATCAGCTCCGTGACCTCGGGCCCGACCATGTGGACGCCGAGGACCTCATCCGTCTTCGCGTCGGCGACGACCTTCACGAAGCCCTCGGTCTCCATCAAGCTCATCGCGCGGCCGGAGGCAGCGAACGGGAACATGCCGGTTTTCACGGCGATTCCCTTCTCTTTGCATTGCTCCTCGGTGAATCCGACCGATGCCATCTCGGGCGCGGTGAAGATGACAGCGGGCACGCAGCGCGCGTCGTACTCCTCGTTCAGGCCAGCGATCACCGCGGCCGCGACGAGGCCCTCTTTGCTGCCCTTGTGCGCCAACATCGGCTGCCCGGCGATGTCACCGATCGCGTAGATGTTCGGCACCTTCGTGCGCATCTTCTTGTCCACGACGAGGAAGCCCTTCGGGTCGACCGCGAGCCCGACGGATTCGAGACAGAGGCCGGCGCTATACGGTTTGCGCCCGACGGTCGAGAGGATCTGATCGCACACGATCGTGTCCTCGCCCGACTTCGTCTTGATCCGCACGTAGCTCTTCCCGGCCTTGTGCTCGAAGCCCTGCGCGAACGTCTCCGTCAGGAGTTCGATGCCCATCTTCTCGAGCGACTTCTCGATGACTTTGACGCAGTCGCGCTCCTGGCCGGGCAACGCGCCCCCCGTTGCTTCGAGCACGGTGACCTTCGAGCCGAGTTTCTTGAACATCATCCCGAGCTCGAGGCCGATGTAGCCGCCTCCGATGACGACGAGGTGCTCGGGGAGCTTCTTCGGGCGCAGTCCGCCGGTCGACGACCAGACCTTGTCCTCGTCGAACGCGAAGCCCGGGATCTCGATCGGGATGGACCCCGTCGCGATCACGATGTCGTCGCACGTGAGCGTCTTCGCGCCCTCCTTCGTTTGGACGACGACCGACGTCTTGCTGGCGATTCGGCCCGTTCCCATGACCACGTCGACCTTGTGGTTCTTCAGGAGGACGCCGATACCGCCGGTCAGTTTCGAGACGATGCCGGCCTTCCATTCGACGAGCTTCAGCACGTCCAAGCGGACTTCTTTCGCGCTGATCCCCATCGCGGACGCGTCGCTGATGCGGTGGAGCAGGCTCCCCGCCGCGATCATCGCTTTCGACGGGATGCAGCCCACGTTGAGGCACGTGCCGCCGAGGTATTCCTTCTCGACGACCGTGACTTGCTGCCCCAACTGAGCGAGGCGGATGGCGCAGACGTAACCGGCGGGACCGGCACCGAGGACGACGACCTTGCGAGGCATGCGAGAGGATCCCTAGAGGGTTCGAGGCGCGCGAGCTAAGCACGGCATTGTAGCCGTGAACCGTCGCGAACGTCTTCTGTCGAACAGTCGACCCGATACGGTCCCCCCCGAGCTCGGCCTCGCCTCGTTTCTCCCCGTTCCTCCGTTCCAGGCGCGCCTGACCGCGCGTTGATCGCCATGGATTCGAGCTCACTCCGATCGGATCGACTCCGACCTCGCATCCGGATCCTCGTCCTCGCCGCCGTCTCAGGGCTCGCCATTTCGGCGGCGGGTCGCGACGTCGTGATCCGCTCGGCGGGAAATGCGCTCGGCCTCCGCGTGATCGTCCCTCCGGCGCAGTGGCGCATCGTGGGCACGGGACCGGTGAGCCAAGGCGGCATGTTCTCCTCACAGATCCGCATCGCGCCGGATGGCGTCCCGCATCTCGCCTACCAGGACTTCACTGCGCCCGCGCATCGCGTCGCCGTGCGACGCTTCGAACTCGGTGCCTGGTCTCCACTCACGCTGCAAGGAGCGGGCAGCACGGGTGAGGCCTGGTACAACCGCATGGCGTTCCAGGACGACGGCGCACTCGTCCTCGCCACGCGTGACTACGGAGTCGGCGGCCGACTCGGCGTGCGCCGATGCGCGGGGCCGAATCAACCGTGGATGTCGTTGGGCGGCGACGCCGTGAGCCCGCTCGATGCGCACTACACGGACATCGTCGTGCTGCCGAACGACTCCATCGCCGTCGCGTTCCAGGATCGCGCGACGATCCCGCCCGATCGAATGAGCGTCCTCCTGTGGAGAGGCGGCGCGTGGAGCC
>CAZKIY010000025.1:17621-22688 GCA_964552875.1 uncultured Planctomycetaceae bacterium
ACGATCCCGCCCGATCGAATGAGCGTCCTCCTGTGGAGAGGCGGCGCGTGGAGCCCGATCAGCCGGGAAGGGGTCAGCGTGGGGATCTCGGCGTATTCGTCGCTTGCAGTTGGGCCCCATGGACGGCTCTTCGCGGGCTTCACGGACGCCGCGTATGGGGCGAAAGCCTGTGTGCGCGCGTGGCGACCGTCGACGAATCACTGGTACTCGATCGGCCAGCAGGGTTTCACGCCCGACGTGCCGAACAATTTGGTGGTGCGCATCGCGCCGGATGGCACCCCCTATGTCGCCTACTACGTTTGGAGCACGCGCATCGTCGTCCGCCGATTCGACGGAGTGACGTGGTCGGCGGTCGGCGCCGAGGTCGACGGCACCGACGTACCGACGGTCGAGACCGAAGGCTGGCGCCAGTGGCTCGGCTTCGAGATCGACGCGGAAGGGCGCCCGGTCGTCGCCTACGAGGCGCTGAACCGCGGACGCAAAGCCGTCGTCAAGCGTTTCGAAACATCGTCCGGCACGTGGCAACCGCTGGGGATCGAGGGGTTCACGCCGGGGGCTGCGGACTACCTGTCCCTCGCGCTCGCCCCGGACGGAACGCCCTACGTCGCGTTCCGCGACGGCGTCACCGGGCGCGCCGCCGTCATGGTCTACCGCTGAGCCTTTGCCTCTGCGCATCGGGTACCCTTTTCGGCCCCGATGACGACCCAGGCGCCCGTTCGCACCCACTGTCCGACCTGCGGGGCGAAGCTCTACCGCACGGACTTGTCCCTGTGCGCGTATTGCGCCACGCCGCTCTCCATCGACGATGCGCCGAGTCGCCTCGACGACGAGACCATCCAACGTCTGAAGCGCCTGCGCGATCACAAGAGCTTCCCGGCGGCGATGGAATTCACGCCGCTCGACCGCGAGGCCGAGGTCGAGCGGGGACGCCGACTCACGGTCGGTTCGATCCTACTGCTCGTCGCCCTCGCGCCGGGAGCGGTCCTCGTCTGGTCGCTGGTGCAACGGGGTACGTGGATTCCGTGGGCCGCAGCGACGGCCGTACCGGCGCTGGCGGGCATCGCCATCCTCGCGACGCGTGCGGGAGTGCGCGCGGCGGCCGAAACGCGTCCCATGCTGCGTCGACCCGCGATGGTCGGCGTCCGTCGCAGTGAAACGGACGCGGTGATCGGTGGGACGACGTACTACTTCACGCTGCGCTTCGACGATGGTTCGGAGGGCGAGTTCCTGTGGCCCGGCCAAGGAACAGCGTACGACCCGCTCTCGAACGGCTACACCGGCGTCGCGTACACGCGCGGACCGAAGCTCGTCGACTTCCGCCGGCTCACTTGAGTCGGCGCAGCTCGGGCCAAGCGCGTTTCGCCGTGAAGAAGACGAGTGCCGCGGCGATGGGCACGCGCAGCAAGTAGAGCGGCGGGAAACCGACCCAAGTCTCGAGCGCCAATTCGGCTGCGGCGCACACGAGCACGATCCACAGGCCGAATCGTTGGCGGAAGAAGGCCAAGAAGATCAGCGCTACGGCACCGAAGAACGTCACCGCGATCATCGTCGCGAGCAGTTTCTGGTTCAGCGCCGGGTAGTCGACCAACAGCTCGTGGCGCGACACGACCGCCTGCGCTATCCCAGCGAACTGGGCGATGAACAGGAGGGCCGCCACGAGCCGCAGCGGAAGCAGTCGCGTCGGTCGTGAAACGGCGACCTCCATGGAGCGATGCTCCACGACACTTACGTTGCACGCAAGGCCTGGGATGTTCGGTTCTTCCTGCGCCGGTACTCTTCTGACCCATGAAACTCGCCCTTCGCCCCGCACTCCTGCCCCTCGCGCTCGCCGCGCTGGCCGTCCCAGCGTTCCTGGCCGCCTCCGCGGCCCCGACTGCGCGAGTCGACGGAGGCCCCCTCGACGAATCGATGCAGACCCTCCAAGCCGGGGTGAAGGGGCTCGACAAGGCTCTCGAAAAGGCCGAGATCGAGAAGGCGCTCGGGCTCGTCGCCGACATGCAGAAGGCGGCTCACGAGGCGAAGCTCAGCACGCCGGAGAAGGCCAGCGAGATCACCGACGCGAAGGACAAGGCCAAGTTCCTGACCGGCTATCGGCTGAAGCTCATCGAGCTCGAGCGCGGCCTCCTCGACGTCGAAGCGGCGCTCCTCGAAGGCAAGCCCGCCGACGCGAAGAAGGCTCTCGATGCGAGGGTCAAGCCCATCAAGAAGGAAGGGCACGACAAGTACAAGGATTGAGAGACCGCGCAGAAGTCGAGCGCGCGTGTCCGGAGCCCGTACAGCGGTCGATCGTGCGGGCTCTCCGAATCCCCTAGCGCAGCACCGCGCCTGCCCTGGGCGTGTGATGACTCGACACGCTTCGAACCCTCCGCGCGGCCCGCAGCCGATGGCCAGTACAAGGCCTCGGGCCCGCGTCAATCGCTCGACTTGACGTCCGAAAGGGCGCCGATCGGGAACGGCAGCTCGACGCGTTCGTCGTGCAGGCGAGCGCTTTCCAAGAGCAGTTGGATCACGTTCAAGCGCACGTCGTCCGAGCGGTTGAGCCGCTTCCCTTCCTCGAACTGGTAGGTCGAGTCGGTCGCCGCGAACATGCGGTTGAAGATCTGCTGGACCTGATCGCGCAACGCTTCGTGCAGGTCGTGCGCCGCAACACGATTCGCCGCGAGGAGCCACGCGCCGAGCGGTTCATTCCTCTCACGCGCTGTCGCGATCGCTTCGCCCAAGTCGTGCGCGTCGAGAGCACCGCGCGCCAGGAGGATTTCACCGAGTCTCCCGCCCGGCGGCGGTCGGTCGCTCTGCGCGTAGACGATGCGGCCGGCTTCGAGCTGGATCAGGAAACGCTCACGCGCCGTCGTGACCCACAAGAGGCCCGACTTCGCGAGGTTCGAGAGCAACCCGAGGATCTCGACGACGAGGATCGATCGGCCGTCGCCGAAGAGGCTCGCGTCGAGCGGGCTGACAGGCTTCATCGCGAACGACGACTTGGCGGGGTGCGACTTCGGCAGCGGAGCGCCGGGGACTTCGAACAGGAAGTCGAGGGCACCGTCGAGGTGAGCGCGCAGCGCCTCGGAGTCCGGAGGCCGATCGGCGGAATTCTTGTCGTCGTGCGGGTGGTTCGTCATGGCGGAAAGACGGTCGTCCTTCGGCTCGAACGGCCGCAGAACTGGACCCGACTTGCGATCCCGCGTGGACGCGCCGGCTACCGCGCGGCCGTCGTATCCGTCACGGCGCGCCTGCAGCCGGACCATCTCCTCGCGTGCGACTCAGGCACGCGATCGTCGCGTTCAGGTCCGAGGTGTCCACGCGGGCGTGGCGTGACCGCTACATGCGGACGCTGTTCCCAGCAGTGCCTTCAGAGCGGGAACGCGCCGTCGCCCGGCGTCGCGTGACCAAGGCGCTCGGCGACCGCGATGAAGCGGTTGTACTGGCGCCGGAGATGCACCGGCACGTCGGCGTATACGTCCTCGACCAGCGTCTTGAGCGCCATCTTCGGCGCCTCTTCTTGCACGTGGATCTCGGCGTCGATCTCGGCCGTGAGTTCGGCCTCGATGCGCGCTCGGTCGCCCTTCGCGACCATGCCTCGGGTCAGGAGCGCGGCCTCGAAGCGATCGAGCGGATCCTTCGCGGCCCACGCGGCGACTTCGGCGTCATCGCGGTACTTCGTCGGATCGTCGGAGCTCGAGTGGCCGAGCATCCGGTACGTCTTGAGCACGATCAGCGACGGCTGGCCCTTGCGCGCGAGCTCGTGCGCTTCGCGGGAGGCTTGGAGGCACGCGAGAACGTCGTTCCCGTCCACATCGCGTCCAGGCATTCCGTACGCAGCCGCCTTGTCCGCGAAACTCAGAGCCGCGGTCTGCTTCGCCGAACTCACGGAGATCGCCCAGCCGTTGTCGATGCACACGAAGTAGCACGGCACCTTCCACACGGCGGCGAAGTTCATCCCGCTGTGGAACCCGTTGCTGCTCGTTGCACCATCGCCGAAGTACAGCGCGTGGACCTCGTCGATGCCGCGCTGTTTCGCGGCGAAAGCGGCACCGACGCCGTGCACGATCTGCGTCCCGATGACCGACGACCAGCTCGGGTAATTGGTCTCCTTGTGCTGGAAGTGGTTGCACATCTGCCGACCCTTCGCCGTGTCGTTGCTGTTGCAGTACATCTGCGCGATGTACTCCGCGAGCGGCAACCCACGCATGACGGCGGCACCACCTTCGCGCAGGCCGGACCACAACCAGTCGGTCGGGCGCAGTGCGAAGGCCGAGCCGACGAGTGCGGCCTCGAGTCCCTTCGCCGTGCCGACGAATCCGACGCGACCGGCGCGTTGGAGTTTGAGCATGCGCTCGTCGAGGACGCGCACGCGCAGCATGTGACGGAACAGCTCGCGCGCAACGTCGGGGCCGGGATCGAGCACCGCCGGCTTGTTGCCGCCACGCTCACGGGTCGGATTGGATTGGGCGCTCACGGTACGAACCGAACAGGATAACGGAGCGATAGGAGGTTGGCAGCCGGATCCCGGCGCTCGATTCGGCGAACGTCTCACCGCGAGATTCGGAGCGCATCGGCTCGTTCGTTCGCGCCCTCTCAGGCCGGCGTGAGCGCGGTCCCCGCGCGCTCGCCGGTCTGCACGGAATCCTGGACGGCGACGCGGCCCGCGACGACGACGTGCAAGATCCCCTCGGGAGTCGCGCGTGGATCGTCGAACGTGGCGCGGTCGCGCACGCGCTCGGCGTCGAACACGACGAGATCGGCGTGGAATCCGCGCTCGATGCGGCCGCGTTCGGCGAGCCCCGCGCGATCGGCCGGCGCGCTCGAGAGTTTCTGCACCGCGGTGGCGAGATCGAAGGCCCGCAGTTCGCGGCAATAGCGACCGAGCACGCGCGGCGCCGTGCCGAAGCTGCGCGGATGCGGTTTCGACGCCGGCCCGCCGTGCGCCGGCTGCACGTAGCCGTCGGAACCGACGCACACGAGTCGGTGCGCCAGCACGCGCGCGACGTCGCTTTCCTGCATGGCGTGACCGACGTAGGAGATGCCGCCGCGCTCGTGTTCGAGCAGGCGCAGGAACGCTTCGGTCGG
>CAZKIY010000026.1:0-2701 GCA_964552875.1 uncultured Planctomycetaceae bacterium
TCGGCGATGCGCGGCTGGTTGAACGCGGGCCCGCCGAGGAGAACGGGAACGCCCGCCTGCAGCGCAACGGCCGCGACTTCGACGCACAGTTCATAACTGTCCGTGTAGGTCGAGAGCAGTATCGCGTCGGGTCGATCGGCTAGGCGTCGACGAACTTCTGCGACGACGCGGCCCTCGGGTCGGGATCGCCAACGCGAACGCAAGCCACCGATCATGCGCCGCGGCGCGTCGATCCAGGTCCTCGTCGAATAGGAGATCCGGCGCTCGACGTGATCCAGGAAACTCTCGCGCTTCTCGCGCACGCCGCTCGGTACGCCGTGCATCAACGGCGAGAGCACATCGACCTGAAATCCATCGCGACGCAACACGGCGACGAGATATCCGACGGCGATCGTCGGGTAGTACGCGAAGTTGTTGAGATCGACGACGAGCAGACGGTTCGAGTGCGATTCCATCGGGGTCGTCCTGGGGGGGAAGGGAAGACGAAGACCGCGCCGGCGTGTCCAACGGGAAAGCGCGCGGCGGACTCGATCGAATGCTAACGGGAGTGCGCAAGCTGTGCAGCGGACTCGGGTGCCGACCGTGAATCTCGGGCTGGATACGCAGCGATTCGGATTGGAAAATGATGCCCAGCCCGCGAGCGATCGACGCCCGGCGACGCGCCGGTCCGCTCCGACCCGCCGAGCCGAAGGAATCAGCCGATCCGGAAGTCATCACGGTGACGCAACAGCGCGACGAGATCGCGCGCCGCGGCTGCCTTCGTACGTTTCGGTATCGCGATCCGCACACCATCCGCGCCCAGGACGACGAGCGCAGTCGTGTCCGCGTTCAACGCTACCGGCCCGTTCAAGACGATCCAGTCGGCGCCCTTCTCCGCGAGCTTCGCCAGCGCGCGACGCTCGCCAGCGCCGGTCTCGAGCGCGAACGCGACGACGACGCGGTCGGGATCACGCTCGCCCCCGGTCAGCGTCGCGATCACGTCAGGATTGCGCACGAGATCGATGCGCGCTCGCTTCGCGCCGCCATCTTTCGCCCGCCATTTCCCCGCGAGTTGCTTCGCAGGCCGCCAATCGGCGACCGCGGCGGCCATGAAGAGCGCATCGGCGCTTCGCCACTCCTTCTTCGCCGCCGCCAGCATGTCTCGCGCGCTCTCGACATCGATGCGGCGCACGCCCTTCGGAGTTGCGAGCGTCACCGGACCCGCGACGAGCACGACGTCGTGACCCGCGCGCACGGCCGCCTCGGCGATCGCGAAGCCCATGCGCCCGCTGGAATCGTTCGAGAGGAAACGCACGGGATCGATGCGCTCGCGCGTCGGACCGGCGGTGACGAGGACGCGCATGCGTGAGCGGCGACGAGGTTCGGCTTTGGGCATGACGGCGAGTTTGGCTCCGCGCGCCCGAAGAGTCACGAAGTCGACTTGCCGCGCTTCGTTCGAGCAGCACTCGGCTTCCCGTTCGCCGAGGGGAACAACACGGCGTGCAGACGATCGCCGAAGACTTCGTGTGCAGCGAGAACGACTTGCGAGACGAGGAGCGCCCCGAAGACCGCGGCTCTGCCCCACAAGACCGACAGGAAGCTGCACGCCAGACCGGCCAGGATCAGCCTGCGTAGCAAGAACCCGACACGCGGCTCGAGAACACTCTTCGCGGTGGTGCCCGTGGTCGTTGCGAGCATCGTCACGGCATGCGGCGCATGGAGCACCAGCAATCCTCCGAACGCGTAGAAAACCCAGCCGTTCTGCAGCAATTCTCCCGGATCGAGATCGGCACGAGCCAGCACGCTTCCCGCGAGCACGAACACGACGACGCCGACCGCGAAGGTGAGCAATCCGGCGACGATCCCGAAGACGAGGACGCCCGTCACGACCGCGTTGTAGAGGTCCTTCTCGCCGGCCGCGTGCTGCTCGCGCGCGACGAGGATCGACGCGACGGCGACCACGGCCCAGAGACTCGCGATGGTGTCGAGAGCGACGACACTGATCGCTTGGATGCCCGACCATCCGAGCATCACGACGCCCGCGACCGGAACCATGTGGCGCGCCACGATTCCGTACGTGCGCGGCTCGCGTAGAGCTCCCCGCCAATCGAGTTGGCCCACGAGCGTCCGTGCGAGGCTCGCGCGTCGTGCCACGCGAAATCAGCGACCGAGCAGGGACTCGAGGATCTCGGCGATGAGCATCGGTTCGGGCAGTCGCCCCGGGCCGACGTCACCGCACGCCATCGAACCGTCCTCGGGCTCGATCATGCGCCAACCGTCCTCGCGCAACCGCCCGAGGTTTCGCTGAACCGCGGGTGCGAGCAACATGGCCGGGTTCATCGCCGGAGCGATCACGCGCGGCTTGTTCTGAGCGAGCGCGAGCGCCGTCGTCGCCAGCAAGTCGTCCGCGAGCCCGTTCGCGAGTCGACCGACGAGGTCCGCGCTGGCAGGCGCGATGACCAGCGCGTCGGCCCACTTCGCGAGGTCGATGTGATCCATCGCCGCGTGACGGTGCGCGCCGAATTCATCGACGAAAGCCGGCTCGCCGGTGACGGCCTCGAAGAGCTGCGGATTCACGAGTTCCGCCGCGCGCCGCGTGAGCACCGCGCGAACGCGATGGCCGCGCTGCGTCAACTTGCTCGCGAGATCGCAGGCCTTGTAGACGGCGACGGATGCGCTCGCGCCGAGGAGGACGTTCGCCATGGGATCATCCTCGCCGCAA
>CAZKIY010000026.1:2801-22392 GCA_964552875.1 uncultured Planctomycetaceae bacterium
GACGGATGCGCTCGCGCCGAGGAGGACGTTCGCCATGGGATCATCCTCGCCGCAAAGGTGGCTCGAGGTCCAGCCCGCTCGGCTGGAGGGCGAATCATGTTCCCTTCGTGTTCCGGTCGAAGTACGGAACCTGCGACTCCTCGTTCGGACGTTGTGGCTCGGCGGGGGATTGGTCCTGCTTGCTTCGGCTGGCGCGGCGCTGTGGTTGCACGAAGCCCGCATCGCCCGCGTCGTCGACCGCGAGATGAAGGCCATCGATGCAGCGCGGCCCGTCACGGAGGACTCGCGGCGAGTCGAGCACGCGATCGACGATCTCCACGCACTCATCCGTGTCTGTGGTTCGGAGGATGCGAATCACGGCGCAACGTGGAAGTGGGCGATCGGGTTCGATGCCGCGCCACGCGACGAGTTGGACTGGAACGCGCCGTTCTTCGCCGAGGTCGACGCGCTCGTCCTGAGTCCGTCCTTCGAGCGCGTACTCGAGAGCGACGCGCGGCTCGAATCCACCCCCTCGCTGCTGTGGGGGCGGAGGAGAACGAATCTGCTATGCGCTCGCGCCGTGGTCGATGCCCGGGACGGTCGTAGCGAAGAAGGTGCAAGACGCTTGGCACAAGCCCTCGACGTCGGACGCGCGCACTTCGGTGCCGGAGGAGTCAGCGCGATCCTACATCTAGCTTGGATACCGTCGTTCTCGACGCCTGTCGAGTGATCCTCGAATCGGCGGAAGCGAACGCGAGCGTGCTTGCCCGAGCTCTACTCCCGCGGATTGCCCGTGCGCGTGAAAGCGACCGCTTCATCCAATGCCTGCGTTGGGAATCGGTGGGCTGGTTGAAGGAGAGATATGGAAGCACGGACGTTTCCGAGTGGTCCTTTCGCTGGCAGGTCCGTCGTCGAGCGCTCGATCGGCTCGCAGAACTCGATACTGGCGGCACAAGGCTCGTCGAACTCGCTGCGCCCCAGTTCCGCTCCTCTGTCGCGACGACCCGCGAAGCGAACGAGTTGCGCATGACGGTCGCCGAGGTCGCGCTGAGAGCGGCGGCCCACGTGGAAGATCACGGCACCTGGCCGACGCATCTCACCGACATCGTCCCGCCCGAGTCCGAGGAACGCGTGTGGGCCGCCGGGATCACTTGGTCCATTCACGGTGACGAAGCCCGCCTCGTCGCGGCGCTCGATCCCAACTCGAACCACCTCGGCGAGTGGACGCTGCGCTGAGAGCCCGTGAAAAAATGGATGGTGCGGGCTCTCAGACTCTAGTGGCGCCGCTCCTCAGCGCGTCGCCCGTGAATTCTTCACGGCCTCTGAGCGGAGAGATCAGCGCAATCGGGTCGAAGTCGGCGCGTCCAGGCCGACCAACCGACGCACCTCCGCCACGGCGCGCGTGAGATCGTCGTTCACCACGATGTGGTCGTAGTTCACGCGCTCGCGCCACTCGTCCTCGGCCTTGTGCAAGCGGCGTTCGAGCACCTCGGGCGCCTCGGTGCCGCGCGCGACGAGTCGCTTGCGCAACTCCTCGAAGTCGGGCGGTGCGATGAACACGTACAGACCCGGCTCGCCGAGCGCGCGCAATTGATTCGCGCCCTGCACGTCGATCTCGAGCAGGTAGACCTTGCCACTGACGAGCGCGTCACGCACCGGCGCGCGCAAAGTGCCGTAGAGATTGCCGTAGACCTCGGCATGCTCGAGGAAGGCACCTTCCGAGATCATGCGACGAAAATCCTCAGGGAGGATGAAGCGGTAGTCGCGCCCGTCGACTTCGCCGGGCCGCGGTTTCCGCGTCGTCGCCGACACGCTGAACTGGACGCGCGAATCGTCGAGGAGCTTCTTGCAGATCGTGCTCTTGCCGGCGCCCGAAGGTCCCGAAATCACGAGCATGCGGCCGGTCGATTCCGACATGGGTCTACTCCACGTTCTGGACTTGCTCGCGCAGACGCTCGACGAGCGTCTTGAGTTCGACGACGAGATGCGCGGCCTCGGCGTCGTTGCACTTCGACCCGATCGTGTTGGCCTCGCGGAAGAGCTCCTGCACGAGGAAATCGAGCGGACGTCCGGCCGGGGCATCACTGGCGACGAGTGCGTCGAACTGCGCGATGTGGCTCGCGACGCGCGTCAATTCCTCGGCGACGTCCATCTTGTCGGCCAGGAGCGCGACTTCGCGCGCGAGGTCGGAGTCGTTCGGTTGGCGCGCGGTCTTCCCGACGTCGAGGAGTTCCGCGACGCGCTTCTTCAGCGCGGCGTGCTGCTCGCCGACGACCTTCGGCATGCGCTTCTCGAGCTTCTTGGCGACCTCGCGAATGGCCTTGCCGTTCTTCTTGAGGTCCGCGGCGAGCGCTTTCCCCTCGCGCATCCGCATCGAGTCGAGGCCTTCGAGCGCGCCGGTCAAGGCCCCCATCACGAGGGCTTCGTCGGCGTCCCCGCGTTCGTCGCGATCGTTCGCGGCGAGGACGCCGGGAAGACCGAGCAGCGTCTCGAGCGAGTAGTCGGCCTCGAGTCCCGCCGCCTTCGTCGCGCGCGCGATCTCGACGCACCACGCGCGCAGCGCCTTCTCGTCGATACGCGCCGCCGGGCCACGCGGACGTTCGACGTCGACGCCGATCGTGATCGAACCGCGTGAGAGCTTCGCGCGCACGGCCGCTTCGATCTGCATCTCGAGGTGCGCCAGCGCTTGGGGCAGGCGCGATTTCACCTGCAAATGCCGGTGATTCACGGCCCGGATCTCGACTCGCGCTTCCGCACCGCCGGCGGTAGCCGCCGCAGCGCCGAAGCCGGTCATCGAGCGCAACATCAGCCCACAGCCCGTGAACTGCGAAGGGGGTCTCGCGCCACTGAGCGGTGCAACAGGATGCCGAGAGGCCGTTGGATCGACTGCTTCACTGCGCCTCAGCTTCCCGGTCGACTGCCGGGCTTCACGGCCTTGGAACCGGTCTTGCACAGCGGGCAATCCGCCGGCTCCCAAGCGACCGCGTTCACATCGACGAGAGCGAAGAGCGGCAGTCCGTCGCGCTCGAACGGGTTGGCTCCAGAGCGGTTCACGATGCAACCGGCAGCTTGCGGACGCACACCGAGCTGGTGCAGCAACTCGACGACTTCGCGCGCGGATCCGCCGGTCGTCATGACGTCCTCGACGACGAGGATTCGATCCGTGGGCTTCACTTGGAAGCCGCGACGAAGCTCCATCTCGTCGCCCTTGCGCTCGGTGAACTGGGCCCGCGTGCCCATCGCGCGCGCGACCTCGTAGGCCCACGTCACGGCTCCCATCGCGGGACCGATCACGATGTCGTACGGCTGCGCGTGCACGCTCCGCACGCGGCGCGCCATCTCCAGCGCGAGCTGCTCGGCCTTCTTCGGGTGCTCGAGCAACAGCGCGCACTGGAAATAGCGATCGCTGTGCTTCCCCGACGAAAGGATGAAGTGCCCTTCCAGCATCGCCCCCGTCTCACGGAAGAGATCGAGGATCAAGTCCTTGTCCATCACGGCGCTCATGAGCGACTCCCGAGTGAGGTGCGTGGCCTGATCGATCAACCGCCGGCCGGCGGCGTGCCCGCGTCACCACCCGCAGGGGCGACCGGCGGCGCCTGGATGACGGCCGGCGGCGTGTTGCCGAAGTCCGGCACGACCGAATCATCCGCGCTGTTGCGGTTCAGCATGTGGATGCCGAGGGCGCTGACGATGAAGATCGCGCCTGTCCATCCGGTGAACTTGTGGATGCCCGAAGCCGCGACGCCGAACGTCTGCTGGCCCGCGGTGCCCAGCGCATCGGTGAGTCCGCCGCCTTTGCCCTCTTGGAGCAGGATGACGATCGTCAGCACGATCGCCGAGACGATGAAGACGATGTAGAGGAGCGTGATGAAAAGGGCAGTGTTCATGGTGACTCTGGCTTCGAGGCGATCAGCGGAATTCGAGCAGCGGCAGGAACGATTCGGGTTTCAGCGAGGCGCCGCCGACGAGCACGCCGTCGACGCCCGGTACCGCCATCAAGGCGCGGACATTGTCCGGTTTGACGCTACCGCCGTACAGGATGCGCGTGCGATCGGCCGCGGACTCGTTGTAGAGCCCGCCCAGCACGCCGCGCAGGTAGGCGTGGACCTCGCCGGCTTGGGCCGGGGTCGCGTTCAACCCGGTGCCGATGGCCCACACGGGTTCGTACGCGACAGTCACGCGCGATTGCAGCGCGCGCCCGTCGATCCCGGCGAGCCCGCGCGCGAGTTGATCCGCCACGACTTGCTCCGTGCGCTTCGCTTGGCGTTCCGCGAGCGTCTCGCCGACGCACAGGATCGGCGACAGACCGTGTTCGAGCGCGAGCTTCACCTTGCGACCGATGAGATCGCTGCCCTCGCCGTACACGTGACGGCGCTCGGAGTGTCCGAGAAGGACGTAGGTCACGCCGACGTCGACGAGCATCGCGGCCGAGACTTCACCGGTGAAAGCACCCGCGACCTCGTCGCTCGCGTTCTGCGCGCCGCAGCGGACCATGGATCCGGCCAGCGCGCGCGAAATCTCGTCCAAGTAGACGAACGGCGGGAAAACGGCCACTTCGACGTCGTCGCGGCGTCCGACGGAGTCGCGCACGGTGAGTGCCAAACCGAGCGCACTCTTGCGCTCGAGGTTCATCTTCCAATTCCCCGCCACGAACGGTTTGCGCGTGCTCATCGTTCGATGGAAGACAGGGACGGTTCGATGAGGCGCCGCGAATCGAGCGCCGCAATCGCGCGCGTGTCGGCCGCGATTTGACCGAAAGTCTCAGGGGTTACGGCTTGCGAGCCGTCCGAGTGGACCTCGCTCGGATCCGGATGGACCTCGACGATCAATCCGTCGGCACCGGCCGCGATCCCCGCGCGTGCGAGCGGGCGCACGAGATCGCTGCGACCGGCCGCGTGACTCGGATCGACGATGACGGGCAAGTGCGTGGCGCGCTTCAAGTGCGCGACGGCGCCGACGTCGAGCAGGTTGCGCGTCGTCGGATCGAAGCCGCGCACGCCGCGCTCGCACAAGATCACGTCGCGATTGCCCTGCGCGAGCACGAACTCCGCCGCTTGGCACAGTTCGCGAATCGTGGCCGAGAACGCGCGCTTCAGGAGCACGGGCTTCCCGTACTTCCCGACTTCGACGAGCAGTGGCGCGTTCTGCATCGAGCGCGCGCCGATCTGGAACATGTCGGTGACGGCGCCGACCGCTTCGACGTCGCGCGGATCGAGCACCTCGGTCACGATGCCGATGCCGGTTTCGGCGCGAACGCGCGCGAGCAGCTCGAGGCCTTCCTGCTTCATGCCCTGGAACGAATACGGCGACGACCGCGGCTTCCAGGCACCGCCGCGCAGGAGTGTCGCGCCGTGTCGCTGGACTTCGCGCGCGATCTCGAGCAGTCGCGGCCAGCTCTCGACGGCGCACGGCCCCGCGATCAGCGAAACCGATCCGCCGCCGAAACGCGCTTCGCCGACCGTGACGACGGTGTCGGGACGACCCGCGCGCTCGTGCAACTCCGTCGCGGTGCCCGCATCCAAGATCGCGGAGACGCCGACGAGATCCTCGAAGCGCGAGCGATGCTCGGGGCGACCGAGACCCTCGAGCCGCAACAGTTCCTTGCGCTCGTCGAGGAACGAGGGCCGGTAGCCGAGCTCGCGCGCGAGCTCCAAGACGGCCTGGAGCTGTTCGGGCGGCAAGGCCTTGCGCAGTCGCAGGAGCATGGCGGCGTGGGTGTCGGCCGGACTCGAAGCCCCGTGCCGAATCCGGGCAGTATGGATCGCCGCGCGCGGAGCGTCAACGCACGCGTCGGACGTCCGTGGCTTCGCTGCCCGTCCGTTGGCACGATCCGCACGCCATGGCCGCCGATCGTCCCTTGCTCGACGCCCTCCTGGCGCTGGAACCGCTGCGCGACCTACCCCGCACCGGGTGGGTGCTGCGCGGGGTCCGCACGCCCGAATCGATCGGCGATCACGTCCTTTCCACGTGTTTTCTGGTCCTGGCAGCCGGGCCTCGGGTCGAACCGCGCCTCGATGTCGAGCACGCGATCGCTCTCGCGCTCGTCCACGACGTGGCGGAGGCCGTGCTCGGCGACCTGCCCCGGACGGCGGCGCGACTCCTGCCCGATGGCGCGAAGGTCGCGGCCGAGAATCATGCGGCGCGTGAACTTCTCGAACCACTCTCCGAGCCCGCGCTGAGTCTGTGGGACGAGATCCAGACGTGTGTCACGCGTGAGGCGCGCTTCGTGAAGCTGTGCGATCGATTGCAGCTCGGGATCGAACTGTCGGCCCTCCATCGGTCGGGGCAACGCGGTCTCGACGATTTTCGCGAGACGATCGCGAGCCTCGACTGCTCCGAATTCCCGCCGCTCTCAGTTCTGCGCGCGGAGATCCTGCAGCACGTCGGCCCGGACGTGAGCTCGCGGACCCGATGAGTGCGGATCCGAGGCCTCCGTTCTGGCGGAATTGGACTCTGCTCGTCCCGATCGTCGGGCTCGCTGCGGTCGGACTCGCGCTGCTCATCCACGACCCGCGCACTCCGCGCACGATTCCGATCCAACTCACGCCGCCAGCGCAGACGGAGCTCGCCGAGATCCCGCTCCCCGCTCGCGTTCGTTCCATCGAGGGACGCGTCGTCGATGCAGACGACGTCGCGCAAGTCGGCGCATGGGTGTGGCTCCTCTCCGGTGACGAGCCGCGCTGGACGAACACGGGCGAGGACGGAACGTTTCGGCTGGCCGGACTCCAGCGTGGACCTTGGGATGCGCGCGTGGTGGCCGAAGACCATCGCCCGTACGCATTCGTCCTGTCCGAGTCGAGCGCCGCGATCGTCGTGCGCCTACCCGATTCACGTCGCGCGGCGCCGGTCGTCGCACCTCTCGTTCGCGCTCGATTGCTCGGAACCCTGATCGGTACGGCGGATCAAGAGCTGGATGGCGCGGAAATCGTGCTCACTCCGACGGCTGCGCCCGAGTCGATCGACGCGCCGTTGCCCAGGCGCACTCGCGCTGACCCGACGGGACGCTTCGCGTTCGAACAGCTCATCGTCGGCGAGTACAGCGTCGCGGTGCTCCCGGGTTGGGCGAGTGGCGGATCGTGGCCGGACTTGTCGCGCGCCTCGGACGAGCGCGCCTCGCGACTCTTCGTTCAGCGCGCCGACGGTGCCTCTTCGCTCACGATCGACCTCGTCGCTGGAGCAGCGGGCGGGAGCCTCGTCGATGCCGAGGGGCGGACGCTCGAGGGAGCGCTCGTCGTGCTGGCCCCGACCGGACGAGCCGATCGACCGTGGCCTCCCGTCGCGACGGATGCACGCGGCGCGTTCGAATTCCGCGGCTTGCCGCCCGGACGCTATGCCATCGATGCGCGCGCGGGGAGCACGCAATTGGCGCGCGAATTCGAGGTCACGCCACGCTCGCGCATCGAACTCGGACGCCTCCCGACGGTGACGGTCCGATGAACACTTCGATGCGACTCGGCCTGGGCGCGAGGATCACGTGAACCGCGCGATCGCACTCTTCGTAGCGCTCGCGATGCTCCTTGCTCACGCGTTGGCCATCCACGACGACGGCCTCGGGAGACTCGCGTTCCCGTACGACCAGGCCTACGTCGCGCTTCGACTCGCACGCAATCTCGTCTACGACGGTCAGCTCACGTGGAACTCGGGCTCGCCCGGATTCGAGAGTTATCCGTCGATGGCATGGGTCTTCGTGTGTGCGGCCGCGGAGCGGATCGGCCCGACGGTCAACCTGTCGACCAACCTGCTCGTTCAATCGTTCGGGATCTCGGCGGCGCTCGGGACACTCGTGGTCCTCTCGCGTTTCCAGGCGAGCCGCGCGGCGTCCCTCATCGCGCCCTTGTTCCTCGCCGCCAGCGGAACGTTCGCGGCCGCAGCGGCGAGTGGCCTCGAGATCTCGCTGCACGCGTTCTTCGGCGTCGCAGCATTTTTCGCGATGGAACGCGGACGGTCCGTGTGGTTCGGAGGCCTCGCGGCAGCTTCGGTCCTCGTCCATCCGCTCGGAATCCTGTTCGTCGCAGCGATGGCCGCCGTACGGGCGTTTGGCCGGCCGAACGACGACGAAGGAGCCGCGCGCGTGGTGAGCTGGACTTCGTTCGGCGCGCCGATCGGAGTCTTTGCTGTCGTCGCAATCTTGCGGCGCGTGTCGACGGGTTTCGTCCTACCGCCGGATTTCGACGCGCTGATCCACCCGTTGCCGGGACAGTGGTTGGACGGTGTGGCGAGTCTCCGCGAGTTCGCGTTCGTCGGAGTCACGCCACTACTCCTCGTGTACCCGGCCGCGAGGCTCGTCCTCGGATCCTTGTCGCGCACCGGCTCGCACGCCGTGTTCCTCGCGATCGCTTGGTGCGGCCTGACGGCGCTGTCCGGTATGAGCCCGTTGCCGTTCCACGTCGCGTTCGCGCCCGCGCTACCGTTCATCTGCCTCGCGGTGCAGGAAGGCATGATCGCAGCACTCGACGGAGTTTCGACCCTGCGACGCCGAGCGACACTGTTCGTGTTCGGCTGCGGGCTCGTCGCTTCCGCGTTCGCGAGCAGAGTCCCCGCAGATCTCGGGCCGCTGCCGCTCAGGATTCCCCACGAGGCTTGGATTCGACCGAGCGCATCGGCGCGCTTCGACTGCGAACAACCGCTGGGTCGCCTCGGACTCGTCGAGGAGATCGAAGTCGCGCGCACCTTGCGAAAAGCCGGCATTTTCTTGCGCGATCGCGCCGATCCGGCCGCGACGGTCCTGACCCCATGGCCCGGCTCGATCGGCTATCTGTCGAGACTCGCCGTGATCGACGTCCTCGCTCGCACGGAACCGACGACCTTCGAGGATCGGACCCGGTCCTGGTGTCGACGCGAACGCGCGGACGTCGCTCGAGCGCTCGAGCTCGATGCCGACTACGTCGTTCCATTCGCATCGATGCACCGCGAGCCGCCCACGCCGAAAGGCGTCGCCGTCGCATGGCTCGAAGGCATGGACGAGTCCCCGAGCGAATCCGGGCGTCTCACGCGGATCGAGACCGCCCTCGAACGCTACGAGCTGATCACCGTTCCGATCGAGGACTACACACGGGAAGGTGGCTCGATCGGACGCGAGCCGTTCCGACTGCTCCGCAACACGAAACTCGGCGCACGGCCGAGGCTCGACGTCCGCATCGTCGGCGGCGACCTACGCGTCGGGCTCCAACGCACGCGGATGCCGCAGCTCGCGGAGCTCGAGTTGCGCCTGATCGACGCCGACGATCGGAGTTTCACGCTGCGGCCGAACGGCGAGCTCGATGCGTCCTGCGTCGCGCGCGCGAGGATCGGCCTGCTGCTTTACGACAGCGGCAGTCGTGAGGTCGAACTGTGCCGCATGGCGATCCCAGCGCATCCATCGGGTGGGCGTTGGGCGAGCGCGACGGCGCGACTCCTCAATCCCGGCTCGCGCGGCGAAGGCATCGAGTGGGAAGCAGTCAGCGACCGCGCCACGACGAACTTGTGAGTCCAGGACTTCGTCGAACGGCGAGCGCCTTCACTCCCGTCTCAGCCGATCCGTACGGACGTCGCTCCGCCGCCCACAGCAATCGATAACCGACGCCCGCTTCGGTTTCGAACACACGCGCACCTTCGCGTCCCTTCTCGAGCTTACGGCGCAAGTGCCTCATGTCGACGCGCAGAACACTGACGTTCTTCGGTCGGAGCGGACGACTCCGTGACCAAACCGTTCGGGTTCCCCGAGTTGCTCGCGCGCATGCGCTCGGGGCTGCTCGGCGCCACATACGCGCCGGCCGACGGCGGCACAGGCCCGCTCGCAGGTGCCATCGCCGCGCTCGTCTCGAAGTCTTTCGTCGACGGCTGCAGCGGCTCCGGCGAGATCGCCATGTTCCCCTTACTCCAGGACATCGCTGGTCAGGCGTACGCTGGCGGCGAGCTCGTGTGGACCGTGCGCGACGACGTGCAGCTCGATCTCTCGGCCGACTGCGGCCTCGGCGACGATGCAGCGGACGTGATCGCGGCGTTCGGCGTTTCAGTGCGCGACGGATCGGCGGGCGTCGAACGCGCGCGAAGCGAGGGCCACCGCTCACGATCGGAGGCCCTTCGCTCGTTTTCTAGGTCGTGCGCCCCTTCATGACTTCCTCGCCCCATGCGGCTTCGAGCGCGGCTCGTGCTGCGTCGCGAGTTCCGCGCGGCACGAGCAGGTCCCCGCGCCTCACTTGGCCATAGGCCGCGACGCCGAACTCCGCGAAATCGAAATCGGGCGCGTGCAGCATGGATGGGATCCCTGCTGCCGCGAGCACGTCGCGCGCGAGCTCGGCCTCGAAGTGATCCACGGCGGCGAGGACGACATCGAATTCACCGGAGAAGCGCTGCATCGAGGATCAGGTTACCCGGCGCGCTCGGTCCTTGCCGGTCGTTGGGAGATGCGAGTAGCCTGTTCGCCCGCGAAAGTCCTCCGAAACGCGGCGGAACGGCACGAAAGCACAACTGATGAAGATCGTCGCCTGCATCAAGCGCGTCCCGACGACCGAGGCCCAGGCCAAAGTCGGCGCAGACGCCAAGTCGCTCGACTCGACCGGTTGGCAGTACATGGCCTCGTTCTACGACGAGATCGCCGTCGAGGCCGCGATCCAAGCGAAGGAGAAGCACGGCGGTGACATCACCGTGCTGACGATCGGGCCCAGCGAGGCGGCCAAGGAAGTGCGCGAGTTCCTGGCGCGCGGCGCGGACACCGGCGTGATCTTGAAGGACGCGGATCCGGGTTCGCGCGATCCGCGTTGGACGGCGAAAGCGCTGGCCGCAAAGATCGGTTCGCTAGGGCCGGACATCGTCTTCACCGGTCGTGTCGCGACGGATCGCGACAACGCAGCGGTCGGACCGATGCTTGCGACCTATCTCGGATGGGCGTGCGTGACAGAGGTCGTCGCGCTCGAACTCGCCGACGGTCGCGGCACGGCGAAGCGCGAAACGGAGTACGGCGTCGAAACGGTCGAGTTCGCGCTCCCCGCGGTGATCACGTGCAACAAAGGCCTGAACGAGCCGCGGCGCGCGAGCCTGAAGGGCATCATGGCAGTGAAGACGAAGACGATCGCCGAGGAAGCGCCGCATGATTCCCTCGCACAAGCCGTGATCGTGGCGGTCGAGCTGCCGCCGGCGCGCAAAGCCGGTCGCATCGTCGGTGAAGGCGTCGCGGGTGTCGCGGCACTCGTCGATGCGCTCAAGAACGAAGCCAAGATCCTCTAGATGACTAGCGCCATGACCACGATCCTCGTCTTCGTCGAAGAATCGAACGGCACGCCGCGGCGTGCGAGCCTCGAGTGTCTCTCCGCGGCGCGCGCGACGGGTATGACCGTTGCCGCGATCGTGGCCGGACCAGGTTCCGAGAAGGCCGCGGCGCACGTCGGCAAGTACGGCGCGACGAAGGTGGTCGCCCTGGTCGGAGCCGCACGTTGGAGCTCCGATGCGGTCGCACGCGATGTCGCGGCGGTCGCACGCGAACTCTCGGCAACGGCCTTCCTCGCCGCTGCGACCGCGACCGGCAAGGACATTGCCCCGCGTGTCGCCGCGCTGCTCGATTCGACGCTTTTGTCCGACTGCACCGGCGTCACGGCCGACAGCGGTGCTCTCGTCGCGACGCGCCCGTGGCTAGCGGGGAAAGCGATCGCCAAGGTGCGCTCGACGGCGCCCGTGTTCTGTGCCACCACGCGACCGAACGTGTTCCCGGCGACGGAAGCCGCCGGTACAGCCGAGATCGTCACGCGCAACGCATCGAGCGATGGCCAGGCCGTCGTCACATCGGTCGCCGAGAAGGTCGGCGGCAAGCTCGACGTGAAGGAAGCCTCGATCGTGGTGTCCGGCGGCCGCGGATTGCGCGGGCCCGAGAACTTCCACCTGATCGAGGCGCTCGCCGCCGCGTTCGGTTCCGCCGCGACGGGCGCATCTCGCGCCGTCGTCGACGCGGGCTGGCGTCCGCACGGTGAGCAAGTCGGCCAGACGGGCAAGACCGTGAGTCCCAGCCTCTACGTGGCGGTCGGCATCTCGGGCGCGATCCAGCACCTCGCCGGCATGCGCACGTCGAAGATCATCGTCGCGATCAACAAGGACGCCGACGCGCCCATCTTCAAGATCGCCGACTACGGGCTCGTGGGCGACGCGTTCGAGGTGTTGCCCGTGCTGACGAAGGCGATCGAGGCAGCGAAGAAGCACTGAGAGCCCGTGAAGAAATCGAGTCTACGGGCTCTCGGATTCATGTGGCGATGCTTCGCGTCGCGAGAACGTGCGATTTCTTCACACGCTCTGAGCGGCGGCAGCGGAGTGGGGCATCGGGCTCCGCGAGATGCGAGTGGTACGGCGGCACCGCCGACATCTCGCACGACTGCTTCTCCTTCACGCTGGATCGCGCGTAGCCTGCGAGCCCCGTGACGCTCGACGACGCCATCCCCCGCGGTCTGCCGCGACGGATCCTTCTCGGCGTGTTGCTCGTGGGGCTCGCGTTGCGCCTCGCGATGCTCTTCGACGCGGAGAACGTCAACCCTCTCGCGCGCAATCCGCTGAACGACGCGGCTGAGTACTGGACTTGGGGCGGCGAGATCGCGCGCGGCCGACTGATCGGCACCACGCCGTTCCTCTCCGCACCGCTTTACCCCTACCTCGTCGGGCTCGTGCGCGCGTTCGACGGCGGCGTCGCGGCACTGGCGGTCGTGCAGGTCGGTCTGCACGTCGCGACTGCGTGGCTCGTGGCGCGCTGCACGTCCGCGCGCTTCGGATGGGTGGCGGGGGTGCTCGGCGCGGGTCTGTACCTCGTGCTGCGCGATCCGGCATTCCACGCCGAGCGCGTGTTGAACTCGACGCTGCAGGCGTTCGCCACGGCGTGGATCTGGGAGCGCGCGATCGCGGCCGGTGAGCGCTTCGACGCGCGGCGCGCGGCGCTGCTCGGCGTCGCGATCGGAATCGGGACGCTGGCGAACCCTACGTTCGCTCCGCTTTTCGTCGCGCTGCCCGCATGGCTCGCGTGGAAGCACGGACTCGCCAGCGACGTCGTGCGTCGCGGACTGCTGACGGCCGCCGTCGCGCTCGCGTGCATGGCGCCGGCGACGCTGCACAATTGGCTCAGCAGCCGCGAGTTCATCCCTCTCAGCGCGCAGGCCGGCCTCGGCTTCTTCCACGGCAACCAACCGGGTTCGCAAGGGATCTTCCACGCAGCGGAGGGCGTTTCCACCGATCGCGTGAAGCAGAACCTCGACGCGCGCGACGTCGTGCGCGGCGAAACGGACGGCTCGTGGAAACAGACGAGCGACGCGTACATGCGCCGCGGCCTCGCGTTTTGGCGCGCGGAGCCCGCAGCCGTCGTCGAGCTGACCGCGAAGAAGGTCTGGTGGTTCTTCTCCGGCCGCGTGTACGGCGACGTGTATGTCGCGGACCTCGAAGTCGAGGACGGCCTCTCCCGCGCCCTGGCCTTCGCACCGATGCCGGTCGCGTGGTGGACCGTGCCGGCCGTCGTCGTCCTCGTGCTGCTGGCGCGCAAGCCGCGCGAGCACGCACCGGAGATCCTGTTGTTCCTCGCGACGTTCCTCGTCGTGGCGCTCTTCTGGTACTCGCCGCGCTACCGCATGCCCGTCGTGCCGCTCGTGGCCGGTTTCGGCGGCGCCGCGCTCGCGTGGCTCGGGACGTTCGAGATCGCGCGCACACGCGCCGTCGCCGTCGCCGCGGCGTTCGCGCTGTCCGTCGCGGCCGCGGCAGCGCTGCGCGCGAGCGGACGCGACGCGCCCGACGGCTTCCTTTCGCAGTACGAGGCGCAGGTCGGCGACGCCTACATGGCCGAGCAGGATTGGCAATCGGCCGCGGTCCGTTACGAGCGCGCGGCGCGTCTCGGCGTGCGCGGTGTCGCGGCGAAGCGCGCCGACGCGCTGCGACGGCTCGGGCGCGCGGACGAGGCTCGCGAAGCGCTGCGGCGCGCCGCGGCCGCCGATCCGTCGAGCGCCGTCGCGCGGCGCGGGCTCGCGATCGCGCTCGTGCAGAGCGGCGACCTGCCCGGCGCGCAGCGTGAGTTCGAGACGGCGATCGCGACCGATCCGAACGATTGGGAAGCGCATTCCGGCCTCGGAAACGTGCTTCTCGCACTGGGCGACGCTCCGGGAGCGATCGCGCGTCAGAGCAAGGCGATCGAGCTCGCGCCCAGCCATGCGAACGCGCACGCGAACCTGGGGCGCGCGCTCGAAGCTGCCGGTGATCAGGACGGCGCGGAAAGCGCGTACCGATCCGCTCTGCGCATCGACCCGGACTCAGCGAACGCGACCGCCGGACTCGGCGACCTCTTGATCGCGCGCAAGCGCTGGCACGAGGGGCTTGAACTCTTGCGCGAACTCGCGCGGCGCACGCCCGGAGATCGCGTCTTCGCGCGCAACCTCGCGTGGTGGCTCGCGACGTGTCCGGACCCGGCGGCGCGCGATCCGCGGGAGGCGCTCGAGCTGGTCCGACAGGATCTCTTGGAGCCTCCGGATCCGGAAGTCTTGCGCCGCGACCTCTCGGCGCAGGACCTCGACACGCTCGCAGCCGTGTTCGCCGCGAACGGCAGGTACGACGAGGCCGTCGTGTTCGTCGAGCGCGCGCTCACGATCTTGCGCCGCGACGGTCCGGCCGAGCCGATCTCCGAGGTCGAAGCGCGCGCACGGCTCTATTCCGAGCGGCGCGCGTTCGTGCTGCCGCCCTGAAGCTCGCTATCCTGCGACGCATGTCCCGTCCGAAACGCTGCACGCCCGAGGAAGTCACGCAGATGGCGCGGCGCGTGCCGCTCTGGAACACGAGCGCCGAACGGCTGCGCCGCGAGTGGAAGTTCGCCGACTTCAGCAGCGCGTTCGCATTCATGACACGGGTCGCATTCCTGGCCGAGAAGGCCGACCACCATCCGAACTGGTCGAACGGGTACTCGCGCGTGACGATCGAGCTCTCGACGCACGATGCGGGCGGCGTCACCGCGCTCGACTTCGGCTTGGCCGAAGAAATCGACCGCCTCGAGCCTTGAGGATCCGACCATCGAAAACACACGCAAGCTGGAGCCGATCGAAGCGCGTCTGCTCGGCGTCCTGATCGAGAAGGACTTCACGACTCCCGAGCAATACCCGCTGTCTCTGAATGCGCTGACGTCGGGCTGCAACCAGAAGTCGAACCGTGACCCGGTGCTCGACCTGAACGAGTCCGAGGTCTACGCCGCGACCGGCAAGATGATCGTGAAGGGCTGGGCCGGTTCCGTGCACCCGGCCGGCAGCCGCGTCGAGCGTTTCCGTCACAACGCGGGCGAGATGCTGGGCGTCGGCCGCACGCAGGTCGCGATCGTGGCCGAACTGCTCCTGCGGGGACCGCAACAGCCGGGCGAGCTGCGCGCGCGCGTCTCGCGCATGGTCGACATCGCGTCGCAGCCGGCGCTGATGGAAGTGCTCGCACCGATGCTCGCGAGCGGCCTCGTCGTGCGCCTGGATCCGCAGCCGGGCTCGCGCGCAGAAAGCTACGGGCAGACGATCGCGCCCGGGGCACACCCGGTCGCATCGAAGCCTCCCCTCGTGACGACTGCGTCCGTCCGCGCTTCGATGCCGAGCGAACCGATGGCTCCACCGCCTGTGGACCTCACAGCCGTCGATCGACGCGTCAGCGACCTGCACGCCGAAGTCCAGTTGCTCCGTCGTCAGCTCTCGAACTTGGCCTGGAAACTCGGCGAAAAGCTCGATCCGGCGTGAGCGCAAGCGAGATCGAAGCAGTCCCGCGAGTCGCACTCGCGGTCCGCGCCTGGGTCGAGAGCCCCGCGTTTCGGCACGCCACGATCGCGTTGATCCTCTTCAACGCGGCGCTCATGGGTGTCGAGACCTATCCGAGCTTCACGGAGGGCAACGAGGCGCTCCTTCGCGCGCTGCACGCGGCTTTCCAATCCGCGTTCGTGCTGGAGATCACGCTGCGCATCGTCGCTTGTCTTCCGCGACCGGGCCGCTTCTTCAGGGACGGTTGGAACGTTTTCGACTTCACCGTGGTTGCGCTGTCCTTGCTGCCCGCCGCCGGACACTTGGCGACGATCGCGCGAGTAGCTCGAGTGTTGCGCATCGCAAGGCTCATCTCCGCCCTGCCCGATCTGCGCCTCATCATCGACACGATGTTGCGGTCGATCCCCAGCATGGGGCACGTGATCCTGCTGCAAGGCTTGCTCGTCTACATCTACGGCGTGCTCGGCTGGCACCTCTTCGCAGAGGCAGACCCGGCGCACTGGGGAACGCTGGGGCGCGCGTGCGCGTCGTTGTTCCAGATCCTGACGCTCGAGGGCTGGGTCGAAATGGCGGCTGAAGCGCGCGGTTCCACCCGGGCGGCCTGGCTCTTCTTCGCCAGCTATATCGTCATCGCGGTCTTCGTCGTCATCAATCTGTTCATCGCGGTGGTGCTGAACAACCTCGAGAAGTCGCGGCGCGAGGCCGAGGATGTCGAGCTGGGCGCGCGCATGGGAACCGACGTCCAGTCACGGCTTGCGGTCGCGGAGAAGGCCCTCGCTGATCTGCGCGGCGCTCTCGAGAAGCGCTAAGGTTCCTGAGCCAGTCGTCAGCGCGCCGGTTCCGCCGCCATCACGTCCGCGAGCTCCGCCGCGACGGACAGCGCGATCGCCGCGGGTTCCTTCGAACGCTTCGAGAGCCCGATGGGGCAGCGCACGCGCGCGATCCGTTCCTCCGAGATCCCGCGCTGCGCGAGCCGCTTCTGGAAGCGCGCCCACTTGCGCTCCGACCCGATCAACCCGACGTACGGGAAGTCGCGCAACACCGCGCGTGCCAAGATCTCGAGATCCAGCGCGTGACTGTGCGTCATCACGAGCACGAGCGCGTCGTCGGGGAGCCCGTCCACCTCGGCCTCGGGTGCATCGACGAGCACGAGCTCGTAGGGCCTCCGCGGCGGCAGCGCCGGCTGGATCTCGCGCTCCTCGCGCGGATCGATCAACACCACGTCGGCCGACAACCACGGCGCAAGTCCGGCGAGCGCCTGCGCGACGTGCCCCGCGCCGAAGATCGCAACGCGACGGCGCGTCCACGGAAATGTCTCGTAGAAGACGGTGACTTCGCCGCCGCAGCACTGACCCGCGACTTCGCCGAGCGGATACGCGACGGATTCGGACGTGGGCGAGCGGCGCTTCAGGAGTTCGGTCGCGTGCTCGATCGCGAGCTTCTCGAGGTTACCGCCTCCGATCGTCCCGAACGCGAGGCGTCCTCCGCTGACGACCATGCGCGCACCCGGATCGCGCGGTCCGCTGCCCTTGACCTGCGTGACGACGACGAGCGCGCACGCTTCGCGGCGGTTGCGCAGCGCGGCGAGGGCTTCGATCCAGTCCTGGGGATGGTCCACGAGCGGACGAGTCTAGCGCGCGCTCGTTTCGATCCGGGATGTCGCGCCACTACGATGCGTCGATGCGCGCATCGATCCTCGGCGGCGGGCCGGCCGGCCTCTACGCGGCCATTCTGCTCAAGAAGTCCTTCCCCACGGCCTCGATCGACGTGTTCGAGCGCAACAAGGCCGACGACACCTTCGGGTGGGGCGTCGTGTTCTCGGACGAAACGCTGCGCGCGTTCGAGGAAGCCGACCCCGAGACCTATGCCGAGATCCGGCGCGGGTTCGCGTACTGGACCGACATCGAAACGTGGATCGGTGGGACGTGGACGCGCTCGACCGGCCACGGGTTCTGCGGGATGTCGCGGCGGCAACTGCTCGAAATCTTCCAGCGGCGAGCGCGCGGCCTAGGCGTCGCGCTGCACTTCCAAAACGACGTGGCCGACGAATCGGCTCTGCCCGCGAGCGACGTGATCGTCGCGGCCGACGGATTGCAGAGCGCGATCCGTTCCAAGCACGCCGCCTCGTTCCGACCGACGATCGACTGGCGCAAGGCCAAGTTCACCTGGCTCGGCACGACGAAGCCGCTCGCGGCGTTCACGTTCGTCTTCCTCCAGACCGAGTGGGGCGTGTTCCAGGTCCACGCGTATCCGTTCCAGTCCGATCTCTCGACGTGGATCGTCGAGTGTCACGAGGACACGTGGCGGCGCGCGGGCCTCGAACACGCGAGCGAAGCGGACACCGTCGCGTTCTGCGAGCGCATCTTCGCGCCGTTCCTCGACGGGCATCGACTGCTCTCGAACCGCTCGATCTGGCGCACGTTCCCCACCGTGCGTTGCGAGCGCTGGAGTCACGAGAACGTCGTTCTGCTCGGCGACGCGGCGCACACGGCGCATTTCTCGATCGGATCGGGCACCAAGCTCGCGATGGAGGACGCGATCGCGCTCGTCGACGCGTTCAAGACGCACGGATGGAAGGACGTGCCCGCCACGCTCGCGGCGTACGAGAGCGGACGGCGGCTCGACGTCCTGAAGTTGCAGCACGCGGCGCAGACCAGCCTGGAGTGGTTCGAGAACACGGAGCGTCACGTGCGGCAGACTCCGATCGAGTTCACCTTCAACCTGATGACGCGCAGCAAGCGGATCACCTACGGGAACCTCGCGCGCCGCGATCCGAAGCTCGTCGCGGCAGCAGCCGCCGACTTCGCCCGGCGCAACGACGTGGCCGACGTGAGCGCGACGAGTCCCCCGCCGCCGGCGTTCGTCGGCATCGACTTCCGCGGCATGCACCTCGCGAATCGCATCGTCGTTTCGCCGATGTGCATGTATTCCGCGATCGACGGAGTTCCGAACGATTGGCACCTCGTTCATCTCGGGAGTCGGGCGGTGGGAGGCGCGGGACTCGTGTTCGCAGAGGCGACGAACGTGTCCGCGGAAGGCCGCATCACTCCTGGATGCACTGGGCTCTGGAACGAAACGCAGGCCGCGGTTTGGCGACGAATCGTCGAGTTCGTGCACGGTTCGACGCGCGCGAAGATCGGCATCCAGCTCGGTCATGCGGGACGGAAGGCCTCGTGCAACTTGCCTTGGGAGGGCGACGATCCGCTGCGCGATGGACGTGCATGGCGGACGCTCGGTCCTTCGGCCGAGCCGTTCGCACCCACTTGGCACATACCCAAGGCGATGGATCAGGCCGATCGTGCGCGCGTCGAGAACGAGTTCGCGCACTCGGTTCATCTCGCGGATCAGGCGGGCTTCGACGTCGTCGAATTGCACATGGCGCACGGATACTTGCTGTCGAGCTATCTGTCGCCACTGTCGAACACGCGCACCGACGAGTTCGGCGGCAGCCTCGTGAACCGCATGCGTTGGCCGCTGCGCATCTTCGAGCTCGCGCGCGCAGCATGGCCGAAGCACAAGCCGATGTTCGTGCGGATCTCGGCGACGGACTGGTTGGAGCCGCGCGGATGGAAGATCGACGACTCGGTCGTCTTCGCGCGCGAGCTGGCGGCGCGTGGATGCGACCTCGTCGACGTTTCGTCCGCCGGTAACAGCCCCGAATCACGTCCGATCCAGGGCCGCATGTACCAAGTACCGCTGGCCGAGCGGATCCGAGCCGATGCCGGCGTGCGTGTCATGGCTGTCGGCGGGATCCAGGGCATCGACCACGTGAACACGGTGCTCGCGGCCGGCCGCGCCGACTTGTGCGCGCTCGCGCGGCCGCATCTCACGGATCCCTACCTCACGATGCACGCTGCCGCCGAAGCCGGCGTCGACGTGCATTGGCCGAACCCCTACCTCGC
>CAZKIY010000027.1:0-12864 GCA_964552875.1 uncultured Planctomycetaceae bacterium
CCCGCCGCAGAAATCGACGAGTTGTCGGACAGCGACGGCGTCGTGTCCGCCTACGTGTTACGGAACGCCGCGACTCCGTTCAAGAGACGACTGCGGCCGCGTTGCTCGCACGCGTCGCGCCGGACGCCGCGCGGACGAGCCGTCGGTAGAACTCGAGGCCCTCGCCCTCGGTGCGCGCGGTCGCGGACGAAGAGGCCGCTCTCGCGGTCGACACGGTTCCGGTCGATCCACTCCCGGCGGGTGAAACACTCCCGGCGGGTGAAACACTCCCGGCTGCCAGGCGCGTCCAGTGGGGGTGATGCCAAGGATCGACGTTGCGCTCGGGATGCGGCATGAGGCCGAGTACGCGGCCCGTGGGATCGCAGATACCCGCGATCGAGCGCACGGAACCGTTGGGATTGTCGGGGAATTCCGTGGCCTGGGTTCCGTCGACGCGGGCGTAGCGCAGCGCGATCTGCCCCTTCAGCTCGAGCCGACGCAGCGTGGCCTCGTCGCGCGCGACGAAGCGTCCCTCGCCGTGCGCCGACGGACAGGGAACGAGCATGCCCGGTTCGAGCCACGTCGCGGCGCAGCGTTCGGCGCGCAGGGTGACCCAGCGGCACTCGAAACGGTTCGACGCGTTCTGATGAAGGGCGACGTTGCGAGGTGGAAGCTGACTCGCTCCGCCTTCGCGCTCGAAAAGGCCCGACTCGACGAGCACCTGGAATCCGTTGCAGATGCCGAGGACGTAACCGCCGCGATCGACGAAGCGGCACAGGTGCTGGAGCAGACCGTGGCGGAGCTCCAGGCCGAAGATGCGGCCCGCGGCCACATCGTCGCCATAGCTGAATCCACCGGGGAAAACGAGCAAATCGACCTCGTCGAGGCGCGCGGGATCCTCGAGGAGCCGGCGCACGTGGAGGAGCTCTGTCGTGGCACCCGCGAGTTCGAGTGCGCGCACGGTCTCGCCGTCGCAGTTCGTGCCTGCGGTGCGGAGGACGAGCGCGCGCGTCGTGGTCATCGTCGACATCAACTCTGGAGCCCGCTGATCTGGAAACCGCTGCCGTGCGCGGAGCGCAGGCGATCGATGCTGACGTCGAGCGCGAGTCCGCCGCGCACGCCTTCGACGGTGAGCCGCCGCGTCGCGTCGACATCGCCGACGTGCGCACACGAGAGTCCCTTGAAGACGGCCTCGAACTCGCGCACGCGCGCACCGCCGACTTCGACCAGGAAACGAGAACAGGACTCCGAATACAAGCGCGTCGCGTCGGGATCGAACGCCGCGCCGAGCTCACTGCAGGGCACGTTTCCGAGCCGAATTCGACATCCGAGGTCCCCCGCGAAGGCCATCTCGGCCGCGGCGACCGCGAGCCCGCCCTCAGCGAGGTCGTGGCAGGCGAGAACGAGGCCGGCTTGGATCGCGCCATGAAGGGCGCGGAAGAGGCGCGGTGCGCTGGTGAGATCGGGACGGGGAGGTGTGCCGCCCGAAGCGTCGCTCAGCGCCAAGTAGTGGGAGCCACCGAGCTCCGGTCGCGTCATCCCGAGGAGGTAGATGCGTGAACCCGCGCGCTTCAAATCCATGCTCGTCGACTTGGCCACGTCGGGCGTGATCGAGAGCGCCGTGACGAGCAACGTCGGCGGGATCGCGATCGATCGGTCGCCGATGCGGTACTCGTTGTTCAGCGAGTCCTTCCCCGAGACGAACGGAGTTCCGTACGCGATCGCGGCGCGATAACAGCCTTTCGAGGCCAGGACGAGGGCCCCGAGCCGGTCGGGCTTCTCGCAGTTGCCCCACGAGAAATTGTCGAGAATCGCAGTGCGATCCGGATCGCCGCCGACCGCCACGACGTTGCGCAACGCTTCGTCGATGACCGCTTCGGCCATGGCGCCGGGATCGAGTTCACCGTACCGCGGGCTCGCGCCGCAGCTGAGCGCGATGCCTTTCCTCGAGCTCGGGAGCGGCTGGATCACGCAGGCATCACCGGGCCCGTCCATGTGGACGCCGACGAGCGGCTTCAACACGGATCGCCCCTGAACTTCGTGGTCGTACTGGCGCAGGATCCACTCCTTGCTCGCGACGTCGGGCATCGCGAGCAGGCGCAGCAGAACACCTTCGTGGTCGCGTGAAGCCGGTGCACCGGGATCGGTCGTCTTGGGCGCGACCCAGGTCGCGCGGCGAACCGGTCGCGGGGTGCCTTCGTGCAGGAACGTGAGGTCGAGATCGCCGACGACTTCGCCGTGGTAGCGCAGCACCAAGCGACCCGTCTTCGTGAAACGCCCGATCACGCTCGCCTCGACGTCCTCGGCCTCGAACACGGCGCGCAGTGCCTCGAAGGAAGCCGGCGGAACCGCGAGGACCATGCGTTCCTGTGCCTCGCTGATCCAGATCTCCTCGGGACGCAAGCCGGGGTACTTCAGCGGCACGACGTCGAGGTCCACTTCGGCACCGCACTCGGCCGACATCTCGCCGACCGCGGAAGAAAGGCCACCCGCGCCGCAATCCGTGACCGCGCGATAGAGCCCGGCATCGCGAGCCGCGAGCAAACCGTCGAGCACGCGCTTCTCTTCGATCGCGTCACCGATCTGCACGGCGGCGCTGGAGACGACCTCGGACTCTTCGTGGAGCTCCGCGGAGCTGAACGTCGCGCCGTGGATGCCGTCGCGTCCCGTGCGACCGCCGACGACGACGACGAGGTCGCCCGGTTGCACCGATTTCGTCGCAGCCGAGCGCGGCAGAATGCCGACGGTCCCGGCGAAAACGAGCGGATTCGCGACGTACCCGGGATGCGACCAAACTCCGCCCGACACCGTCGGGATCCCCATGCGGTTGCCGTAGTCGCGCACGCCGGCCACGACGCCGGCGAGGATGCGCGTCGGATGCATCGAACCCTTCGGCACGTCCGCGGGATCGAGATCGAGCGGGCCGACGAAGAACGCATCCGTGTTCGCGATCGGACGCGCGCCGAGTCCGACGCCGAGGATGTCACGCACGACCCCGCCGACGCCGGTGCCTGCGCCACCGTAAGGATCGAGCGCGCTCGGATGGTTGTGCGTCTCGACCTTGATGGCGACGTCGAACCCTTGATCGAATTCGACGATGCCGGCGTTGTCATGGAAAACGCTGACGCACCAGGGACGATCGAGCTCGAGCGTCGCGGCCTTGATCGTCCGCTTGAGCAGGTTGTCGATGATCTCGCCGTCGAAATCGATGATTCCGGCGAACGTCTTGTGCTTGCAGTGTTCGCTCCACGTCTGCGCGATCGTCTCCAGTTCACACGCCGTCGGCTCGCGGCCGATGCTCTTGTAGTGAGCTTGGATCGCGCGCATTTCGGCGGAGGACAACGAGAGGTGTCCGTCGCGCGAGATCTCCGCGAGTCGCTTGTCGTCCACGCTCGTGATCGGCACGCGCACGAGTTGGTGCCGCGGACTCGGTGCTGGCGGACCGAAGGGCAGAGACTCGTCGTCGACGAGCACGTCCTCGATGACCTCGTTGGCGAGGCCCTTTTTCGCGGCCGCCGCGAGTTTCTCGGGCGAGATCGGCGCGCGGCCGGTCTGCAGTTCGAATCCGCGGAACGTCATGGTGAACGGGCCCACGCCGTCCGTGACCTCCGCGAGGCCGACGCGCACGAGCGCGCGGCCGATCGTCAACGCCACGGGATCCATGACGCCGCGTTTCTTCGCGACGAGCACGCGTTGCACGCCGCCGCGTCGTTCGGGAGCTCGCAGCGGCTCGATGATGCGCACGTCGTCGAGGACGGGATCGGCGAGGATCTCACGCGCCGCGCGCTCGACCTCGGAGCGCGTGAGCGTGGAGGGCAAGAGGTAGCCGCGCACCGTAGCGAGTCGGTCCACGCTGTGGATGCCGGCCGCGCGCAAGGCGGCCAGTGCTCCCTGCGCCGGCGGATCGTCGATGCCGGCGCGACGCACGACCTCGACACGCCAAGCATCGGGAGCGCGCTTCTGCTGCGCGGCCGGAGGGATCGTCGTCGAGGTCGAGCTCATGCAGGTCGTGGTGGGCGGAACGTGAAGGGCGTGCCCCGGCGCTTTTGAAACCCGCCTCGGAGGCACCTCGGGGGTGCTGTGCGGAGGGCGAATGCTAACAGCCGAACCTCGCGACTTCCTGGGTGGTGGAGCGGCCTGCTAGAGTCGTACCCGGAGACGTGCGGCGATACCGCCCACTTAGAGGAGACTCGACGCGCATGGCCGACACGAAGCGGAAGAGCGAAGGCACGAGCCCGGGGATGTCGTTCGAGCGACCGATCCAGGAGCTCGAGGAGAAGCTGTCCGAGCTCGAGTCGATCTCGCTCCGGACGAACATGGACCTCGCCTCCGAGGTCGAGGCGCTCCGGCGCAGACTCTCGGAGACGATCGACACGACCTACGCCGGCCTTTCGCCCTGGCAGCGCGTGTGCGTCGCGCGTCATGACAAGCGACCGACCGCGCTCGACTTCATCGAGAAGATGCTCGACGAGTTCGTCGAATTGCACGGCGACAAGGTCTTCGGCGACGACAAGGCGATCGTCACCGGCCTCGCGCGTTCCGGCGAGCACCGGTTCCTCCTCGTCGCGCACAGGAAGGGCCGCACGACGAAGGAGCGGATGGCCTTCAACTTCGGTTGCGCGCATCCCGAGGGCTACCGCAAAGCGCTGCGGAAAATGCGCTTGGCCGAGAAGATGCGCTTGCCGATCGTGTGCCTCATCAACACGCCCGGTGCGTATCCGGGCATCGGCGCGGAAGAGCGCGGACAAGCGGCCGCGATCGCCGAGAACATCCTCACGATGTTCTCGATCCGCGTGCCCATCGTCGCGATCGTGATCGGCGAAGGCGGCTCGGGCGGCGCGCTCGGCATCGGCGTGGGCGACCGCGTCTACATGATGGAGCACGCCTACTACTCGGTGATCAGCCCCGAGGGTTGCGCCGCGATCCTCTGGAAGGACGGCGAGAAGACGCCCGACGCGGCCGAGTCGCTCAAGTTGACGGCGCCCGACCTGCTCGAACTCGGGATCGTGGACGGCGTGATCCCGGAGCCGGCGGGCGGCGCGCACCGCGCACCGCTCGTGGCGATGGCCCAGGTGCGGCGGCAGATCCTCGAAGCCCTCGACGAACTCGCGCGCGTCCCCACCGATCGCTTGGTCGAGGAGCGCCGGGTCAAGTTCCGCCGCATCGGCGAGATCCCGGGGCGCTTCCCGGTGGTTTCCTGAGCAGCGCGGGGCGCTCTGGACCCGCCCATGCGCCGCACCCGGCCCAAGGAATGCACCCCGCGACGCCAACGCGCGCCGGTCCGGCCGCGTAGTGCCGTGTGGAGATCCCCCGCATGTCCAGGAACCGCCCCGTGCGCGCGTCCCACGAGGACGACGTGAAACGCCGCGACGACGTCCCGCGTCGGCCTGGAGAGGGTCCGTCCGAGGGTCCGGAGCACGACGAGGTCCTGGTCGAACCCGAGGGGATCGCACCCACCGAACCGGGCGACCCGCGCGAGGACCACGAGCTCGTTCGCCGAGCTCAGACCGGCGAGGAGCAGGCGTTCGCCCTCCTCGTCCGCCGTCACGAACAACGCGCGTGGCGCGTCGCGCGCAATCTCGTCGCCTCCGACGACGATGCCCAGGATTTGGCGCAAGAAGCATTCGTACGGGTCTTCAAGAACCTGGCCTCGTTCGACTTCCAGTATCCGTTCACGACGTGGCTCTATCGCATCGTCACGAACCTCGCGATCGATCATCTGCGCCGACGTCGTCCGGCGACGAGCACCTCGGCGTTCGACAGCGAGGACGGCGACTGGGATCTCGCCGATGTGAACATGGGGCAGCCGAGCCAAGGTCTCGAGCAGGGCGAGGTCGCGGCGGAAGTCCGCGACGTCCTGGCGTCGCTCGCGCCGCACTTCCAATCCGTGCTCGTGCTGCGCGAGCTGGAAGGCCTCCCCTGCACGGAGATCGCGCGGATCGTCGGCGCGACGCACGTCACGGTGCGCTGGCGTCTGCACCGCGGTCGAAAACTATTCCAGGAAGAGTGGGAACGCCGCCAGCGCGTGGAAGCAGCACAGAAAAACCAACGATCGGCGAAGCGCGACGTAGATCCGCCCGAGGGACGAAAACGATGAACCACGACGAGCATCTGTGCGCCGAGATCCAGAGCACCCTGCCGCTCTACGTCGGCGGTGACCTGGAAACGAAAGCTCTGGGCGAGGTCCGCGGGCACCTCTTGGCCTGCCCGGCCTGCGCCGAGCGCGCGCTCGCCGCGCGGGCTGCGCGACGCGAACTGGTCGCTGCGCTGCGGATGGGATCGACGCCCGGGCCGGATCTGTGGGCCGGGGTGCGCGCGGCGCTCGCGGACGAAGGGGTGCTGCGCCCGTTCGAGCCCGCGCTCGTCGGCGGCTCGATCGTCTCGCGCCCGTGGTGGCGCAGTTGGAACCTCGTCGCGGCCGCCGCCGTCGTGGCTGCGATCCTGGGCGCTTCCGTGTGGTCGGATCGCAGCGAGTCCACCGTCCCTAGCGGCTCGGGGTCGGACGGATCCGGATCGATCGTGATGGATCCCGGTGCTTCGGGCACGCCGCGCGTCGTCACCCCGGTCCTCCCGCGGACAGGAGCCGATCTCGCCACCGATGTCGCGCTCGTGCCGGTCGAGGCCGGCGGCTTGCGCCGTCTCTTGCCGGGCGAGCGACAACTGCACGATTCGGCGCCGTTCATCCTGAACGACAGCCCCTATCTCTACGGTGCGCCGCCGCAGAATGCCGGCTCTGTGCGGCCGGTCGGACTCCACCGCGTCGGGCCCAACGCTCCGCGCTGGTGAGAACGAACGGGGCGAGCGCGCGGACCTCTCCCAAGGCGCTCGTCCGTGAATGGAACGACTCGAGGATCTGGAGAATTCCAGGAGGTCCCACATGAACTTCGCCACGCTACTTCTCGTTTCGACCGTCTGCCCGGCCCAACCCGCTGCGCTCGTACCCACCTCGCTCCAACTCGCCCGCGTCGCCGCGCCGACGGCTGAGTTCGACGCGAGCGCCTGGAGACAGCGCCTGTCTGCCGAGGACCTCGACGCACGCGAACGCGCGTTTGCGGACCTCGTCGAAGAGGCGACGGCGAACGACAGCGCGCGAGAAGCGCTTCAGACGTGGTCGACGGCCACGGATCGCCCCGACTTGGCCTGGACGGCGCGTCTCGCGCTGCGTGAGGTCGAGCGTCGACCGGGAACGCACCTCCGCGCGCTGAAGAATTTCGGGGGCGGCGCCATGGGCGACCTGCGCACGCGCTTCGAGGAGCTCGAGGGTCGCTTCGGCGGACTCGACTCGATGTTCGGCGACCTGCAGCGCGATCTCGACCGGATGTTCCAGAACGTTCCGAAGAGCGGCGCGACTCCGCAACCCGGCTCCGCTCCGCGCAGCGGATTACACGCGCAGAGGGAGTCCTTCCGCATGCAGAGCGGTCCCGACGGCGTCGAGGTCCATGTCGACGAGGACGTGAACGGCGAGACGAAGACGCGCACGTACAAGGCGCGGACTATGGACGAACTCCTCGAGGCGAATCCCGAGCTGAGAGATCGGCTCGGGAGCGGCGGCACGATGCAATTCTTCGGCACCGGACCCCGGAGCGGGTTCTCCTTCCGCACGCCGTTCGGCAGCGGGCCCGATCCGAAGACGCTCGTCATGCCCGACGACGGGGACCGTTGGGCGACGCCCGCCAAACCGCTCGAGCCCTTGATGCCGGGCAAAACGCGCACCGACATCCTCGGCGTGCTCTACATGAAGCCGAGCCCCGAGGTGCGTGAGCGTCGACACCTCGAAGAGGGCGTCGGCATCGAAGTCGAGCGCACGGAACCGGGCACGATCGCGTCGGCGCTCGGCGTGCAGGCCGGCGACGTGCTCGTCGCGTTGAACGGCCGGCCGTTGAAGGACCGCGCCGACGTCGTCACGGCGCTGAAGGAGCGCAAGGACGGCGAGCCCGTGAAGCTCGAACTCGTCGATGCGAAGGGTCGGCGGCACACGCTGACTTGGAACGAATCCTGATCGGTTGGTCTCCCGGGCCGCAGGAGAGCGCGGCGCATGGAGACGGCGACGGCCGCTATCCCGCGAGGGGCAGCGGCCGTCGTGTCTTTCGAGTTCGATTCGCGGGGCAAGGCCATCGCGCTTCGACCGGCGTGGCGCCTCGACGAACGACCGGCACGCACTCCTCGCCGATTCCCGCGCGGACCGAGGGCTCCAGGGGCTCGGTCCTCCGCAGTCCTCCGCGGTTCTTGCTGCAGGTCGAGCCAGGACCACCGGGCCTCTGACCTTGCTCATGATGGCGCGCAAGGAGTGGCGATGTTCTCGCCGTGAATGCGACGTTCCGCGACTCAGGCGCGCCCCGTGAGTCCTGGTCGCAGTCGTCTCAAGGCTTGCGCGAACGCTCCGCCTCGCACGCGCTGATCAGGTCGAAGGCCATCTTCACGTCGGCGCTGTCGTAACCCTGCGGCGACAAGGCGATGAAACGCTCCGCGTCGGCGATCGCCTTGTCCCAGTTGCCGAGGTCCCGCTGCACGAGCGCGCGCAGCGCGTGCAAGTCGGCGCGTTCGGGCGCGAGTCCTATGCCGGTGTCGAGCTGGCTCATGGCCTCGTCTTTGTGACCGAGTCCGTACTGCATGCGCGCCGCGTGCATCCGCGTCGCGACTTGGAGGTTCTCGTTGAGCGCGATCCGTTCCCGGATCTCCTTCTCTTCGCGCTCGCCTTGCACCCGCTTCAGGAGCTGTTCCCAGAATCCGTGGTCGGTCGCCAGTTCGTCGAGCATCTGTTTCGAGCGGGCCAAGCTCGCGTGGGGCTTGCCGAGCAACGCTTCGACGCGCATGAGTCCGTTGAGCGCGTCGAGGTTCGACTTCTGGATCTCGAGCGTGTGTTCGAACCACTGCTCGGATTCGGTCCACAGGGCGACGCTTCGCTCCTGGAGCTCTTGCGCGCGCTGCGCCGGATCCGCGGACTCGGTGATGCGCTTCCCGCTGCCCACGGCCTCGGAGGCCTCGGCGTTGGCCACACCTTGCCGTTCGAGCGAAGTCGCGAGGCCGAGCGACGCGCGGTAATCGCCTTCGTCCACGACCGATCGGAACACTTGTTCCGCGCGCAGCACGTCTTCGGTCGTCCCGCGCCGCTGAAGACTCCAGCCGAGGATCAGCTTGATCTTCTCGTTGTCGGGATCGAGCTCGAGCGCCTTGAGCGCCTGCCCGACTGCGCGATCGTGATCACCGAGCTGGTAGTAGGACTCCGCCGTGTTCAGGTAGATCTCGAGGAGCTTCTCCTCGCGCTCGGCCTCGGCGGTCTGGCACGACGAGGGGATGAGCGCCACGGCGGTGGCCAGGAGCGCGTGAAGGAGCGCGCCCGAGGCGAGGGGACGTCGGGGGGCGGAACGTCGATCGGTCGTGCAGTGCGGCATGGGTGAACCAGGGTAACGCGGAGCCATTCAACCGACAGGCGGCCGATGCGTGCGCAATAGACGCTGCAACCGGTCTGGTTGCATGCGGAGTTCGAGGATCCGCCCGCCCGACAAGGTCACGAGCCCGGGCTTGGCACCACGCGGCTTGTGGACTTCCTTGCGGCGCGCGACGTGCACGCGCGCCTTCGTGGCGCCGGCGATCGGCGAGAAGTGCACAGCCAGATGCGCGGCGTCGAGCAGTTCCTCGGGATGCGGCTCGGCGCCCTTCTCGACGACCAGTACGACGTGACTGCCCGGCGTGTCGGCCGTGTGCAACCAGACGTCGTTGCCGCGCGCATGGTGAAAGGTCAGGTCGTCGTTGTCGCGCGCGTTGCGACCGACGCGGATCTCCGTGCCGGCGTAGCCATCGAACGTCTTGTACGGCAATCGCGGCGCGACCTTCTCTTGTCGCCCGTCCACCGTCGATTGCGGTGGGTCGAGGATCTCGCGCGCGATCGCGTCCGCTTCGAGCGCCTCGAGGTCCGCGCCGTCGGTCCGCGCCAGAGCGACGAGAGTCGCGAGTGCTTCGATGCGTGTCGAGACCAGCGCGATCTCGCCCGCGACCGCATCGCGAGAACGCTCGAGCTTCTTGGCCTTCTCGAACAGGCGCTCGAGGTTCTCACGCGACGAGAGCTTCGGATCGAGAGCGATGCGACGCGGCGCGAGATCAGGATCGTAGAGGTCGTCGACGACGATCTCCTTCAACCCGCGCGTGATGCGACCCAGGTTGGCTTTGACCAACTCCCCGTCCTGCTGCACGCGCTCGGCTTCGCCCGCGGCCGTGCGGCGCTTCTCCAGTCCCGCGAGGAGCGAACGCGCGTTCTTCAACTTGCGTTCAGCACGCTCGAGCAGGTTGCGTGCGACGTCGTCGTGGCGCGCACGTTCGGCTTGCGAGCCGAGCGCGTTCTCGACGATCCACGAGAGCGGCGCTAGGTCGACCGTGGCGCTGCGCTGCAGCGGCGCTTCCGCGTCCGGAGCTCTAAATGCCGTGTGAATCGACGGTTCGTCGGTACCCGCCGCGCGGCCGGGCGGCGGAACGTACGCTGCGCCGACGACAAGGCGCGGATCGGACTTCTCCCTGGGCGCGGGCACGAGCACGCAGGCGACGCGGTCGGCATTCCCGAGCAGCACGAGGTTCGCGTGCCGCCCCACGAGCTCGGCGATCAACGTGCGCGCTTCGCCCGACTCGGCGCGGAAAGACAACGCTACGATTCGATCGCCGCCGACTTGCGTGATGTCGCGCAACGTCGCGCCGCAGAGCTCGCGTTCGACGTCGCGAAAGAACGGACCGACGGGGCCTTCGTGCCGCTCGAAGCGTGAGCGCTGCGCGTGGATGCGCGGCGCGTCACCGCCGGCGGAGATGCGCACGCGCCAATCGGGCGGCCCATCGAGGCTCCGGCCGAACACGAGGAGCAGATCGCGCGGAGGCGAAGCGAGCACCTCGCGCAAGAGCAGGCCGCGCACGAGGGGAGCGAGCTCCCGGACGAGCTCGCCCACGTGTCGCGCACCGAGACGCAGATCGTGCGTCAGCGCAACTCTTCCTCGACGCTGTAGACCCACGGTTGGGTCACCGGCGTCCAGTTCACGAGCTGACCGGACGCGCCGAAGAAGAGCGCCAGTTCCTTCGTGGCGGCCTCCGGACCGTCCGAGCCGTGCACGAGGTTGTTCGAGAAGCTCATGCCGAGATCGCCGCGGATCGTGCCGGGCACCGCCTGGCGCGAGTTCGTCTTGCCCATCAGGCCGCGCACGACTTCGATCGCGTCCTTGCCTTCGAGCGCGATCGCGACGACCGGGCCGCTCGACATGAACTTCACCAAGTTGCCGTAGAACGGGCGGTCTTTGTGGGCCTCGTAGTGCTTCTCGAGGATGGCCTTCGGATACTGGCGCATCTCGAGGCCTACGATCTGCAGGCCCTTGGCCTCGAAACGGCGCAGGACTTCCCCGACGAGGCCGCGTTGGACGCAGTCGGGCTTCAGGAGGACGAGGGTCCGTTCGAGCATGGCGGAGTGGGGGATCGGCGGATCGTGGGTGTTCGAAAAAAGGCCGGGGAGAGTAGCGGTTTCGGCATGGCGGCTCCAGAACGGTCCGACCGGTGGCAACGTGCCCATTTCTCCTCACCGATCGTTGACTCAGCGGCCTCGATCCCTACATTCTTCGCCCTCGAACTCTGGCTTTTCGCGCCGCTCACTCGGCAGCGCGAGCCGCCGGCCTCCCCCGACGCCATGCCCGACCTCCGGAACGATGCCGCCGCGCGCGGCACCCTCACGGTCCCGGCGCAACGCCCTACCCCGAGATGGATTACCGCTGATGCCGAGCCCGAGCTCGCTTGGATCGCGGCCCCCCTCGGACATGGGGCGTTACGCGGGCCTCGGCTTGACGTTTGCCGGCACGATGGCCGTGCTGGGGGGCCTCGGTTGGTGGCTCGATTCGCGCTTCGAGACTCGCCCGTGGCTCTTGGTGACGGGGATTCTCCTGGGTGCGATCGGCGGGTTCGTGAGGATCGTCAAGGCCGTCCCGAAGTCGATCGCGTTCACGCCGACGAATCCGCCGCTCGAGGACGATCCGGTCGAAGTCGATCCCTGGAAGGATCCGCAGTCGGATCCCCGCGACTCCGCCGAGCCTCGTTCGTCGAAGGAGCGTGCTGAGTGACGCTCACGACGAAGACCACGCTCGTGGGACTGTTCGCGGCACTCGCGGTCGGATTCGGCCTCGGAGGTCGTGAGGGGGCGGGCGCCCTCGCGGGTTTCCTCACGGGAGCCTTCACCGCGGGCCTCGCGTTGCTGATGCAGCGCCGCCTGGCGCGCACGCGACCGGAACTGCTCGTCGCCAGCGTGATGGCGAGCTTCTTGATCAAGGCGTTCGCGATGCTGGCGAGCACGCTCTGTGTCCGTTACGTCCCGGCTCTCGCCAACGCATTCGACGCGGTCGCGTTCTTGTTCGGGTTCGCGGGCGCGACGCTGCTCGTTCTCGGACCGGCGACCTTCGACACGTTGCGGACGCTGGGCTCCGCGCGGAAGAGTTCCGTTTCGAGTGTGGGGGAGGCTCGTCCTTCGTGAAGCTCGTTCGCCCGATCCTCATCCTCGGCGTCATCCTCGCCGCGATCTTCTTCGCCGGTGCGTACACGCCGCATCACGACGGTGGGAACGCGTTCATCACGCTGTTCGGTCACCTCGTGCCGCACACGCTCGAAGTTGGCGGCCACGGTGCCGGCTCTGCGCACGCGCTCTTCTCCTTCGACGCGTTCGGACCGTTCGCCGCGGGCGACGGTGATCGGTTCAAGGAGGGCGCGCAGATCGCGCTGTCGAACCTGCAGGTCTTCCAGATCGCCTCGATCCTGATCCTCGTCATCGCCTTCTCGGGCGTGCCGGGCTACTTGCGCACGGGGAACGGCGACTACACCTCGCGCCTGTTCGCCGGGTTCGCGTTGTGGGTCCGCGACGAGATGGTCTACCCG
>CAZKIY010000027.1:12964-22357 GCA_964552875.1 uncultured Planctomycetaceae bacterium
CTCGCGCCTGTTCGCCGGGTTCGCGTTGTGGGTCCGCGACGAGATGGTCTACCCGGTGATGGGGCGCGAGGTCGGACGCAAGTTCCTGCCGTTCCTCTACACGCTGTTCTTCTTCATCCTGTTCATGAACTTGCTGGGGCTCCTGCCCGGCGCTTCGACCGCGACCGCCAGCGTGTTCGTGACCGGTGGACTCGCGACGATCACGCTGCTCGTGATGTTCTTCGGCGGCATGGCCGCGCAGGGTCCGGTCGCGTACTGGAAGAACCTCGTGCCGCACGTGCCGATCGCCATCTGGCCGATCATGTTCGTGGTCGAGTTCATCGGCATCTTCGTGAAGCCGTTCGCGCTCATGATCCGCCTCTTCGCGAACATGACCGGCGGACACATGGTCGTCCTGTCCTTCATGGGCCTGCTCTTCGTGGCGGCGCAGATGGCGGGCAACACGGCAGCCTGGGCCGCGAGCCCGCTCGTCGTCGGCTTCGCCGTCTTCATCATGATCATCGAGTCGTTCGTCGCGCTCTTGCAGGCGTACGTCTTCACGATGCTCTCGATCCTGTTCATCCAGGCTTCGATTCATCCGGAGCACTAGGCTGCGACGCTTGCGGAGCAGCCCACCAGCATCGTCACCGACAATCGGTCGCTTCCGAGGCCCCAGCCTCACGAGACGACCTCTCCTCTGACCCCTCGGGCACCTCGCCCTTTCCTCCCTAGAAAACGGACTCCCCACATGATCGCTGAAGGACAAGAGATGGCTCGCTTGGGTGCCGGTATCGGCGCCGGACTCGCTGTGATCGGCGCCGGACTCGGCATCGGTCGCATCGGCGGATCGGCCGCCGAAGGCATCGCGCGTCAGCCGGAAGCGGCCGATGCCATCAAGGGCAGCTCGATCATCATGGCCGCCCTCATCGAAGGCGCCGCGCTGTTCGCGATCGTCATCACGCTCCTGATCATGATCCTGCCGAACCCGGCCTGATCCCCTGCTGGAGGAGTCCGGGCCGTCGCGCTGTGCGTCGGCCTCATGACCTCTCCTGATTCCAAGGTCCCTCACCATGTTCCACCTCCCGATCCTGACGCTCTCCGAGGCCGGCGGTTTCAACCCGCTCGACCTGAACGGCATCGGCGGCACGTTCTGGACCTTGGTCATCTTCGCAGTGGCACTCGTGCCGATCTGGACGATGGTCATGGGACCGGTCACGCGCGCGCTCGAAGCTCGCGACGAGAAGGCGGCCGCGGGACTCGCCGCGGCGGAGAAGGCCAGCGCGGAAGCCCAGAACGCCCGCGCGGCGGTCGAGACCCAATTGCGGCAGGCTCAACTCGAAGCGGCGAAGATCCTCGACGCCGCGCGCGGTCGAGCCGAGGTCGTCGAGCGCGAACTCAAGGACACGGCTGGTCGTGAGGCCCAAGCGCTCCTCACGCGCGCGAAGGCCGAGATCCAGGCCGAGCAGTCGAAAGCGCTGACCGCGATTCGCGCGCAGGTCGTCGAGGTGTCGATGAACGCCGCCAGTCAAGTGCTGAAGCGTCGCGTCGACTCCGCGGACGATCGGCGTCTCGTCGAGGAACTCGTCGCCGGCGCTGCCGGTGCCACCTCCGCGAAGGATCGCGCGTCGTGATCGTCGACGCCGTCACAGCGCGCTGGGCGGGCGCACTCTACGGGCTCGCCCAGAAGCAGGGCGCGCTCGCAGCCGTGGTCGCCGACGTCCGACGCATTGCGGTCGAGGCTGCGCGACCGGAGCTCCGGCGCGTGCTCCTCAATCCGCGGCTCGATGTAGCGACGCGGCGCTCGTCGCTCGACGGTGCTCTGCGTGGCGCACACGCGCTGACGCAGAACTTCGTCGGGCTCGCCTTCGATCGCGGTCGCGAGGAAGTGCTCGTCGCTCTCGGTGCGGCGTTCCACCGTCGCATCCTGGAGGAAGCAGGTGAGGTCGAGGGCGTCGTCGAGACGGCTCGACCCATGACGCAGACGGAAGTCGATCGCGCAGCTGTCGATTTCGGACGCGTGCTCGGCCAGAAGCTCCTTCTCGTGAACCGCGTCGTCCCCGAGATCATCGGTGGCGCGCGCGTCATCGCGGGGAACCGCATGCTCGACGGGAGCGTCTCGGGACGCCTCGACGCGCTGAAGCGACGCCTGCTCCAGGCTCCTTTGCCTGGCTGAAGGCTCCGCTGCCCGGCTGATCCCAGCCGAACGAATCACGCCACGACTCAAAGCCACACCAGCCGAACGGAACGAACGAGATGGAACTGCGACCCGCCGAAGTGACCTCGATCCTCGAGAAGGAAATCGAGAAGTACAAGGGCGAGACGTCGATGCAAAGCATCGGCACCGTGCTGTCCGTCGGTGACGGCGTGGCACGCGTCTACGGCCTCGACGACTGCGTCATGAACGAGCTGCTCGAGTTCCCGAACGGAGTTCGCGGCGTCGCGTTGAACCTCGAGGAGGACAACGTGGGCTGCGTGCTCCTCGGCGACGCGACGAAGGTCAAGGAAGGCGACACCGTGCGCTCCTCCGGCCGCGTCATCTCGGTCCCGACCGGGGATCAACTCCTCGGTCGCGTGGTGAACGCGCTGGGCGATCCGATCGACGGCAAGGGCCCGCTGGGCACGACCGCCGCCGATCTGCGCCCCATCGAATCGCCGGCGCCGTCCGTCGTCGAGCGCGAGCCGGTCAAGGAACCGATGCAGACCGGCATCAAGGCCATCGACGCGATGATCCCGATCGGCCGTGGACAGCGCGAGCTGATCATCGGCGACCGTCAGACGGGCAAGACGGCGCTGTGCATCGACACGATCATCAACCAGAGGACGACCGCCGGCGGGGATCCCAAGGATCCCGAGCAGATGATTTGCGTGTACGTCGCGGTCGGTCAAAAGCAGTCGACGATCGTCGACGTGCTGCGCCGCCTCGAGCTCGCGGGTGCGATGCCGTACACGATCATCGTGTCGGCGTCGGCGAACGACGAAGCGTCGATGCAGTACCTGGCGTGCTACGCCGGCGTCGCGATGGCCGAGCGCTTCCGCGACGAAGGTCGCCACGTGGTCATCTTCTACGACGACCTCTACAAGCAGGCGCTCGCGTACCGCCAGGTCATGTTGCTCCTACGCCGCCCGCCGGGTCGCGAAGCGTTCCCGGGCGACGTGTTCAACTTGCACAGCCGCTTGCTCGAGCGCGCGGCGAAGATCTCGCGCGACGCGCCCAAGATCAACCCGCGCTACAAGAAGGGCGGCGGGTCGATCACGGCCTTGCCGATCGTCGAGACGCAAGAAGGCGACGTCGCGGCCTACATCCCGACGAACGTGATCTCGATCACGGACGGCCAGATCTTCCTCGAGTCGGCGCTCTTCAACGCCGGCATCAAGCCGGCCGTGAACGCCGGCATTTCGGTGTCGCGCGTCGGTGGCGCGGCGCAGATCCCGGCCATGAAGAAGATCTCGGGCGGTTTGCGCCTCGGTCTCGCCAGCTACCGCGCGCTCGCAGCGTTCGCGCAGTTCGGCTCGGACCTCGACAAGGCCACGCAGCAGGAACTCACCCGCGGCGAACGCCTGACGGAGATCCTGAAGCAGGGTCAGTACGTGCCGATGCCGGTCGAGCAGCAGATCCTGATCATCTACGTCGCGAACGCCGGTCACCTCGACGACGTGCCCGCGAAGCGCGTGTCGGAGGTCGAGAAGGCCTACTTGCGCGCGATGGCGGAGCAGCACCCGGAAGTTGCCGAGGGGATCAAGAAGACGAAGAACGTCTCCGACTCGGAGCGCGCGGCGATGGACAAGGTCATCGCGGCGGTCAAGGTCCAGTTGAACACGAAGGCGAAGGGCTGATCCCGCTCGCCCCGAACAGGACGACGACCCGCCATGGCCTCCATTCGCGATCTCCGCAGCCGGATCAAATCGATCAACAACATCCGGCAGATCACCCGCGCCATGGAAATGGTCGCGACGACGAAGCTCCGTCGCTTCCAGGACAAAGCCGTCGCGTCGCGCCCGTACTCGCGCGAGATCACGGGGCTCGTCGGCCGAATGGCGCGCGTTCTCGGTGAAGAGACGTTGGGCCGACCGCTGTTCAATCCCGGCGCGGGGAGCCGCATCGCCGTTCTGCTCGTGACGTCCGACCGCGGGTTGTGCGGTGCGTACAACACGAACGTCTTCAAGGCGCTCGAGATCTGGCTGCGCGAGAACCCGGGCCGTGAAGTCGATTACTTCGTGATCGGGCGCAAGGGCCACCAGTACCTCACGCGTCGCGGACGAAACGTCGAGCGCTTTCTCGCAGAACCGCCGCTCGAAAAAATCGATTATCGCGCGGCGGCGCGCACCTCGAAAGTCCTCGTCGACGCGTTCTTGGCCGGCCGATACGAGCGCATCGTCGGTTTCTACACCGCGTTCGAATCCGTCGTGCGTTACGTGCCGACGCGCATGCCGTTCCTGCCGATCGAATCCGTGCCGACGGTGGCCGGAGTCGAGGAAGGCGCGGAAGGCAACCTGATCCTCGAGCCCGACGCAGCAGTGATCTTCGACGCGCTCGTGCCTCGTTACCTCGAGACGCGGATCTTCAATGCGCTGCTCGAGTCGCTCACCAGCGAATTCGCCAGCCGTCGCGTCTCGATGAAGAACGCGACCGACGCGGCCAAGTCGATGGGGAACGCGCTGCGCAAGCTCTACAACCGGAAGCGCCAGGAGAACATCACCAAGGAGCTGCTCGACATCGTCGGCGGCGCCGAGGCGGTGCGCTGAAACCAGGCCTTTCCGAAAGCGAGAGCTCACACGCGCTCGCGATCCTCGAACCCACGCTTCCACACGACACGACCGCCACGACGTCCCATCTGCCCGACGTCACGAACGCCAACACGACTCCTCGGACCTTGCCATGACGACGACACTGACGAAGGAAAACACCGGCTCGATCGCCCAGATCTTCGGGCCCGTCGTGGACGTGCGCTTCCCGGCCGGGAAGTTGCCGGCGATCTACAGTGCGCTGCGCGTGAAGACGCCCGGCGGCGGTGAGGATCTCGTGCTCGAGATCTCGCAACACCTCGGGAACGACATCGCGCGCTGCGTCGCGATGGCCTCGACCGACGGCTTCCGCCGCGGCATGGCCGTCGTCGACACGGGTGCGCCGATCTCGGTGCCCGTCGGCGAACGCACGAAGGGTCGCCTGTTCAACTTGCTCGGCGTGCCGCTCGACACGGTCGCGAAGGGCGGGCTCGCGGCCGGCGAAACTTGGCCGATCCACCGTCCGGCGCCGCGGTTCGAAGATCAGGAGGCGATCTCGGAGGTCTTCGAGACGGGCCTCAAGGTCGTCGACCTGCTGTGCCCCTTCGCGAAGGGCGGCAAGATCGGCCTCTTCGGCGGGGCCGGCGTCGGCAAGACCGTCCTCATCCAAGAGCTGATCCGCATCACCGCCGTCGAGAAGGGTGGCTTCTCCGTTTTCTGCGGCGTCGGCGAGCGCACGCGCGAGGGCAACGACCTCTGGCTCGAGATGAGCGAGGCCCAGTACAAGACGCCCGACGGCAAGACGGCGTCCGTGATCGACAACGCCGTGCTCGTGTTCGGTCAGATGAACGAGCCGCCGGGCGCGCGCCTGCGCGTGGCGCTCTCCGGCCTGACGATGGCCGAGTACTTCCGCGACACGAAGGGGCAGGACGTCCTGTTGTTCGTGGACAACATCTTCCGCTTCGTGCAGGCGGGCTCGGAAGTGTCGGCGCTCCTCGGCCGCATGCCCAGCGCCGTCGGCTACCAGCCGACGATGGCCAGCGAGATGGGTGCGCTCCAGGAGCGCATCACGTCCACGAAGAAGGGCTCGGTCACGTCGATGCAGGCCGTGTACGTTCCGGCCGACGACATCACGGACCCGGCACCCGTCGCGACGTTCGCGCACTTGGACTCGACGATCATCCTCGACCGCGCGATCGCCGAGCTGGGCATCTACCCGGCCGTCGATCCGCTGAAGTCGACGTCGCGGATGCTCGATCCGCAGGTCGTCGGCGAAGAGCACTACCAGGTCGCGCGCGAAGCGCAGCGCATCCTGCAGCGCTACGCCGACTTGAAGGACATCATCGCGATTCTCGGCGTCGAGGAACTCTCCGACGACGACAAGCGCGTCGTCATCCGCGCGCGCCGCATCCAGCGCTTCTTCTCGCAGCCGTTCTTCGTGGCCGAGCAGTTCACGGGCACCCCGGGCGTCTTCGTCCCGCGATCCGAGACGGTGCGCGGCTTCAAAGAGATCATCGAAGGCAAGCACGACGATCTCCCCGAAGGTGCATTCATGTACGTCGGCTCGATCGACAAGGCCGTCGAGAAGGCGCGCAAGATGCAAAGCGCGAGCGGCTGATCCATGGCGAGGCTCACACTGCGCGTCATCACGCCGGATCGCATCATGCTCGACGAAGTCGTCGACTCCGTGCGGCTCCAAGGCTTGGATGGATCGCTCGGCGTCCTGCCGCGGCACGCGCCCATGGTCGCAGCGCTCGACACGGGGCTCATCCGCTACAAGAAGAACGGCGTCGAACACGTCCTCTTCTGCGCCGGAGGCTTCGCGGAAGTCCACGGTGACACGCTGCGTGTCGTGACCCAGTCCTCCGAACGTCCGGAGGACATCGACGAACCGCGCGCACGCGCGGCCGAGGCACGAGCTCGCGAGCGTCTCCACCAGCGCCGAGTAGTCGGTGACGAGCCCTTCGACATCGCGCGCGCCGAGGCGAGCCGCCGCCGCGCGCTTCTCCGGGCCGAAGCGAAGGGCTACGCTGCGCGCGGTTGAGATGGGGGTTGGCGCCGCGTGCGCCGATGGCCCTGTCGATCCGATCCGGTAGCCCGGTTCGGCCCTCGACTCCGAGGGCCCAAGGCGGGAGCCCGTTCCTGCCGATCCACTCGGCGATGAGTCAAACAGCACGTACCTTGAGCCCCGCCCTCTCCGCCTCCGCCACCCGAGCCACCACCGACTGGCGTCGCACGCACACCTGTGGCGACCTGCGTGCCGCTCACGTGGGTTCCACCGCGACCCTGAACGGTTGGGTCGCGGCACGTCGCGACCACGGCGGCATCTACTTCGTGGATCTCCGGGATCGTTACGGGATCACTCAAGTCGTCCTCGGCCCCGAGCTGGCGGACGCCGTGAAGCTCGGCCCGGAGTTCACGATTTCCGTGCGGGGCAAGGTCATCGCGCGCGACGCGGCGAACGTGAACCATGAACGGCCGACAGGCGCGATCGAACTCGTCGTCGATCGGCTCGAGATCCTGTCGCGCTCGAAGACGCCGCCCTTCCCGATCGATGCCGAAGAGGAGGTGTCGATCGAGACGCGGCTCCAGTATCGCTATCTCGACTTGCGCCGCGCCGCGATGCGCGGGAACCTCGTGCACCGCTCGCGATTCATCAACGCGATGCGACGCGCGTTCGAGAAGCAGAATTTCGTCGAGGTCGAGACACCGATCCTCACGAAAGCCACGCCGGAAGGCGCACGCGACTACCTCGTACCGAGCCGCGTGCACCCGGGCGAGTTCTACGCGCTCCCGCAGTCGCCGCAGATCTTCAAGCAGATCCTCATGGTCGCGGGGCTCGACCGCTACTTCCAAGTCGCGCGCTGCTTCCGCGACGAAGACCTGCGCGCGGATCGCCAGCCCGAGTTCACGCAGCTCGACATGGAGATGTCTTTCGTCGAGGAAGACGACATCTTCCGCACGTGGGAGCAGGTTCTCAAAGAGACGTTCCGCGAAGCGATGGGTGTCGACGTCGCGATTCCGTTCCCGCGGATGAGTTGGCTCGAAGCGATGGAACGCTACGGCGTCGACAAGCCCGACGTTCGTTTCGGATTCGATTTGCAGGACGCGGGACCGTGGGCCGCGACGTGCGAGTTCGGCCTGTTTCGCGACGCAATCGCGAACGGCGGTCGCGTCAAGGCGATCGTCGTGTCGCCGAAGCACGAACTGTCGCGCAAGGACGTCGAGGACGGCCTGACGCAGATCGCGAAGTCCGCCGGCGCCGGTGGACTCGCGTGGTGGAAGGCCGGCAAGGAAGGCGGCGTGGGTCCTCTCGCACGCTTCTGCAAAGGCGAAGCTGCGGCTGCGCTCATGGCCGCGATCGGGGCCTCGGAAGGGGACATGTGCCTCTTCGCCGCCGGTCCGCGCAATCAGGTGTGGAAGGTGTTGGGCGACATCCGCTCGCACCTCGGCAAGCGCTTCCAACTCACGCAACCGGGCACGTGGACGTTCACGTGGGTCACGCAGTTCCCGATGTTCGAGTGGGACGCGGAATCCAAGCGCTGGTTCTCGGCGCACCACCCGTTCACTGCGCCGGCGGACTGGGATCTCGGCGGCGACGACGTGGACGCGAACAGTCCGAAGCTCGGCGAGCTCTACTCGCGCGCGTACGACCTCGTCATGAACGGCTGGGAGCTCGGCTCGGGATCCGTGCGGATCCACAAGTCGGACCTGCAGCAGCGCATCTTCACGATCCTCGGGATCGGCCCCGAGGAACAGCAGCGCAAGTTCGGCTTCCTCCTCGAGGCGCTGTCGTTCGGCGCTCCGCCGCATGCGGGGTTCGCGATCGGCCTCGACCGCCTCACGGCCCTCTCGATGGGCCTCGACAACATCCGCGACATGATTGCGTTCCCGAAGACCGCCTCCGCCACCGACCTGATGTGCGGCGCGCCCTCGATCGTGGATCCGGCGCAGCTCGTCGAGGTCCACATCCGTACGTCCTTGCCCGCGAAGAAGCCTTGAGGCGAGGGTCGGATCCCCGGCACCCGTTCCGCGAACTTGCCCGATGTGGCGAGTTCGGCCCGGCTCTTCTATCTTCCAGGGGCGAGTCCCAGACTTTCGGCGCGCGCCGTCGTCGGTCGGACCTCGCCCTTTTTCCGTCGACCCCTCGACGACTTCCTCGTTCCCAGAGAGACCAGGACTGAGTGACTCAGACCGACTATCGCTTCAACCGCCAGATCCGGATCCCCGAGGTTCGGCTCATCGATCAGACCGGCGCCCAGATCGGCGTCGTGGCCACGCTCGACGCGATGCGTCGCGCGGAGGAGGCGGGACTCGACCTCGTCGAGGTCTCGCCCAACGAGCGGCCGCCCGTGTGCCGCATCATGGACTACGGGAAGTTCAAGTACGCGCAGCGGAAGAAGGAGCGCGGCACGCATGCCAAGGCGAGCCTGCTCAAAGAACTGCGCGTGCGACCCGCGATCGACGAGCACGATCTCAGCTACCGGCTCGACCAAGGACGCAAGTTCCTGGAGGACGGTCACAAGGTCCAGGTCGTGTGCATCTTCCGCGGTCGCCAGATGGCGCACCCCGAGCACGGCTACGAAGTCATGCGCAAGGTCGCGTCGACGCTGGGTGACATCAGCAAGGTCGAGTCGCCCGCCAAGCTCATGGGCCGACGGATGACGATGCTGCTCGCGCACAAGTAGTCGG
>CAZKIY010000028.1:0-6927 GCA_964552875.1 uncultured Planctomycetaceae bacterium
ACGTAGACGTGACTCGCCATGCCGACAGCGGTGATCACGGAATCGAGCGAGAAAACGAGGTCGAGGATCATGATCTGCACGATCACGGACGCGAACGAAGCGGCGGCGCGACCTGGGCCGTGTTCGCCCCCGCCTTCGAGCTTGTCGTGGATCTCCCACGTCGCCTTTCCGATCAAGAAAAGACCGCCCAGCAGCAGGATCAGGTCGCGGCCCGAGATCTCGTGGCCGAATGGTGCGAACAGCGCCGCCGTGAGCGACATGACCCACGACAAGGAAAGCAGTAGCCCGATCCGCATGAACATCGCCAGGAACAAACCGAGCCGCCACGCTTTCGGCTGCTGATGCTTGGGCAGCTTCCCGGTGAGGATCGAGATGAAGACGATGTTGTCGATACCGAGGACGATCTCGAGCATCGTCAACGTCAGCAGAGCGACGAGGTTGTCGGGTGTGAATACTTCGGCCACGTGGCTGTCTCTCGGATGGGTGCGCGGGCGCGGAATGCTAGCAACCGGTCGAACACACTCCGCACGCCGTTTCCGGCGGGGAGTTCAACGCGGAGCGGGCTCCGTGTCGACACCGCGCCTCGGTCGCGGCTCCCGTCGCGGCCGACTTCGCTGCCCGAATGAGGTCGGCGGTGAGCAATCGGGAACAGAGCCGAGAATCCGACATGCCGAGTCGGGCCTTGCAAAGCGCGACAGAGTAGGCATGATTATGCACGCTTGCGCAGACTTATGCCTTCCCGCCCCCTGACCACCGAAGTTGCCGCGCGCGACGTCCGCCGCACGCGGATCCTCGAGCTCGTCCGTCGGGATCGCGTGAAGAGCCAGCACGAACTCCAAACGCTGCTGGAGGAGTACGGTATCGAGGTGAACCAGGCGACGCTGTCACGCGACCTCCGCGACCTCGGTCTTCTGAAGGGCCGCGATGGGTACGAAATCCCCGGCTCGGCGAGCCCGGCCGACGATGATGCCGGCCTGGCACTCGTCGCCGCGGCACGGACGTGGCTCGGCGAAGCGCGCGCGGCGCAGTCGCTCGTCGTCCTGAAGACGCCGCCCGGCGGCGCGAGCCCGCTGGCGATCGCGATCGATCGCGCACGAATCGACGGCGTCGTCGGCACGATCGCGGGCGACGACACGGTGTTCCTCGCGGCCGCGGACGCGGCGCGGGCGCGTCGTATCGTCCGCGAGCTGACAGCCCTGCGGAACCGGCGCAGCTCGTGAAGTCCGCGGCCGTCTTGGGCGCGTCCGGTTACACCGGCCGCGAGCTGGCGCGATTGCTCGCGTCCCATCCGACGTTGCGACTCGCGGGGTCCTTCAGCGCGCGCGAAGGCGACGTCCCCGACGCCCCCGAGTTGCCGGTCGACCTCCCCATCGAGCCGCTCGATTGGAAGCGAATCGGGGCGTGCGATGGCGTTTTCTTGTGCACACCGCACGCAGCCTCCGCCGAGCTCGCCCGGAAGGTTCTCGCACTCGGCGTGAAGGTCGTCGATCTGTCGGCGGACTTCCGCCTGCCCGACGCCGCGCTCTACGCAAAGGTCTACGAACACCGCCATCCAGCGCCCGAGCTGCTCGCCGAAGCTCCGTACGGATTGGTCGAGCACGCACGCGAATCCGTGAAGCGTGCACGCCTGGTCGCGAACCCGGGTTGCTATCCGACGGCGACGATCCTGCCGTTGAAACCGCTCGTCGATGCTGGTCTCGTCGATCTCGCGCGGACGGTCGTCGTCGACGCGAAGAGCGGCGTCTCGGGTGCCGGCAAGAACCCGAGCGCGCGCACGCACTTCGGCGCGAGTCACGAGAATTTCCTCGCGTACGGAGTCGGCGGCCATCGCCACGCGCCCGAGATCCGGCTGCACGCCGGTGTCGCCGAACTCGTCTTCGTCCCCCATCTCTTGCCGGTTTTCCGCGGGATCTTGGCGACGATCTACGTGCATCCCGCAGCCGGCGCCGACGCGAACTCGATGCGGTCTCACCTCACCGAACGCTACGCGGGCGAACGCTTCGTCAAGGTCTTCGCGCGCGGTCAACCCGAGTTGAACCGCGTGCAGATGACGAATCAGTGCCACATCGCCGTGACGCAGCAAGACGGCCTCGTCGTGATCACTTCGGCCATCGACAACCTGGTCAAGGGCGCGAGCGGTCAAGCGATCCAGAACATGAACCTCATGCTCGGCCTCGACGAGGCGGCGGGGCTCGCATGACGGCGCTCGCGCGACGCATCCTGGTCAAGGTGGGAGGCGCTCAACTCGAGCAGCCGGGCCCGCGTGCCGATCTGTGCCGGTCCGTCGCACGCGCTCGCGATGCGGGATACGAGATCGTGCTCGTCCACGGCGGCGGCAATCAGATCCGAGATCTCGTCCGCAAACTGGGCTTGCCGGAGAGCTACCACAACGGCCTGCGCGTGACCGACGCGGCGACGGCGGAAGTCGTGCTCATGGTTCTCGCGGGGCTCGTGAACAAGGAACTCGTCCACGCGCTGGAGTCGAACGGCGTGCGCGCGTGTGGCTTGTCGGGCGCGGACGGCGCGACGTTCCTCGCGACGAAACGGCGCGAGATCGAGCGCGATCTCGGCTACGTCGGCGAGGTCGGGCGCACGAACGTCAGGCTCGTCGACCTGCTGCTGCGTGACGGATTCCTGCCTGTGATCGCTACGGCAGCCCCGCTGCAATCCGGCGAGGATGCGCCCGACGACCGCTTCTACAACGTGAACGCCGACGTCGCCGCCGGTCCGCTCGCGCGCGCCGTGCGCGCGGAGACGCTGCTGTTCCTCACCGACGTCCCGGGTGTCCTCGACGCATCGAAGAACCGCATCGAGGCGCTCACGCCCGAACAGTGCGCCGACTTGCGACTGCGGGGCGTGATTCACGGCGGCATGATCCCGAAAGTGGACGCGGCACTCGCTGCGCTCGCGTCGAACCCGGGTTGTTCCATCAAGATCGCACCGGCGGGCGGCGACGACGCCGTGCTGCGCGCGCTTTCCCCCGAAGTCGGCACGCGGTTCACGGAGGGCCGCTGACATGGACGAGCACGTCCTACGCACCTATCTGCGCGCTGAAGAAGTCTTCGTCGACGGCAAGGGCGCCACGGTGCGCGACTCGACGGGCCGCACTTGGATCGATTTCCTGGGGGGAATCGCTGTTTCCGCGCTCGGTCACGGACACGTGCGCCTCGCGGCTGCGATCGCCGACCAAGCCACGAAGTCGATCCACCTGTCGAACCTGTTCCGCCATCCGTACACGGAGCTCGTCGCGGGTCGCATCGCGCGCTTGTCCGGCCTCGAAGCCGTCTTCTTCACGAACAGCGGTGCCGAAGCCAACGAAGCCGCGTTGAAGCTCGCGCGAAAGTACCAGCGATCGAAAGGTCGCCCGGAGCGCACGTCGTTCCTCGCGCTCGAGGGCGCTTTCCACGGCCGCACGACCGGCGCATTGTCGCTGACGCACACGTCGAAGTACCGCGAGCCGTTCGGACCGCTGCTCGAGTGCCGATGGGTCGCGCCCGACGACGTCGCGGCGTTGGAACACGCACTGCGCGCGCACCGTCCCGCCGCGTTCTTCGTGGAACCCATCCAGGGCGAAGCCGGTGTGCGCGACGTCTCCTTCGACTTCCTGCGCGCGGCGCGACGCTTGTGCACGGAGACGGACACGGTCCTCGTCCACGACGAGGTGCAGGCCGGCTGCGGACGCACGGGGACGTTCCTCGCCGCCGACGCGGCGGGCGTGAAGCCCGACGTCGCAACGCTGGCGAAGCCGATCGCAGCCGGGTTGCCGCTCGGCGCGTGCGTCGTCGCGAAGCCCTACGTCGACGTCCTGCAGCCCGGCGACCACGGCTCGACCTTCGCCGGCGGACCGCTCGCGTGTCGCGCGGCCCTCGTGTTCCTCGAGGAACTGGAAGAGGGCGGACTGCTCGCCACGGTGCGCGAGCGCGGCGCCGAGCTCGACGGCCATTTGCGCACGATTGCGGCCGATTTTTCGCTCGTCACTGAGCTCCGCGGTCGCGGCCTGATCCGCGGCGTGCGCCTCGCGCAGGGCGCAGAGGAAATTCAGAAGGACCTCTACCGCCGGGGACTTCTCGTGAACCGAACCGGAGGCGACGTGTTGCGCCTTCTGCCCCCGTACGTCATCACGAGTGCCGAGATCGCGTGCGGGATCCATATCCTGCGCGACGCGCTCGAAGCCCATTCGAAGTCCGCTCGGTCGAATCCCGCCACGCAACTCGCGTAGGTGTTCGCTCGCGGTGCGGGACCCCAAGTGGCTCCGCACCTTTTCGTTCCTCATCTCCCCTTCACTCGACGCAGCTTCACTCGACAGCACGATGACCACGACGACTTTCGGAACTCTGCCCCAGAAGGACCTCCTCACGATCGCCCAACTCGGCGCCGGGGACGTGGAGACCATCTTCGACGCCGCGCGCGCCATCAAGGCGGATCGCAAGTCGTATGCGGAGGTCCTGCGCGGGAAGCGCCTCGCGATGATCTTCGAGAAGGACTCGCTGCGAACGCGCTTCACGTTCGACGTCGGCATGCAGGACCTCGGCGGTTCGGCGGTCTTCATGGACCACCGCGACGTGCGCCTGGGTTCGCGCGAGTCGCTGAAGGACATGGCGAAGAACCTCGAGCGCTGGGTCGACGGCATCGTCGCGCGCGTCTTCAAGCAGCGCGCGCTCGAGGAAATCGCGGCGAATTGCAACATTCCCGTGATCAACGGCCTCTCGGATCACGTGCATCCGTGCCAGGCGCTCGCGGACTTCTTCACGTTGACCGAGCACTGGGGCGCGGTCCGCGCACGCCGCGTCGTCTATGTCGGCGACGGCAACAACACCTGCCACTCGCTGCTGCACGTCGCAGCGCGTCTCGGAGCGCACATCACGGTGTGCAGCCCCGAGGGCTACGAGCCGAACGCGCGCGTCGTCAGCGAAGCGATGCTGATCGCGCGCGAGACCGGCAGCGACATCCAGATCACGAACGATCCCGAGAGCGCAGTGAAGGACGCGGACGCCGTCTACACCGACGTCTGGGCCTCGATGGGCCAAGAGGACGAGATCGAGGAGCGCTCCGCGATCTTCAACGACTACCGCGTCGACGAGGAGATGATGGAGCTCGCGAAGCCGAGCGCGCTCTTCATGCACTGTCTGCCCGCGCACCGCGGCCAGGAAGTCACCGCCGGCGTGATCGACGGAAAGAACTCGATCGTCTACGACATCGCGGAGAACCGCCTGCACGTGCAGAAGGCGATCCTCGTGCTGCTCATGGGCAAGGATCGCTGACGCGTCGCGTTCGCCGCACAGAAGCCATCGTCAAACAACTCGAAAGCACATTCCATGGCTGAGAAAGTCGTCCTCGCATACTCCGGCGGTCTCGATACGTCGATCATCATCCCTTGGCTCAAGGAGAACCACGGGCTCGAGGTCCACGCCGTCTGTGGGGACGTGGGTCAAGGCGCGGAGGAACTCGCGGGCCTCGAGGAAAAGGCCAAGAAAACCGGCGCGAAGAGTTGCCGCGTCGTCGACCAACGCCGCGAGTTCCTCGTGGAATACGTCTGGCCCAACCTCCGCGCGATGAGCGTGTACGAAGGGCGCTACTTGCTCGGCACGAGCATGGCGCGACCGATTCTCGCCAAGGCGCAGGTCGAGTACGCGCGGGAAGTCGGCGCGAAGTACGTGGCGCACGGTTGCACGGGTAAGGGTAACGACCAGGTGCGCTTCGAGCTCACGTACATGGCGCTCGCGCCCGACCTCGAGATCATCGCGCCCTGGCGCACGTGGGACATCACGAGCCGCGAGGACGCGATCGACTACGCCGAAGCGCGCAAGATCCCGATCACGGCGTCGCGCACGAAGATCTACAGCCGCGACCGGAACCTCTGGCACATCAGTCACGAGGGCGGCGCGCTCGAGGATCCCGCCAACGCGCCACCGGACGACGTGTGGGTGCTCACGCAGAATCCGGAGAAGGCTCCGAACGAGCCGCAGGTCGTCACGGTCGGATACGAGAAGGGTGTGCCCGTTTCCGTCGACGGCAAGAAGCTCGCGCCGGAAGTGCTCGTCGCGAAGCTGAACGAGATCGGAGGACGCCACGGCGTGGGACGCGTCGACATCGTCGAGAACCGCCTCGTCGGCATGAAGTCGCGCGGCGTGTACGAGACGCCGGGCGGGACGATCGTGCTCGAAGGCTTGCGCACACTGCGCTCGTTGACGCTCGATCGCGACACGTTGCGCGCCTGCGAGAAGCTGATGCCGGAGTACGCCGACATCGTCTACACAGGTCGCTGGTTCGCGCCCGCGCGTGAAGCGTTCGACGCGTTCTTCGCCAAGGCGACCGAAGTCGTCACGGGCGAAGTGCAGGTCAAGCTCTACAAGGGCTCGTGCGTCGCGCAGTCGGCGACGAGCCCGCACTCGCTCTACAGCGAGAGCTTGGCGACGTTCGGCGCATCGGCCGCGTTCGATCACGCGGACAGCAAGGGGTTCGTGAAGCTGTACGGACTCCCCGGCATGGTCGCCGCGAGCGTGCGGCGCGCGGCACGCGGCACGAACTCGAAGTCCGCGAAATCGCCGGCGAAACAGGCCGGAAAGCCGCCGGCGGTCGCCTCCTCGTCTGCGAAGAGCGCGTCGAGCGCCGGAAACGCGGTGAAGCCCGCGCTGAAGCCCGCGATGAAGCCCTCAGCCAAGCGCGCGCCGGTGACCGCCGGCAAGGGGCGGCCGTGACGAAGCTCTGGGGCGGCCGCTTCGAAGGCGCACCCGATCCGGCGTTCTTCGAGTGGCAGAAGAGTTTGCCGTTCGACATCGCGCTACTCGGCGCCGACGTGACGGGCAGCCTCGCTTGGACGAAGGCGCTCGCCGGTGCCGGCGTGATCGACGCGAAAGAAGCGCAGCGGATCGGCGAAGCGCTCACGAAGATCTTCGAGCGTTCGCAGGAGTCGCCCGATCCTTATCC
>CAZKIY010000028.1:7027-9676 GCA_964552875.1 uncultured Planctomycetaceae bacterium
GGCATGAACGCGACCGACCTCGCGGATCTGCTCGTGCGGACCCGCGTGCCGTTCCGGACGGCGCACGAACGTGCCGGCGCCGTCGTGCGTGCTGCGCTGCAGCACGGATGCGAGATCCAGGCGTTGCCGAAGTCGTTGATCGCGGACCTCCTCCCGGAACTCGACGGACTCGATCTCGCTCGTGAGCTTTCTGTCGACGCCGTGTTGGCGCGACGTGACGTGCTCGGCGGCACCGCGCCCGAGTGCGTGAAGGCCGAAGTGGAACGCTGGAAGGAAGCCTTCGTCGCGGAACTCGACGAGGACGACGACGGCTTCGAGGACGACGAAGAGAAGGACGACGCCCGATGAACGAGACTCGCGCCAGTGACACGCGCCCCGTGCTCCCCGCCGGCTTCAAGGCCGCGGCGGTTCACGCCGGAATCCGCGCACGCCGCACGAAGATGGACCTCGGCCTGATCGTGGCCGCGGAAGCGTTCCCGGCCGCCGCCGTGTTCACGACGAACCGCTTGAAAGGGGCGCACGTCGTGATCGGCCGCGAATCGCTGGCGAAGAGCAAAGGTTTGGTGCGCGCTCTCCTCGTGAACTCGGGGAACGCGAATTGTTCGACGGGCGAGGAGGGCCTCGAGGACGCGCGCCGCGTTCAGCGCACGCTCGCCGAGATCATCGGCTGCCCGCCCGAACAGGTTCTCTTCATGAGCACGGGCGTGATCGGCGCGCGATTGCCGGTCGAGAAGATCCTCGATGCCCTGCCGAACCTCGTCGCGAACGTACACGAGAAGGGACTCGGTGATTTCGCGACCGCGATCATGACGACCGACCTCGTGCCGAAGGTGCGCACGATCTCGATCGAGGAGAAGTCGGCACCCGCGTTCCGCGTGACAGGTGTGGCGAAAGGTAGCGGCATGATCCATCCGAACATGGCGACGATGCTCGCCTACCTGTTGACGGATGGGCCGTTGCCGAACGACGCGCACGGGACGCTGACACGTCTCGCGGACCAGAGCTTCCATCGATTGACGGTGGACGGCGACACGAGTCCGAACGACACGGTCCTCTTGTGGAGTTCGCGTGGTCCCTCCACGTCGGCGACACAAGAAGCGGCGTGCATCAGCGCGCTCGTCGAGGTTTCGCAGGAACTCTGCCGCGTGATCGCGGCGGACGGCGAAGGCGCCACGCGACTCGTGACCGTGCAGGTGACGAGCGCGCCGACGGAACTCGCAGCCGCTCACGTCGCGCGGACGATCGCGACGAGCCCGCTGATCAAGACCGCGATCCACGGCCGCGATCCGAACTGGGGTCGCATCCTCGCGGCGGCCGGCCGTGCCGGCGTCGAGTTCGACACGAACCTCGCGCGCGTTTGGATCGGCGACGCGGACGTGTTCTCGAACGGCAAGCCGCACCCCGAGAACGAGCAGGAAGCGCACTTACACCTCTTGCAGAAGCACGAGGTCGTGATCGGCGTCGACCTCGCCGCGGGCAGTGCAGCGGCCGAAGCCTGGACCTGCGATTTCTCGGCCGATTACGTGCGAATCAACGCGGACTATCGCTCGTAGGTCACCGGGAGATCGAGCTACGCCAGGTGGACGCGCTGAACGACAGGGGACCCCCGAACGCACTGCCAAGCGGAAGCGCCGTGACCCGTGCGCCTCACTTCCGCTCGCGCGAAGCCGGCAACGTGAACATGAACTTCGAGCCGATGCCTACCTGACTCTCGACCGTCACCTGCCCCTCGTGGGCCTCGACGAACGTCTTCACGATCGCGAGTCCCAAACCCGTGCCGGAGCCGTCGACCTTGGCCCCATCGCTCTCCAGCGCATCGAAGATGCGGCCCAGCCGATCCGCCGGCACTCCCGCGCCGTCGTCCTTGACCCAGCACACGACGGTGCGCTCGGGCGATATTTCGCTCGCGCCGATCTCGACTCTTCCTCGCGGCGTGTAGCGGATCGCATTGGCGATCAAGTTCTGCAGGATGCGACGCAGCAGGCTCGCGTCCGCGTGGGCCGTCAAGTCCTCCGGCACGAGGTTGATCAAGTGCGTGGACGACGTGCCCGCGACCGGATGCAGATCGTGGATCAGAGCTTCGACCATCGGCCAGAGGTCGAGAGTCCGCCGTTCGAGTCGGACGCCGGTCTCCGTCACGAGGTTCGTGTTCTCCTCGATCACCTTCGTGACCAAAGCGTCGAGCTGCTGCACGTTGCGCCGCAGGCTCTTCAGCATCTGCGCGCACTCGCCTCGATCGTTCGGTCGCGTCCAGGTCAGCTCGAGCACGCGCGCCGCGAGCGAGATCGCGTTCAGAGGCGTGCGGAGATCGTGAGCGACGAACGCCAGGTACTCCTGCCGACGGTTCTGGACTTCCACCGCGTGGTGCGTCGCGTACGCCATGACCGCCGACCCGATCGCCCCGTCGAGCACGCGGTTCAGGATGTGGAATGGTCGACCCTGCATCGTCATCCCGTGCGCGTCGGCGAGGTCGTGGATGCAGCCGCGCAGGATGTTGTACTCCGCGACCATCTCCTCGATGTCGAAACCATCCTCGAAGCGCTGTATGCCGTGCGCCGGCGGAGTGCCTTCCTTCAGTGCTTCCGGGATGGTCTCGGTGGATTGCGCGAGCAACGCAGCCGCGATCTCGTCCACGAGTTGGGGGACGTG
>CAZKIY010000028.1:9776-16397 GCA_964552875.1 uncultured Planctomycetaceae bacterium
CGGCGCGCCCAGTCGACCTCGGCGAGCCGCGATTCGGGCTCCAGGCGTAGGGCGGAGTCTGTCGTGCGCGGAGATCGTCCAGATTCGTCGCGAGATCGCTCGACCACGAATTCCCCGATGCGTTCAATCACGCCTCCCCCCACCCCTATGCGACTCCGCCTCGTACTACTCGCGATCCTGCTGGCCCTCGGCATCGCTCTCGGCATCGATCCGATCGACCGCTCGGACTGGTTGCTCGAGAACGTCCTCGTCGTCGCGATCATCGTCCTCCTGTGGGCGACGCGGCGCTGGCTGCCGCTCACGGATGCCTCGATCTGGCTGATCTTCGTGTTCCTCGTCTTCCACGAGTTCGGCTCGCACTACACGTACGCGAAGGTCCCCTACGACGCGTGGTTCGAGAGCGTGTTCGGGCGCACGCTGAATTCCGTGTTCGGCTTCGAGCGCAACCACTACGACCGACTCGTCCACTTCCTGTTCGGATTCCTGCTGGCGGTGCCCATGCGCGAACTCTTCATGCGCGTCGTGCGCGCGCGTGGGTTCACGAGCTACTGGCTGCCCGTGCAGATGACGTTGTCGTGGTCGGCGGTCTACGAGATCGTCGAGTGGTTCACGGTGATCCTGTTCGGCGGAGATCTGGGCGCCGTGTTCCTCGGCACGCAGGGCGACGAGTTCGACGCACAGGCGGACATGATGCTCGCTGGGCTCGGCGCGGCGCTCGCGATGGGGATCGTGGCGCTGATCCATCGCGCGCGCGGCGTCGATTTGCAGTCACGCTGGCTCGAAGCGCGCATCCCGAACTTCGGACAACGCTGCAGCTGAGCTGCGTCCCTCGCGGGATCGATTTCAACCCGGCGCGGCGCGGCACACGGGCCGAACGCGCTCCGCACCTGCTACTCTCGATGATGGTGCACACACTCCTCGTCACTTTCGCGCTCGCATTGGGGCCGTTCATTCAGGAATCCGGCGGGGCCGCGACGTCGTCGCGAGAGCCGAGTGTCGGACGATTCGGTGCCTTCCTGCGCGAAACGAGTGGCCTCGCGGCGCCGGCGTCCGTCGCGATCGACGAAGAGGGTCGCGCGTGGATCACCGAGAGCCACACGGGCACCGTGCGTGTCGTGGCCGCCGACGGTGTGGAAGCTGCGCGCTTCGTGCTCGAAGTCGTCCCCGGACTCCCGCGCGAGCCGCACGGCATCGCGATCTCGCCCATGGGCGAGGTCTTCGTCGCGGACGCGGTCGAGCATGCCGTCGTCGTCATCGATGGTTCGGCCTTGCGGAAACGCACGATCGGAAAGCGTGGGGCGGCGCCCGGTGAGCTGCGCGAGCCGCGTGGGATCGCCGTCGTGGGCGGGAAGGTCTTCGTCGCGGACTCGGGCAACCACCGCATCAGCGTCTTCGCGCTCGACGGGAAGTTCGAGCACGCGCTCGGCCGTCGCGGTTTCGGGCCCGGTGAGTTGCTCGCGCCGAACGACGTCGCAGTCGATACGTCCGGCCGCGTGTTCGTCGCCGACCTCGGGAACCAGCGCATCGTGCGCTTCGAGGCCGATGGATCGTTCGGCAAGAGCTGGGGCGGACTCGGGCCTTTCGCCGGACTCTTCCACGCTCCGTGCGGCATCGCCGCACGCGACGGCCGCGTCTTCGTTGCCGATCGCGACAACCATCGCATCCAAGTGTTCGACAAGGACGGCCAGCCCGACCACGAGTGGGGCGTCCACGCCGTGCGACCGCGCGAAGGCGGCGGAAAGCTGCATTATCCGAGCGACGTCGCGCTCGCGCCGAAGGGCGACATCGCCGCGGTCGTCGAAGGCCTCGAAGGTCGCGTGCAGTTCTTCGGTGAAGCGGGAAGCACCGCGAGCGATCCGCCGATCGTCGATCGCAGCGCGTCGGCGCACTACGAAGGCAGTTGCGACGTCGCGGGCGATCTGCTCGCCGTGCTCGAGCCCGCGGGGCCTTCCGTCTCGATCTTCGATCTCGCGCACCCGACGCCGATCGAGATCACGCGCTTCGGGCGCTCGGGTCCGAGCGCGGGGAAGTTCCTCGTACCCGCCGACGTCGAGTTCGATCCGGACGGCAAGAGCGTGTGGATTTCGGATCCGCTGCTGCACCGCATCTCGCAGTACTCGTTGACACGCAAATCGGACGGGATCCTGCGCTTCGATCCCTTCATGGCGAAGTTCGTGCGCGCGTTGCAACTCGACGAACTGCCGGGCGTGCCCGCTACTCCGTGGCCGACCGAACCCACGGCGCTCGAGTTCGGACCGGATGGACGCATGTATGTCGCAGACCGTGCGAACGGGCGCGTGCTCGTGCTGACGCCGGAGATGACGTTCGAGCGTGCGCTGGGTTCGGTCGGAACGGGACAGGGCAAGTTGCTCGAGCCGACCGCGATCGTCGTCGAGCCGGACGAGAGCGCGCGGGCCGTCGACAAGGATGGGCGGACGATCACCGCTGGCGCGCGCGTGCGCGTCGCCGACGCGCGCGGTCGGAAGATCGAGACGTGGTCTTGCGGGTGGGAGATCGACGAATGCGGGAGCGCCGCCTCGGACGGGAACCGCACGCGAAACCTCGGCTCCATCTCGATCCCAGGCCCGTCGGGCGCGGACCGGCGGCCGTTCGGAATGGCGGCCGCCGGCGCGGACGGACTGTGGGTTTCGCTCGAGGATGCGAACCTCGTCCTGCGCCTCGACGGTGAAGGTCGCATCACGACGACGCTCGGCGCGGACGGGGTCGGCGGGCTCGGGAAGCTCCAGTGGTTCCATCCCCAGGGCCTCGCGCGCGCCCCGGGCGGTTCGATCGTCGCGATCGACGCGGGCAACCACCGCTTCCAGGTCTTCGACGCGCAAGGCGTTTTTCGCACGGCGTGGGGATCGCGCCTCTTCCTGGAACCGATCCTGAAGGCCAAATAGGTGGCCCGCATGTCGTCGAAGAACCTCAGAGCCCGCATCGCCGCGTGTGCGCTCGTCCTGGCCGGGATCGCCTACGCGTCCGCGACGTCGCGCGCGGCGACCCAGGAGAACGCGGCGGCTGGGGAGCACGCGGCGTACAAGACCGTGAGGTCGAACGGCGGCCGCTACGTGCTGCACGTCACCGAACCCGAGGGTGGATTCGTCCGCGGCAAGCCGCTCGCGTTCGACGTCCGCGTGCTGCGCGCGGACGATCCGACGCAGCCCGCAACCGTCGGGCTGCTCGTCGATGCCGACATGCCCGAGCACTTGCACGGGACGAATCGCGTACCGCGCATCGAGCGCCGCGCGGACGGCACGTTCCGCGTCGAGAACCTCTACCTGCACATGCCCGGGTGGTGGGAAGTGTTCCTCGACGTCGTCGAGAGTCCGTGGACGGAGCGCGCTCAATTGCGCGTGGAAGTCGAGTGAAGCGCCTCGTCACGTTCGTCCTCGCGAGCGCGGTCGCGAGCTGGGCGGTCGCGAGCTGCGCGGGTCGCAACACCGCGAACGACACCGCGAACGACACCGCGCGCGGCGCCCTGAGCGGCACGGCGAGCGAGTCCCCTCCCGCGATCTCGACGGAGCCCGCGCCGAGCCCGCCCGTCGATCGCCCGAGCGTCGAGCTCGTCGCGGCGCTCGACGCGCTGACCATCCAGCGCATCCTGCGCCACGGTCCGCTCGGCGCCCCCGCACCCGACCCGACGAATCGCGTGGCGACTTCGCTCGAAGCGGCACATCTCGGACAGCGGCTCTTCTACGATCCGCGCCTCTCGCTCGACGGATTCCACTCGTGTGCGTCCTGCCACATGCCGACGCGCGGGTTCGCGGACGGGCTCGACTTGCCTGTGCCCGTCGGATCGAGCGATCGCCACGTCCCCTCGGTTCTCAACGCGGCGCATCAACGCTGGTTCTTCTGGGACGGGCGCGCGGATTCGTTGTGGAGCCAAGCCCTGGCCGTGATCTCGAATCCGAAAGAGCTCGGCGTCGGCCGTCCGGGACTCGCGCGTCTCGTGACGCACGACGCGATCTACCGCGCTGAGTACCGGGCCGCTTTCGGCGAGGATCCGTCCGACGCGCCGACGGACGAGGATCGGACGGCCGTGAACGCCGCCAAGGCCATCGCGGCCTACGAGGCGCAGCTCGAGAGCGGCGATTCGGCCTTCGATCAGTTCGCGGGAGCTCTCGCAGCGAACGATCTCGACGCGGCAGCGACGTATCCCTCGGATGCACTGCGTGGACTGCTCCTCTTCGTCGGGCGAGCGAATTGTCGCTCGTGCCACGCGGGCCCGAACTTCTCGGACGGCGAGTTCCATTCGATCGGCATGGCTCCGCGCGGCGGCGGAAAACCGTCCCATCCGGGCCGAATGCGCGGCATCGAAATCCTGCGGGCCGATCCCTTCCGCGGATCCGGTCCGTGGAGCGACGCGCCGACGTCCGAGCACGCGCGCGAGGTCGACGCGCTGGTGCAATCCTCGGAGCAGTGGGGTCAAGTGCGCACGCCTTCGTTGCGCAATGTCGCGCGCACCGCGCCCTACATGAGCGAAGGTCAGAAGGCGACGCTGCGCGAGATCCTCGAGTACTACTCGACGCTCGAGGGAGCGGTCACCGTCGCGCACCACGGCGAGCAGGTCCTGAAGCCGCTCGCCCTGTCCGAGGGTGACATGACCGACCTCGAAGCGTTCCTGCGGTCGCTCGACGGACGGGACCCGCCCGACGAGCGCGTGTGGGCACCGCCGAAACCGCGCTGAATCGTGGGACCTCTGGCGCACGCGCCGAGGACGGCTAGCATGGGACGAATACGCTTCGAGCACGGCTGTCCGGACTCACGGACGCTCGAGTGCATCTGCTGCCCAAGGGAAGAGTCCTCCCGTTCGGCGACCACGAAAGACGCCCCTCCGATGATGCTGGCTCTGATCCCCTCTGCATTCCTTCTCGTCGGTGCGGCCGAAGTTTTGGTGCCGCTGCCCCTCGCCCTCGAGCGATTCCAGGTCGAGCACGGCGCGAACTGGCAGGCCATCACGGACATGGACACGGGCTTCGCGGAGCTCGTACACGGGGGCGGCGCGTCGCTCGGTGGAGTCGCGCGCACCGAGGACGAAGCGCGTCGCTTGGCCGGAGTCGCGCTCGACCTGACCGCGGAACTCCACGGTGTCCGCGTGACATCGCTGGGCTTCGAGCGCGTCGTCTTCCTGCCGCTGGGCCAGATCGGCAGCGGCGACAAGTGGTCGGTCCGTTACGCACAAACTGTCGGCGGACTCCCGGTCGAGGGCGGCCGGGTCAACGTGCTCCTCGACGCGGAGGGCCGACTGCTCTCGGTCCACTCGACTGCGATCGCGGGCGAACTCGCCGTCGACACGCTGCCGCGACTCACGAGCGCGAGCGCGTTGGCGGTCGCGGGCGACGCCTTCTTGCGCGCACACAGCGCGCTCCACGTCGATGCCGACCAGCCCGTACTCGTCGCACGTCGACTCCAGGTCGACGGGCGTCGCAGCGCGCGCGCCGCGTGGACGATCGAGCTCTCGAAGGACCCGACGGGTGAGTCGCCGATCGTCGAGCGTTACTGGGTCGATGCGCAGGACGGCGCGATCCTCGCGGTCGAGAACCAGATCCATCATTTCGACGTGACGGGGACCGTGCAGTCGAAGGCGACTCCGGGCCTCGCGCCCGACACCGCGGCGAATCCCGAGACGAATCAGATCCTGCGCTATGCACGCGTGCAGAGCTCGGCCGGCGAGACGACGACCGATGCGAACGGAGTCTTCAACTATCCGGGCGTCAACACGCCGCTGTCCGTGACGCTGACGTACTACGGGACGTTCAACAACGTGCAGAGCGCGACCAGCGCGAACGTCTCGCTGGTCCAAGTCGTCCAGCCCAATACGCCGACGACGATCGTGATGAACCCGTCACCGACCGATGTGACCACGGCGCAGGCCAATGCGATGGTCGGTATCAACACGATCCGCGATTGGATTCGGGCTTTGAACCCCACGGACACGACGGCCGACCTGCGTTTCGTCTCGAACGTGAACCAGTCGTCGACTTGCAACGCGTTCTACAACGGCAGCTCCGTCAACTATTATCTCGCGGGTGGCGGTTGCCCGAACACGTGCTACTCGACAGTCGTCGCGCACGAGATGGGGCACTGGCTGAACGTGCTCTACGGCACGGGTAACAACCAAGACGGCATGGGCGAAGGCAACGCCGACATCTGGGCGATGTACATCCACGACACGCCGGTGGTCGCCCAGGACTTCTTCGGCATCGGCTCGCCGATCCGAACGGGCCTCAATGCCCAGGCTTTCTGCGGCGACACGAATCCGGGGTGTTACGGCGGCGCTCACGCGAACGGCGAGCCGCTGATGGGTGCTGCGTGGAAGATCCGAGCGCGTCTCAACGTGACGCATGGCAACGCGATGGGCGACCTCATCGCGAACACGATCTTCCTCGGCTGGATGAACGGCTACAACCAGACCACGCTGCGCTCGATCATCGAAACGCAATGGCTGACGCTCGACGACGACGACGCCAACCTGGCGAACGGCACGCCGCACTTCGTCGACATCGATGCCGGTTTCCGCGATCAGGGATTCCCGGGCGTGGCACTGCAACCGCTCGTCCTCACGGGCGTGACTGCGCTCACGGACACGGAGAACGAGACCGGGCCGTACACGGTCGA
>CAZKIY010000028.1:16497-18955 GCA_964552875.1 uncultured Planctomycetaceae bacterium
TCGGCGAATCCGGAAGTCGATTGGGAACGCGGCGCACCGTTCGGTCGCAGCGGGAACGCCGGCGGCACGGCGTGGCGCGATCCGACGGTTTCATTCGCGGGCGTCGGCTGCTTCGCGAACGATCTCGGTTCCGGTGCCAACGACGGCGCGTACTCGGCCAACGTCCACAGTTACCTGCGGTCGGGCGTCCAGAACTGTTCGGGCCAGCAGAACGTGCGTCTGCGCTTCCAGAGTTTTCTCTCGGTCGAGGGCAACGCCGCGGACCAAGCGCGCTTGCTCGTGAACGGCACGCAGTTCTACGTGAATCCGGCGACGACGCGCGTGGATACGACCTGGGGCACGATGGAGTTCGACATCTCCTCGGTCGCGGCGAACAACCCGTCCGTGACCATCGAGTTCCGCCTGCGCTCGAACGCCACGAACCACTACGGAGGTTGGGCGATCGACAACGTCGAGGTTTTCTCGGTCACGCCGGTCGTACCGCCTTGCCCGGTGCCGCAAGCGTACTGCGTAGCCGCGCCGAACTCGGTCAGCGGCGGCGCGCAGATGGGTTACTCGGGAACGGGCAATCTCGTCCTGAACGACTTCGATCTCTTCGTCTACGCCTGCCCGCCGAACACGTCGGGTCTCTTCTTCTACGGATCCGCCGCGCTCCAAGTCCCCTTCGGCAACGGCTTCCGCTGCGTGGGTGGCACGACGTACCGACTGGGCGTGCAGACGACGGACGCTTTCGGCGACGCGACACGCAGCTTGGACCTGACGGCTCTCCCGAGCGGTCCGGCGAGCCCGGGTCAGATCCTGAAGTGTCAGTTCTGGTACCGGAATCCGGCCGCGGGTGGAGCCGGCTTCAACCTGAGCAACGGGTTGTCGGTCACGATCTGCAACTGAGCGTTCTACGAGTCCGTCGGTGCGGCGCTCGGCGCCGTAACGACGGACTGCACTCCGCTCACGGCGTGAGTTCGCGCGCCGCTCGCTCCGCGTACCACTCCCTCACGCGTGCATCTTCCGCGATGAGCCTTTGGGCGGCATGGAACAGCGCCATGTCGCTCCCCCATTCGTCGAGGCCCTCGGAATTCGCGCCCGCTTGACGATGGCCGCCCAAGTCGCCCATCCCGCGCAAACGCAGGTCTTCCTCGGCGATTTCGAATCCATCCGAGGTGCGTTCGAGCACTTGGAATCTCCTCCGCGCGGAATCGCCGCCCAGCAGCAGGCACCACGACGGTTGCGTTCCTCGCCCCACGCGGCCGCGCAGTTGGTGGAGTTGCGCGAGGCCCAGCCGCTCCGCGCCCTCGACGACCAGCACCGTGGCTTCGGGCACGTCGACCCCGACCTCGATCACGGTCGTCGCCACGAGCGTGCGCACTTCTCCGGCTCGGAAGCGCGCCAATCGACGTGCGCGTTCGGCGGCCTTCATGCGCCCGTGCACGAGCTCGATGCCGAACTCCGCGAGCGGCGATACGAGCAGTCGCGCATGCCGTTCCTCGGCCGTCTCCGCTCGACGACCGCTGACCGAGGCGACGTCGAAGTCCCCTTCGGCTTCTCCGATGCGCGGCACGACCCAGAAGATCCGCTCTCGTGCGCGTGCGCGTTCGAGCAGCAGGCTCTCCACGTCCTCTTTCGCGCCGCGCACCCAGCGCGTCGTCACGGTTCCGCGCCCCGGAGGTTTCTCGTCGAGGTGGCTCGTGTCGAGATCTCCATACCAAGCGAGCGCCAGCGTTCGCGGGATCGGCGTCGCGCTCATGAGCAGCACGTGCGCGTCCACCCCCTTGTCGAAGAGTTCGCCGCGCTGTGCGACACCGAAGCGGTGCTGTTCGTCGACGATGGCCAGCGCCAACCGACGGTAGACGACGTCGCGCGAGAACAACGCGTGTGTCCCGAACACCACGTCGAGCGAACCGTCGGCGAGTCGCGCGAGGACGGATCGGCGCGCGCGCGCCGTGAGGGAACCGGAGAGGTAGCCGCTCGTGAGCCCGGCCCGTTCGAGCAGGGGCGCGAGCCCCATCTGGTGCTGCTCCGATAGAAGTTCCGTCGGAGCGAGGAACGCGCACTGTCCGCCCGACCACGCCGTGAGGAAGGCCGCGAAGGCCCCGATCGCGGTCTTCCCCGAGCCCACGTCGCCTTGCAACAGACGCCGCATCGGCCGCGCTCGCGCCAAGTCGTCGGCGATCTCGCGTGCGACGCGCGCTTGCGCCGGCGTGAACACGAACGGGAAGGCAGCGGCAGCCCGCGCACGCCGCTCGGGCGAGGTGTCGGCGCCGAGTGCCGCACCCGAGGAAGCGCGGAGCCGCCGGATGTGGAGTCGCGCCTGGAGTTCGAGCATGCGCTCCAGCGCGATGCGGCCGCGCGCGGCCTCGAATCCGGCGACGGTCGCGGGCGCGTGCAGGTCGAGGAGCGCGCGCGGGAGCGGTGGCACTCCGAGCAGGTCCAGGTCCGCTCGGGCCACGGGCTCGGGCTCGTC
>CAZKIY010000028.1:19055-22093 GCA_964552875.1 uncultured Planctomycetaceae bacterium
GAGGGGTAGGACGCGCAAGAGATCGCGAACGGTGCGGATGCCCGCGTCCGCCAACTTCGCGGCGCGCGCCGGTCCGACTCCGGCGAGTTCGCGCACCATCTGCTCCCTGGATCCCGGTTCGACGTCCTGCATGGTCAACGGGACGTCAAAACGGGCCGGTGGAGCCGTGAATTCGGGCGTTCGCAGAGTAGAATCCGCGGCTTCAACGCACTGTTTACGAGGATTCGGTATCCCGTGCCGTTCTTATTCCTCGTTCGAGGTGCGCGCGCACCCGCTCCCGTACCGCGCGCTCCCTGCAGTCCCGACCCGATCTCGCCGAGGAAGTCCCCACCTCCTCGAACTTCCCTCCGACGGAGTGCCTCCGTGCGCCGACTCGCCGCCACGCTCGCTTTCATCATCCTCGGGCCCGCCTTCGCGACCCCGAGTCTCGCTGCCCTGACGCTGGGTGGTCCGGCAACCGCGAAGTCCCGCACCGGCAGCGATGACATCTCTCCGTCCGGCACGCAGGCGGGTTCGCTCGAGGCCCAGCGGGCCGCCGCTCGGGCGGACATGGTCGACCGCATCCTCCAGCTCGCGACCTGGTGCAACGAGAAGGAGCTGTTCATCGAGCGCGACCGCCTGTGGCGCAAGGTGCTCGAGATCGCACCCGACGACGCGTCGGCGCGCAAGGGTCTGCGCTACGCGCGCAACGTCGACGGCTCGTGGAAGGAGCCCCCGCCGCGCGAGCTCAAGAACCTCGGCAAGAAGTGGCTCGAGGAGTTCGCAAAGCGCGAAGACGCGGTGGGCACGCCCTATGGCGACGCGCTGCTCGCTCTGGCCCGGGTCGAGGGTCGCACGGTGGCCGACCGCGACATGCTGATCGCCGAGATCAAGAGCCTCGCGCCGAATCACGCCGGTCTCCACGCCTGGCTCGGCAACGTCCAAGTCGGTGACCGCTGGGTCCTGCCGGAGACGGCCACGGCGAAGGAACGGCGCACGAAGATCCGCGCGGACGCGAAGCGCCTCATGGAGGTCGGCGCGCCGTTCGCGCCCGAGAGGCCCAACGAGGCCGAGGCGGCGTTCGGAATCGCGTGGAAGGTCGTCCTCCAAGGCGAGAACGTGCGCATCGTGTCCACCGGGACCGAGGAAGAGGCCGTGCGGATCGGACGCGCCGCGGAAGGAGCCGGAGTCCTGCTCAGCATCGTGCTCGGCACCGAGATGCGCTTCCCGGGCGCTTACACGATCTACATCCTCACGGAACCTGGTGAAAAGGAGGCCTTCCTCGCGAAGCTCCCGGGCATCACCGAGGAGGAGCGCACGCGCCTCATGGGGCTCGAGGGCACGGGGATCCCCCGCTCTACGAACGTCGCATTGTTCGGCAAGGATCCAGTGCGGCGCGCCGACGCGGGCGTTCGGCACACGATCGGGCACGTCATGGCGCTCACGCTGGCCGTCTCGCACAACACCGCCTGGGCCTGGGAAGGCATCGGCCAGTATCTGACACGCGAACTCGTCGGCACGCGCCTCACCTGGTTCGTGTCGGAAGGGGCGGACGCCGGCTCGGCCGATCTGCGCGGCAAGTTGATGACGCCCGATTCGAATTGGATCCAGGAGGCGTTCGACCTCCTCTCCACGGGCACCGCGGTGCCGATCGAAGACTTGCTGCGACGCAATCTCGACCGGCTCGAGGTCGAAGGGGCGCTGACCGGGTACGCGCTCGTCGCTTACTTGATCGAGGGTCGGCCCGATGCGGTGCTCGGTTTCGTGACGCGCGCCGCACGCGGCGAGGATCCGGCGAAGATCACGAGCGAGGTGCTCGACATGACGCCCGGAGAACTCCAGGTACGGCTCGTGCAGTGGTTGTCGGAACGGCGCTAGGAACGGGAGACAGAGACGCATGAACACGAACCGCTCGCTGATGAGCCTCGCGCGCGCGGCGCTCACCCTCGCCATCCTGACCAGCGCGCCGGCCCGGGCTGGACTGCTCGGCGACGTCCCGGTCGGCTGGAAGAACAAGGAGGCCACGACGGCGAAGTTGCACGCCGATTTGCCCAAGCCGGCCTTCGACGCGATCTCGCGCTGGACCGCGTTCTGCTCCGCGAAGCAGTACCGCATGGACCTCGACGCGCAGGGACGCGTGCTGCTCCTCACCCCGGCGAAACGAGGTCGCACGCAGGAGACCCTCTCGGTCATCGGTCGCGCCGAGTCCTGGTTCGACGGCCTCTTGCCGCCGGTCCCGCGCGCGAGCGCAGCCCCGGCCGCCGCTCCGAACGGTGCCGGGGCACCTCCTCCGGAGAAGAAGCCCAGCGGAACTCCGATCCCCGAGGACCCGGAAGGCCCGCCGCCCAACGCTCCGAAGTCCGGTGGCACGACCGGGATGAAGCCGGCGACGCCGCCCAGCATCTGGGGTTCGGGTTCGGGAGCACCCGACTCGCAGACGGCGGTGCTCATCGTGCTCCACGACGAGAAGGACTACGCGGGCCTCCTCGATCACCTCGAATCGAGCGTCTCCTACCTGAAGGACTGGGTGACCGAGGCGCGCAAGCAGACCGGCCTGACGCTCGAGGATCCGCTGGTCGGCGCCTTCGTCGAGAACGCATCGGGCCAAGAGGAGTGGAACGGCGATCACGAGGTGCTGAACCGCGTCGTGCAACTGCTCACGCTGCGACGCTTCGGGCAACAGCCCAACTGGCTCGTCCAGGGGATCGCGTGGGAAGCCGAGATGGCCTTCGACAAGTCGGTCTACTGCTTCCCCTATCGCGACGGATTCGTGTTCGCGACCGAGCACACGAGTTGGCCCAGCGACCTGCGCATCGCGTTCAAGGATCGGGCGGCGAAGCCGCTCGAGATCGAGGAACTTGCGGAGTGGAAGCGCGGGACGTTCGACCCGGAGGCCGCGCCGGTCGCGTGGGGCTTCGTGCGGCACCTCGCGGAGGCGCAGAAGACCAAGGAACGCGCGCTCTCGGCCCTGCTCGAGGAGCTGCGCAGCTTGCGCGACCTGAAGGACCGCGAGCCGACCAGCCCGACGACGTGGAAGCGCAAGAACGGCTTCACGCTCG
>CAZKIY010000029.1:0-6225 GCA_964552875.1 uncultured Planctomycetaceae bacterium
TTCCGAGCGGGATCACGCCGTCGCAGTGCATGCAGTACATGTTGCGCGCGCCGCCCAGCGATTTGCGCTCGCTGCTGGTCCCCATCGGGCTCGTGCTGGTCGGCATCGCGGCAGTCGTGGTCCTCGTGTGGTGGCTCGTCTACCGTGGAGAGTCCTCATGACGGACACGGTCGATCCGTTCGAGCGACGCTTCGCGCGGCAAGTGCGCTTCGCCGGTCTCGGCCTCGAGGGTCAGCGTCGCATCCAATCGAAGAGCGCGCTCCTCGTCGGTTGCGGAGCCCTCGGTGGCGCGATCGCGCAGTCTCTCGTGCGGAGCGGCATCGGGCGCCTAGTCCTCGTCGACCGCGACGTCGTCGAGGAATCGAACTTGCCGCGCCAGGTCCTCTTCGAGGAACGTCACGCGCGCGACTCCGCGCTCAAGGCCGAAGCCGCGGCCGAAGTGCTCGCGAAGATCGGCGGACCGACGCGGGTCGAAGCGCACGCGGCGCATCTCGATGCTTCCAACCTCGTCGAGCTCGCAGCCGGTGTCGACGTCGTGCTCGACGGCACCGACAATCTCGAGACGCGCTACCTCGTCAACGATTTCAGCGTCGATTCGGGCCTTCCGTGGGTGTACGGCGGCGTCGTCGGGTCGAGCGGGCTCGTCATGCCGGTCATTCCGGGCGTCGGTCCGTGCTTGCGCTGCGTCTTCCCCGAAGCGCCGCCGCCGGGCGTGCTGCCCACGTGCGAGACGGCGGGCGTCATCCAACCGGCGGTCGCGTTCGTCGCGGCATTGCAAGCCGGTCTGGCGCTCCGAATCCTGGCTGGAGAAACGTCGCTCGTTCCTCGGCTCGTCGAGCTCGACGCGTGGGACGGTCGGGTGCGTGAGATCGAACTCGCGCGCGATCTCGAGTGCCCGTGCTGCGGAGCGCGCGACTTCGTCTACCTGCGCGCATCGCGAACCCAGCGTGCCGTGCGCTTGTGCGGTCGCGGCACCGTTCAAGTGCGCGCCGCGCGCGCGAAGCCCGATCTCGACCTCGTCGCGCGAAACCTCGATGGAGTTGCGCGCGACGTGCGGCGTCAGGGACCGATCCTGCGTTTCGAGGTCACACCGGAGAAGTTCACGCTCTTCGCGGACGGTCGCGCGTTGATCGAAGGCACCGAGGACGAGGACCGCGCGCTCGCGCTCTACGACCGCTACGTCGGCGCGTGATGCCGGCCCTCGTCATCCTCGCGGCCGGCGCGAGCCGTCGACTCGGGACGTGCAAGGCGCTCGTCGATCTCGGAGGACAGAACGCGCTCGCGCGGCTCGTCGAAGCCGGACGCACGATGGATGCCGCGACGCCGCTCGTCGTCACCGGCGCGCACCATGACGCGATCCGCGCGGGCGTCCCCTCCGGCATCGAAGTCCTGTTCAACCCCGCGTGGGAGTCGGGACGGACGAGCGGGGTCGCGCTCGCGAGCCGCGCGCGTCGAGGTCTCGATCTCGCGATCACGCCCGTCGACGTCCCGCTCGTCCCGGCCGAGGTCTTCGCGGCCTTGTGCTCCGCGTGGATCGCGCACGGTTCGCCCGCGCGCGGCTGGCTCGGGCCGTTCCTCGACCAAGGCAGCACCGACGCGCCTCGCGTGAGCTTCGGTCACCCGGTGGTCATCGGCCGTGAGCTCGCGCGCGACCTTTGCGCGAGTGGGAAGGACTTTCCCGATCGATCGCCGCTCGCGACGCTCCGCGATCTGCGACTCCGCGCGTCGCCAACGCTCTCGATCCAGGTCCAAAGCGAGCGAATCCTCGACGATCTCGACACTCTCGAGGACCTCGAGCGATTGCGGACTCTCGTTTCCTGAGTCACGACGCTCCATTCGACTCGCGTGCACGGCCGATAGTTGCGGGACCCCATGAGCTTCCAGGGAGACGTCGGCGGAATCGGCCTCGCCGATCTATTGCAGAGTTTGGCCCGCGGCCGAGCGGGGGTGCTGTCCCTCCATTCGAAGGATGGCCTGCGCGCGACCATCGGCGTCGAGGACGGTGCGATGCACCTCCTTCCCGAACCCGAGGAGGATCCCGAATCCTGGCGCAAACTCGCGCGCATCGCGTGGGTCGACGACCCCGAGACGCACGTCGACTCGTTGCGGATGGAAGAGATCGCGCGCGCTCGACGAATCGAGACGTTGTTCCAGCTCCTCGATTCGACCACCGTCCACTTCCGCTTCCAACCCGGCCCGGTCCCGAAGAAACCCGAGGGCTCGGGGATCGGCGCATCCGAGCAAGGTCTCGAACGCAAGGGACCCGGCCGCGAGTCCGTGTGGGTCGCCGGCATGGGCATCGAGGCGACGCTCCTCGAATATGCGCGGCTGAAGGACGACTGGGACACGCTGCAGACGACGTGGCGCGACGCCGGCGATGCCGTGCTCCAACGCCTCGATTCCGGCCCGATGAAGGGCGACGTCGAGCGGATCCACAAGGCCTGCGACGGGACCTCGAGCGTGCTCGAGATGGCCGACCGACTCGCGTGGCCGCTACGTCAGGCGAGAAACCTCGCGCTCCAGGAATTGCGACGCGGTGCGCTGCGTTTCTCGACCCCGCCCGAACTCCTCTACCTCGTCCAGCACGAGATCGCGCGCTCGCAGACCGAACGCGCGGTTTCGAGACTCATCTCCTGGATCGAGATCGCGCCAGCCGGGCCGCTGGCCGAGGTCGACGCGCACGCGTTCGACGGCGAGTGGCAGTCGGGGCGACTCCAACCCGTCGTGCACGCACTGCCGGCGCGACGCGGCCGCACGTTCCTGCGACGCCTCGATCACGCTTCCGCGACGCCGATGCATGCGCTCGCGCGTTGGAAGGACTTCACGCGGGAGAAGACCAACGACCGCACGGGACAGATCCGACTGCTCGCTTGGCAACTGCGTGCGACTGCGGATCCGTCGGTGCCGAGCGTGCGCGAGCTGCTCACGTTGTCGCGCACGCTGCTGCGCGAGAACAAGCGCAACGCGGCAGCGTCCATCTTGCGGATCGCAGCCAACCGCGCGCCGGAAACGGCTCACGTCCGCCTCGAAATCGGCGGCGCGATGGTCCAGGCCGGCATCGCGATCGAAGCGGCGCCGTTCCTCCTCGAAGTCATCCGAGCGGCGCTCGAAGCCGGCCGCAGCGAAGAAGTTCTCCAGCCGCTGCGTCAGTTGAGCGACGCGATGCCGGGCGATCGCGAGATCCGTCGGCTCTACATGCGAGCGCGCGCTCACGCCGTGCAGCGCACGCTGGTCAAGAAGCACTCGCTGGTCACGATCTCCGTCCTGCTCGCGCTGTCGGTCGGCGCCGTCGTCCAATTCACGTCGCACCGTCACCTGGAGAATCGGCTCGCCGGCGTGCTGTCTCTCTCCGAGGATCCGGCCGCTGCGCTGTTCGAACTCGACAACGCCTTCCACGACGACGACTCTCCGCGCATCGCCGCACTTCGATTGGAACTCGGTCAACGCAAGCGAATGGCCGAAGCCGCGGTCCGCACGACCTGGACCGACGAGTACAACGCTGCGGCGCTGGAGTGCACCGTCGGTGACATGCGCCTGGGTCTCCAGCGCGCACTCGAGCTTCCCGCGGCTCCGACTCTCCGGGTCAGCGAGGAGCCGTTGCCGCTCGTCCCCGACCTCTACAACGGATTGGCGGCGCGCCTCGACGCGCAGATCGCTCTCCTCTTCGCGGGAACGGGTGATGCGCAAGACCAGCAGCGCGCCGAGGACCGATTCCTCGCGCTCGCGCGATCCCTGGCCGAACCGATGGGCGCCAAGCCGCCCGAAGCAGCACGCGAGTTCGAGAAGCGCCTCACGGCCATGCGCAAACGCGTGGAAGAGCGCAGCGCAAATCGAGCGCGTGAACGCGAGGAGCGCGTCCGCAAGGAGAACCTCGCTTCGCAGGACGTGCTGATCAACACCGCTCGCGCTCACGAAGAGGCCGGGGATCACCAGCGCGCGCTCGATGCCTACCGAGCCCTGCTCGCGACGGATTCGACGGGCAAGCTCGCGACGCTGTTCGCGGCGGAAATCGCGAAGGTCGAGAATCGCGTTCGCGCGATCGCCGATGCGCGAACGCTCGCCGAGGCCGGCCGCCAAGTCGAGGCCTACGCCCTGCTCAAGAGCGCACTGGACGACTTCGACTCGTGGCTCCTCCCGTGGCGCGTCGTCACCGTGCCCGCGGGCGCGCGTACGAAGCTCGCCGACGGCACCGAGCGCGTCACACCGTTCACTCTCGAGACGACTTGGAAGCAGCTCGTCACCTTCACCATCGAGCTCGAGGGTCATGAGCCGCACACGGTGACCTCCCTGCATCCCGCGGACGTGAACGTCTCGCTGTCGCGCATCCCGGAACGAGCGTGGGGAACGGTCGGCCGCGTCGAAGCGCCGCCCGTCGCAGTCGGAGACGATCACGTCGTCGTCGATCGCGCCGGTTCGATCGCACGGCTCGGCCGCAATGGAACGCGCATCTGGGAAGCCCGCTTCAGTTCGCTCGGCGGCGTGGGTCGCGTGCCCGTGTTCTTGCCCGGACGCCCCGGCCATCTGCTCGTCGTGACCGAAGACGGCGAGGTGTGGATCGTCAGCGCCGCTGACGGAACCAGGGACGGTCCGTGGGCCGCTGGTTCGCCGCCGCTCGACGGCCCGATTTCGCAGGTCGATCGCGTCGTCGTGCGCTTCAAGAACGGCCGAACTTTCGCCTGGAACGAGCGGCTCAAGCCGGAAGAGCTCGATTCGAGTGCGCTCGAAGCCGTCGAAGAGGCGCGACCTAGCTCGAACGCCGGACTCGCGATCCTGCGCCGCAGATCCAGTTCGGCGACGAGCTTCCCTTGTCCGTGGGCTCCGTTCACCGTGGAGATCGGCGAGACCGTGTTCACCGTGAAGTCCACGGGAGCTCCGCCGCGCACGGAACACCTGCGACGCGTCGGCGAGTGGACCTACGTCGCCTGGGAATCACCGAACGTGTCGATCCCGCACGGACGTCTGTGGATCTCCGACGAGGCGGGACTGCGCTCGTTCGAGCCCTGAGGTAGAGCCGAGTCGCGGACTCGGCTAGTCTGCGCGCGATGCGCCGGATTCCAATCCTCACCGTCTTCGCACTGACGGCGATTTGCGCCTGCGCGGCGCACGCTCCACGCACGGACCTGCCCCCCGAACCGGTGTCGACGGTCGTCACGGCGCCGCCGCCGATCTCCGCCGTGGTCCCGGCTCGAAGCGTCGACATCCCTCGTCGCGCGCTCGCGCTTCCGCGCGGCTGGGACTCGTTGACGACTCCCGCGTTCGAGGACGTGCTCGACCGCTGGAACCCGTCGCGAGAACCGGGTCGACTGGACGATGCGGCGCTCGACGAGTTGCGCGCGGCACTCGAGGGCCAGAGTCCGCGATCTTTGCGGGCCGTGCTCCTCCTCTCCGCGAGCGGGGCGCTCGAAGCCCACGAGGTGCTGCGCGCGCGGCTCGAACGCCGCATTCGCACGGCGGATACCGACGTGCCCGCGGTGGACGTCGCGGCCGCAGCCGCACTGGGAAAAGTGCTGGATTCGACGCCCACTCTAGGGAGCGCGTTGGAGGAGCTCGCGATAGGTCGACGCCCCCACCCCACGTTCGCCGTGCGCGTCGAGTGCGCCGTATCGTGTCTCGCGCTCGGCCGCGACGGAGGGATCGTCGACTTCCTCTTGGCCGTGCTCCTCGAAGGCACGTCCGACACGCGCAGGCGGCCCGCGTCAGCGCGCGGCGCAGCGACGATCGACGAGATGGTGTTCGCACAGTGGCGTGCCGCGACCGCACTCGCGCGGCGCGCCGAGATCGACAATCCGTATCGGCCCGAGGCCAGCGCGGTCGACCGCGTTCGAGCCGCGGGGGAACTCGAGCGCGCGTTGTCGGCCCGGACGATCGGAGGATCGAGACCTTGAGACTTACAGCAACCTCCCACCTCCTGCGCGGCGCGTGGCTCGCGCTCCTTCTCGTCGCGAGTTGTGATCGGACCCCCGAGCCAAAGCCGGGCATCGCGCCGACGACGGCGACAGTGCCCGCCGCGCGGGGCACGACGCCCGACGAAAGTCCAGCATCCACGCGCGCCCCAGCGGTTCCCGCGGCGACGGGCGCGCAGGGTCCCGCGGTGGGCGAGGCGTCGAGTGCGGCACCACGGTCGGGCGACGGGTGGACGGCACGCGGATCCGTGCGCACGGCCGTCGGTTCGGCGCCGGTGGCCGATGCACGCGTCGTGCTCGAAGTGAGGACGTCGGAAGGCCT
>CAZKIY010000029.1:6325-21743 GCA_964552875.1 uncultured Planctomycetaceae bacterium
CGGCGCCGGTGGCCGATGCACGCGTCGTGCTCGAAGTGAGGACGTCGGAAGGCCTCGTGCTCGATCTCGCGCGAGCTCGCAGCGACGCGACGGGCGCGTACTCCGCGGCGCTGCCTCGGCTCGATACGCTCAGCGCGCGCGAGCTCGCGAGCGCGAGGATCGAAGCGCGCGTCGATGCTGCGGGGTTCCAGCCCGCCGAGTCCGGCACGCGTCTTCCGCCGGCGCCCGCGCACGACGTGACGGTCGACGCGCGCATGGACGAGGGCGCCGCGCTGCGCGGTCGCGCCGTCGATGCGCGTGGGACACCCGTGCCGCGTGCCACGGCGGCGATTTCGCTGCGCGACGGACGTTCGGGGCCCGGCGGACTGACCTTGGTCGACGAGACCATCGCCGATGCCGACGGGCGTTTCGCGCTGGGTTTCGCGGCCGGCGGCAAGGTCCACCTCTCCCTCCGTGCCCAAGACGCCGGAGTCCATGCGCGCGAGATCGAAGTCGTGGCGCGTCAAGATCACGACGTCGGCGACGTGGTGCTGGGCGGCGGGGATCGGATGTCGGGCATCGCGCTGCACGTGGACGGCACGCCGGCGAAGAACCTCGAGCTGTGGGCGATCGAGGGCGAGACTTCCTTCCAGCCCGACTCGTTCGCGACGGCCGTTCGCCGCGCACGTGAGGTCGAGCGCAACGAGGGGCTTTCCTATGCACGCACGTTCACGGACGAGGCCGGCCGCTTCGAGTTCCGCGCGCTGCGTCCCGATCACTACTCGGTGAAGCCCGCCGATCCAGCGATCGTCGTCGAGCCGCGACAAGCGCTCTTCGAGCCCGGCCAGACGAACGTCGAACTGCGCGTCGAGACGCCGATCCTCGTCGTGCGCGTCGTCGACGATGCGGGGGCGCCGGTACCGGGCGCACTCGTCGAAGCGACGGAGCTCGGCCTCGAATCCGATGGTTCGTACACGCCGGGCAGCACGCGCCGCGAGGCGACTCGCGGCGCTCGTGCGTTGGCTACGTTCAGCGCAGATCCCGAGACTCCTCTGGCGGTTCGCGCTCGCCTCGGAACGCGCGTTTCCCCCGAACGGATCGTGTACTTCGGCGTGGGGACGCAGCATCTCGAAGAGGAGCTCGCGCTCGGCACCCGCGCCTCGAACGGCCGGATTCGCTTGAGCCTCGTCGGCACCGACGCGAAGGATCTCACGATGCGACTCGCGATCGCGTCTACGGCGACTCGGCTCGTCGACGAGGACTTGGGTCTCCTCGATGTCGGCGCCGACGGCATCGCGACCGGGATCCCGCCGGGCGAACACCGGCTGATCCTCGACTTCGCTGGCGCCGCGGGCGCCTGGTTCTTCCCCTGGAAGTCGCCCGAGATCGTCATGGTCCCGACCGAAGGCGAAGTCGTCGTAGCGGTCGAGCCCGTGGCCGGAGCACGTCTTTGGATCGAGTGCATGCTCGTCGGTCCCCCGCCGTCGGGTCTGGACGAAGCCTCGAAGCCGGCCGTGCACCGTGAGCGATTCGGGGCGCGATTCGTTCTCGTTCCGGCGGACGGAAGCCGCGAGCGCTCGCTCGACCTCCGCCTCGGAGGTGACGACGTCCAGATCCTCTTGCCGGGAGAGACGGCCGAGGCCCGCGATTTGTTGCCTGCGGGCGATTACACGGTGCGCGTGGAAGGCGCGCGGTGGATGCCGACGGACACGCGCATCCGGCTGCTCCCGAAGAAGCGTCTCACGGCGCGCGTCGAAGTTCGCGCGCGCTGAGAGCCCGTGAAGAAATCGAGTCTGCGGGCTCTCAGATTCATGTGGCGACGCTACGCGCCGCGAGAGCGTGTGAAGCCATCGGGGCTACACGCTCTCAGACCCTGCTGGCGCCGCTTCCGCGCTGCGTCGCCCGTGAATTCTTCACCGGCTCTCTGACGCTGTGAACGTCTCGAGTCCGCGCGCTGTCCGTACCTATTCACGGCTCTTTGCGACGCGACGGCCCGTGAACGCTTCGCGGGCTCGGACGCCGACTTCGCGCGCGACCGTTATCCTCTCGCGGATGGGAGAACACCGAGCCGAGCCGGAGGACTTCGCCAGCGTGCTCGCAGCGCGCATCCTGCGACGCGACGCCTTGCGCGGGGTCGGGGCACTGGCCGCCGCATTCGCTCTGCCACGTTCGGTGGTCGCGTCCGGGAACCGCGGAGAGGAACGCGCTCCGACGACTCGCGCCACGGAGCCGGCGACCACCTTGCGCTTCGAGGAGGTCGCGCAGGGAGTCGACGAGCGGATGCACGTGCCGACCGGCCACGCGGCTCACGTTCTGATCGCTTGGGGCGACCCGGTCGTCGCCGGAGCGCCCGCGTTCGACCCGCAAAAGGTGACGCGCGCGCAGCAGGAAATGCAGTTCGGGACCGAGAACGACTACATCGCGTTCCTGCCGCTGCCCCGCGGATCCAACTCGAGCACGCGCGGACTCCTGTGCGTGAACCACGAGGGCTCGAAGCTCCGCATGATGTTCGCGGAACTCCCGAAGGACTCGTCGGGAGACGTGGAGGTCGGTCGGCCGCACGTGGAGGCCGAGATGGCCGCGCAAGGCCACACGGTGATCGAGATCGCGCTCGAGGATGGCCGCTGGCGTGTCGTTCGCGGCAGCCCTTATGCGCGACGCATCAGCGCGAGCTCGACGTGGATGCGGGTGTCGGGGCCGGCTGCAGGCCACGCGCGACTGCGCACGAGCGCAGACGCGACGGGCAAGCGGATCTTGGGCACGTTCAATTGCTGCGCGGGCGGCGTCACGCCGTGGGGCACCGTCCTCGTGTGCGAGGAGAACTTCAACAAGTACTTCTCCGGTCTCGAGTTCACGGACAGCGAACGCCGCAATCACGAACGCTGTCGCGTCGGCCGCGAGATGGAGTACGCCTGGGATCGACACTTCACGCGCTTTCGCGCCGATGTCGAGCCGCACGAACCGAATCGCTACGGCTGGGTCGTGGAGTTCGACCCGTACGACCCGACTTCGGAACCCGTGAAACGCTCGGCGCTCGGTCGCTTCAAGCACGAAGGCGCGGCGACGACGCTCGCTCCCGACGGCCGCGTCGTCGTCTACATGGGCGACGACGACGAACACGAGTTCGTCTACCGATTCGTGACGGCGAAGCCGTGGAACTCCGCGGATGAGGCCGCGAATCGAGATCTCCTCGACGAGGGCACGTTGAGCGTCGCGCGTTTCGAGCCCGACGGGCGGCTCGTGTGGCTGCCGCTCGTCTTCGGTGCGGCGCCGCTCGATCCCGAACACGGGTTCGCAAGTCAAGCCGACGTCCTGATCGAGGCGCGATCGGCGGCGACGTTGCTCGGAGCCACGCGCATGGATCGTCCCGAGGACGTCGAGGCGAATCCCGTGACGGGACGTGTCTACGTGATGCTCACGAACAATACGAAGCGCAAGGCCGGCGACTTCGACGGCCCGAATCCCCGCGCGCCGAATCGACACGGGCACGTGCTCGAACTCGTTCCGCCTGCGCGTTGGACCGGCCAGCGCGACCACGGCGCAAGCGAGTTCACGTGGGAGCTCTTCCTGCGCGCCGGCGACCCATTCGAGCGGCCCGACGTGACCGAGATCGCCCAACGCGCGGCCTACCATCCCGACGTGACGCGCGACGGCTGGTTCACGTGCCCCGACAACGCCGCGTTCGATCCCGCCGGGCGGATGTGGATCTCGACGGACGGCGGATCACGGAAAGGCATCGCGGATGGCGTGTGGGCGACGGACACGCTCGGGCCGGGGCGCGCGCTGACGCGACGGTTCTTCCGTGCGCCGATCGGCGCAGAAGTGTGCGGGCCGTGCTTCACGCCGGACGGCACGACGCTGTTCCTCGCCGTGCAGCACCCGGGGGAGAGCGACGCGAACGGCAAGTCCGGCTACTCGTTCCTGAATCCGAGCACGCGCTTTCCCGACTACGACGAGAAGCTGCCGACGCGCTCGGCGGTCGTGGCGATCCGCCGCGTGGATGGCGGACAGATCGGTTGACCCCCTGCGCGCCGGAGCCTCTCGCCCCGGCTCGATCAGCGAATCAGCCCGAAACCGCCGGTGTTTCCGCGTAATCGACCTCGAAGGAGGGCATCGCGCCGCCGGGGCCTTGCAGGTAGTGCTCGAACCACTGGAGCATGCGCACGGCATAGTCGAGACGCGACGCGGCCTTCCGATTGCCGTGACCTTCACCGGGGTAGAGCACGAGTCGCACCGGCGCCTGGCTGCGCAATTTCATGTGCCGGTACATCGTGCGCGACTGGCCCGGATCGACGCGCGGATCGTCCTTACCGTGCAGGATGAGCAGCGGCGTCTTGGACTGCGCCGCGTGCGTGATCGGTGAACGCTCGCGCAGGTGCTCGACGTCGTCCCACACGCGCTTCAACGCATGGACGTTGAACTCTTCCTCGGGGATGTCGGTCGTGCCGAACTTCGAGAACTTGTCGGAGATTCCGACGAACATGACGCCCGCCGCGAAGTGATCCGTGAACTTCGTCGAGCACCACGCGGTCGCGTAGCCGCCGTACGAACCGCCGGTGACGCCGACCTTCGCTTTGTCGACGAGCCCGATCGACACGAGGTGATCGACCGCGTCGACGAGGTCGTCGAATTCCTTGCCGCCCGCGTCGCCTTGCGAGCTCTTCTGGAACGCGACGCCGCGCCCCGTGCTGCCGCGGTAGTTCGGATAGAGCGTCGCGAACCCGCGCGCGGCCCCGATCTGTCCCGGGCGGCTGTAGTTCGTCGACCAACCGTTCGAATCGTGCGCTTCGGGACCGCCATGGACCGAGAGGATCAGCGGATAGCGAGTGCCCGCGACCTCATTCGCCGGATGCACGAGCACACCTTCGAGCTCGACACCGTCACGCGCTTTCCAGCGCACGACTTCCTGCTTGGCGAACTCCATCCCTTCGAGCAACGGGTTCGAGATCGTGCGCCGCTTCGGCCCGGCATCGCCGTGGCGCATCGTCCACACTTCGGGCAGGTGGCGCGGCGTGTGGCCGACCAGCGCGCCGACTTGGCCGTCCTTCGAGATCGAAGCGCCCGTCCAGATCGCGACACCGGGCGCGATGATCGTCTTCTGCACGCCCTGGTTCGCGACGTTGACCTTCTCGTACGACGTCTCGCAACCCTTCGCGGCGACGAGCATGGCGTGACCGTCGGGTTGGAAAGCGAAAGAGACGGCCGCCCCTTCCCAATCTGCGGAAAGAGGCTGGATCCGCTCCGGGCGCGCGTTCGGTTCGCTGGCCCAGGCGCTGAACGTCGTCGCCGCGGGGTCGTTCAGGTCCGACGCGGCGATCATCGCGACGAACTTCGCGTCGGGCGTCCAACCGATCGTGCCCAGCTTGCCCGTGTTCTCGATGCGGTAGAGGACCGTGCCGTCCTTCGAGTCGACGACGCGCACTTGGGTGCGCATGTACTCGTCGTCCACGAGCGGCGTCGGTGCCAGCGCGAGCGCGAGGCGGGCGTCGACGGGACTCCACACGCATTGATGAACGTGACCTTCGACTTCGAGCTGGCGCGCGGCGGCAGCGCCCTCTTTCGTTTCGGCGATCCACACGCGGGCGAACGCGTTGTCCTCTTCGTAGACCTGCTGCTTGAAGCCTTTTTCCTCGCGCGCCTTGCGCACTTTCGAAGCGGGTTCGTTCGCGACGAGCGCCACCTCGCGACCATCGGGCGAGAGGCTGAAAGCCGAGATCGACGTGTCGAGCGATGCCACCTTGCGCGACTCACCACCGTCCGTGCGGATCGCGTAGAGACAGGTCTCCTTGTCGCCGTCGCGCTTCGCGAGGTAGGCGATCGTCTGCGAGTCACTCATCCAAGCGAAGCGCCCGACGTTCGACTTGCCCGTCACGAACGGGCGCGAGGCGCCGCTGTCGACGTCGAGGACGTGGAGTTCGGTCCACGGCAGTCCGTCCTCGTCCTTCCACGCCGTGCGCGGGACGGAGAGGGTGTACGCGACTTGCTTGCCGTCGGGCGAGATCAGCGCGGTGGAGACCGAGCGCAACGTCTCGACGTCCTGGGGACTCCACGACATCGTCGCCGATTCGGCGCTCGAGTCGCCGCGCGCCGCGCGCACGTCGGCGGATGAACTCGCGCACCCGAACGTGGGGAGGAGCGCGAGGCAGAGGAAGAGCACACGGGCGGCGAAACGCAACATCGTCGGGGGGTCTCCAAGGCGCCGTGGTTCGTGCGCCGATCCGTGAAGGATACCGAGAGCCGCGCTGCGCGCCGCGTTCGAGCCGCGTGTTCCGCGGCGGTACGAACCCGGCCGAATTCCCGGACTCGAGCGGCGCAGATCGACTCCCGTGCTCGCAGGGCCCGTGCAGAATTCACGGGCGACGCGGCGCGGAAGCGACGCCAGTAGCGTCCGAGAGCGCGTAGCCTCGAGGCCTTCCCGCGCTCTCAGCGACGGATCCCCCCCGTCGGGAAGCGCGCTGCACCCGCGACCGCCGTCTTCGCGGCGAGGCGCACGACCGCGCCCGAGGCGCACCGCAGCCCGTCGCCGAACACCGCGCCCTGACCGCCGCCGACCGCGGGGGTGCCTTGGAAGAAGAGCGCGATCGTCGAAGCCGTCATCTCGCTCGCATCGAGCACACACGAGTCAACGCCGAGAACGAGCGCTCCGCCGCTGCGCAGCACGGCGACGGCACCGCTCGATTTCTGTCAGCCGCGTTGCGACACCCTCGGGCTCGCGTTGCCGTACGGACACGCGCTCGCGCTGCTATCGCCGACGCAGAGGCTGCGACGCTCGGTGAGTGAAGCCGGCACGGTGGGTATCCATCGTCGCCGACCTTCCCGTCGGACGCCCGATCGCGACGAGATCCATGTCGCCTTCGAGGTCGAGGTCGGCACCGAGCACTCCGGCTCGCTGGAGGCTCGTCGAGAACACCAGCACCGCGAGAACCGCCCCGGCCCCATCGTTCACGAAGCGCAACACGCGGCCGGATACCACTTGGGATTCGAGCACCGCGAGTGGTGCGACGAGGTCGACGTCGACGTCCGCGTCGAGCCCGCGCAGGTCGAACAGGTCGCGACTGACGTACCAGACATCGACACGGGGCACAAAAAACGACGCCAGCGACCTCACGCAAGGTCATCGGGGAGGGGCACGACCGGCTGCGCGGATCCTCGAGAAAACGCGCCCGGGGCGGGTCCGATCGAGTCCGGAACCCTCGATAGCTGCCGCTCGCGGACCCGCCGGCCACAGCCCGAGCCGATCCGCAAGGGTCACGATCCCGAGACGTCTCCCGGGTGCGCTCGGCGTCCGCGGCCGACCCGGACGCTCAGGGCGTCCGGTCGCACACCGACTGGCTGGTGTTCGTGTCGCGACACACCCGGGTCACGACGACGGCCTTCGCGCAGGGATCGATGACCACTTGCATCGCCGCGATGAACAGGACGGAGTCGAAGACTCGCAAGAACTTCTGCGCGCAGACGAGTTCGAAGCGGAAAAAGCGCATGCACTGCCCGAGCCCGTGCGCGCCAGGCGCTGCGGTCCATTGGTCGGTCACAGATTCGGTGGACTCCTCGCCGTACTCGAATCCGCCGCCGCTCGTGAGTGGCGTGCCCGAGCCCCCGCCGAACTGGAAGCTTACCTTCCACTTCGCGGTTCGACCCTGCTGTGCGCGCACCACCGAGCCCGACGAGCGACAGAACTTGGCCGTGCGCGAGCGCACGACCTGGCACTCCGGCGTGCCGACGGAAGTCGCGCCTCCGCAGGAATTGGCCGCAGGAGCGAGGGGAGTGCACGTCCAGTTGCCTTGGTCGGGGACGGGCGGGTCACAATCAGCGGCAACGCTCGGGATGGCAGGAACGGTCGAGGCTCCGTGTGTCTCGCGAGCGTGAGCAGGTGCTGTACGTCCATCCTTTGGCGACGACCCCGCCGTCTCGATTCCCTGACCGCCACCCGCAGGTACCACGAAGGTCGGCGGGGCGTCTTGGATCGCGGCGTTCAGTCCCGCCGGCCCCCCCGCGGGCCTGAGCAGCAGAGCGAGGTGCCCGCGCCGGAGCTTCCCGCTGATGTGCACGTAGGCTTGGTCGTTCTGGACGAGAACCACCGACGCGGTGAATTCGGGCGCGGCTGTGATCGTTGGTGCGCTCGCCGCGTAGTTGAAGGCGTCGAGCGTCGCGCCCGCACCAAGGTCGCCGAGCAGCGCGATGGACACCACGATCCCGTTCGAGCCGAGTTCCACGCCGGGTAAGACCAGATCGACGCCGCGCACGTAGCTCGCGGCCTGCGCAGGAGCGTGCCCGCGATAGGCCGTGAAGTGTCGCACCGCCTCGTTGTCGAGGAGCGCGGTCACGTGGGCCGTGACGCGCAGCGCTGAATCACCTGGAACGTGGATCCCCCAGTGCGGCCAACTGCCATCGGTGGCGTGGAAGCTGTTCACGCTGCCGCTCTTCCCTTCGACGAACACGGGCACTGCCAGGGGTTGAGTCCGCGAGATCGTGAGCAGGCGGACTTCCGCCGCGCCGTCGGCTGCAGGGAAGGCGGGCACTTGCTCGAGCATGCCCACGGAGATCCCGGTCGCATGGGCCCGCTCACCCAGCACGAGCCGAAGCCCCGCCGACGCGTCGACCGCGAGCCATGGGGTCTGACCCTCCACGCTAGTCACAGCCACCACGCTTCCGGCGCTGGTCGTGAGTTCGACCACGCTGCCTGGGGCCGAAAGCAGGCGATCCGTGAGCACTTCGACCGAAGTGAGAAGGGTAGTCGTGGGGGGCGGCGATCCTGCGGCGACGGCGAGCGAGCCGGGCGCGATCAGGGCAGCGAACACGAAAGCGTGCCGATAGCGGTGCATGCGGGAGTCCTCGAAAGGGGAGGGCGAACGGTACCGCGTGAGCGTACCCCCCCCCCGGCTTGCGTCTACGGCCTGCTCGGGCCGCGACTAGGGTCGGCAGTCCGTGGCCAGTTCGGATGGAACCAGCGACCCTTCCGAGCGCTGCGCCACGACGTGTCCGTGATTCGAGCGCTCGCGATCCTGCACTACGAATGATACGGGCGCAGCCGAGATGCGGCCTCGCGCCGCGATCGAGCCCAGATCTATTCGTGCCAATGCCGGCGGGCCGTCGACGCTCACCTCGCCGCAGGCGCGGGCGGGATCCCGTAGTACGTCGCGAGCTCGCCCTCTTCGTGACCGTAGTCGTACACGAGCTCCTCGCCTGCGGCGATGTCCTTCAGCGCGAAGAAGTCCATCGTGCGGTCGTCGAAGTTGGAGACGAGCTCGACGTTCTCCGCGGTCGCATGATTGATCAGGCTGCCCAGACCGAGCACGGCGCAGAGGTCGCCCTCGTCGGTCCACTCGAAGACATAGCGGCCGAGCACGGTCTGGTCCGTCAGCTCCGACTCGGAGGTGGGAACGACGACGACAGGGTCGGCCAAGATGCGCGTGCCCTTCTGGATCGGGCGGATGGCGACGACGCAACGACCCTTGACGGGATCGACGGTCACCGCGACGAGGTCGGGAGCTGCGTGGGACGTGGCTGTGTTCATGCGTGGCCGCGGAATGCGGCGCAGCAAGTTACGGCGAGTCGCGGCGCGTTCAAGGATTCGGCCGCGTAACCGACGGTTTCGCTGCGGATCTCAAGGATAGATGCGGTGCATCATCCGGGGGAACGGACTCGCCTCGCGTACGTGCTCGAGGCCGCAGATCCAACCGACCGTGCGTTCCAGTCCGAGTCCGAACCCGCCGTGCGGCACGGATCCGTAGCGACGCAGGTCGAGGTACCAGCCGAACGCTTCCTCGGGCAGTTTGTGCTCGCGGATCCGGCCGAGCAGGACGTCGAGGTCCTCCTCGCGCTGCGAACCACCGATGATCTCGCCCACGCCCTCGGGACCGAGCACGTCGACGCACAGGGCCTTCGTCATGTCGGCCGGGTCGCGCTTCATGTAGAAGGCCTTCACCTCGTGCGGATAGCGGTGCACGAGCAGCGGCCGGTCGTACTGGTTCGAGAGGATCGTCTCGTCGGGCGCGCCGAGATCGTCACCGTATTTGTGTTGGCCCGGCGCATGCTGCTCGAGGATCGCGTGCGCTTCGTCGTACGTGAGCCGCGGGAACGGAGCTTGGATCGCTTGCAGCTTCGTGAGGTCGCGCTCGAGCACAGCGAGTTCCGGCTGGCGGCGTTCGAGCACCGACTTCACGACGTAACAGAGCAAGTCCTCCGCGTGCTGCATCACGTCGTCGAGCGTGGCGTAGGCCATCTCCGGCTCGAGCATCCAGAACTCGGTCAAGTGGCGCCGCGTCTTCGATTTCTCGGCGCGAAACGTGGGTCCGAAACAATAGACCTTGCCGAACGCCATCGCCGTCGCCTCGGCGTAGAGCTGACCCGATTGCGTGAGGTACGCCTTCGCGCCGTCGAAGTAATCGACCTCGAACAAGGTGCTCGTCCCCTCGCACGCGGCCGGCGTGAAGATCGGCGAGTCGACGCAGATGAAACCCTGCTCGTCGTAGAAGCGCCGGATCGCGGTGATGATCGCGTCGCGGATGCGCATCACGGCCCACTGCTTCTTGCTGCGCAGCCAGAGATGCCGTTGCGAGAGCAGGAAGTCGGGGCCGTGCTCCTTGGGCGTGATCGGGAAGCCCTCGACCTTTTGCAGGACCTCGCCGCCCTTCACCGAGATCTCATATCCGCCGGGAGCGCGCGGCTCGGCCTTGACGAGGCCGGTGAGGATGAGGCTCGATTCCTGGCCCGCATGGCCCAGCGCTTCGAAGAGTTCCGTCGGAACGTCACCTTGGAAAACGACGCACTGGACATAGCCCGAGCCGTCGCGCATCTGGACGAAGTGGAGCTTGCCCTTCGAACTCTTGTGGTGGACCCAGCCGCGCAGGGTCACTTGCTGGCCGACGTACTCGCCGAGCTTTTCGATTCGAGCGATGGGAGTCATGGATTCGCTTCAGGGGAACGCGGAATAGGCCGGTTGGACCTGGACGGTGCCGACTTGGCCGTGCGCGACGCGCACGCGGCCCTTGCACAGGGCGCCGTCGCGGCGCGCTTCGACGATCGCGTCGCCTTCGCCGGCGGAGAGCGCCGCGAGTTCGTCGCCGCTCGTCACGATCTGGATGCGCTCGTAGCCGAGCGCGAGGAGCCGCGTCAGGATCCGATCGGTGACGAGGCTCGACGCGGCCGCGGGCGTCGCGGTCGTCGACACGAGGTCGGTGCTCAGCCCGGCACGCGCGCCGCGCTCCGACAGGCTCATCACGCGTTCATCGAGTCGCTTCACTTGGTCGCGCACGTCGAGCAGGACGTGCTCGGTGCGCCGCAGATCGATCGCGGCTTCGCGCTCGGCCAGCTTCTGCAGCGCCGTCTCGAGCCCTTGCAGTCGATCCAGGGATCCGAGGCGCTTTTCCAGGCGACGGATGCTCGCGAGGAGGACGAATTGCAGCGCCACGATCGACCCGCCCACCGCCGCGGCGACGACGAGGAGGACGGTCTCGGGATCGCTGGGAGCGGACATGAACACGCAGGGTAACGGCAGCGAGCCCCGGCGTTCAACGCACCCCGCGTCGTCGGTCGATGAAGTGGGCGCGATGGACGAGCAATCGAGGACGAGCGAGCCCGGGAACCGCGGGGACCGCTTGGGCCGGTCGCTGGCGATCGGCGCGGTCCTCGGCCTCGTCGTCCTCTGCGCGTTCGCTCTGTGGAGCGATGCCCGCGGGATCGGACAGGCGCTGGCGCGTTTCCCGATTTCGGTGGCGGTGCTTGCGTGCGGACTCTCGCTCGCGAACTACGGGCTGAGGTTCCTGCGTTGGCAACGCTACCTCGCGGTCCTCGGCATCCGCATCCCGGTCGGAACTTCGTTCCTGATCAGCCTCGCCGGACTCGCGTTCACGGTATCGCCGGGAAAACTCGGCGAGGCGTACAAGTCGTGGCTGGTGAAGGAGGTCACGGGGACGCCGATCCACGTCACGGCGCCGATCGTCTTGGCCGAGCGCTTCACGGATCTCTTGGCGTTCCTCGTGCTCATCGCGATCGGGGGTCTGGCGACATCTCCCGACCACGCCTGGATCTTCGGCGCGGTACTCGCAGGCTGCGCGGCACTGCTCGCGTTCGCCGTCTCGCCGCGACTCCAGGAGTTCGCGCTCGCTCGCATCGCGCGCATGCCCGTCGTCGCGCGCTTCGTGCCGCGGGTGCGCGATTCGCTGACGAGCGTGCGCGCACTGTTCGCGCCGCGCGAGCTCGTGTTCCCGACCGTCATCGCCACGTTGGGTTGGGGACTCGAGTGCGTCGGTTTCTACTGCGTCGTCAACGCGTTCGTGCCCGGCGCAGTGACGTTGTCCTTCGCGACGTACACGTTCGCGCTCAGCGCGGTCGCGGGTGCCGTGCTCATCCTGTTCCCGGGCGGATTGGGGCCCACGGAAGCGTCGATGAGTGCGTTGCTCACGCCGCGCTACGTCGCCGCGGGCCTCGGAGTGGAAGCGGCGCGCGCGTCGGCGGCGTCCGCGACGCTCGTCATCCGACTGTGCACCTTGTGGTTCGCCGTCCTCGTCGGCGCGATCGCGGCCCTCGTGTTTCGCCAAAGATTCAGCGCGCGGAATGGATCAGCGTCGTCGCGCGATCGCGACGATTTCGACACGCGCGCCGGCGGGTAACCCCGAAACGCCGACGACGGCGCGCGCGGGCCAGGGCTTCGGCACTTTCGCCGCGTAGACCGCGTTGAAACGTTCGTACAGCGCGATGTCGGACAGGTAGCACGTCGTCTGCACCAGGTCCTCGAGTAGGAGACCAGCTCGGCCCAGCTCGACCTCGACCGCTCCGATCGCCGTCGCGACCTCTTCCTCGAACTCGGCCTTCGTCGCGCCGATGCGCCCCGCGACGAAGACGAGGTCGCCGGTCTCCACGAGCGCCGAGTAGGGCCCGAGCGCGCCCTTCGCGTCGTGGTGGACGGTCGCAGGTGCCGAACACGCGCTCGCGAGGAGGAGCGCCGACATCGTGAGGAACTTCATGCGCTGATCCTGTCACGCCGCCGTCCGATCGGCCAACCGACTCCAGTGGGGTGATTCCGAAGTTCGCCGCAGGACTCAGGCCGCGAACTTCGGAATCACCCCGCTAGCGAAGCCGAGCGCTGATGGCCCCGAGCGCGAGTACTGCGGCCGACATCGCGAGTATCCAAGCGTTGTTCGTCGGCAGTGCATGATCGGGCGCGGCCGGCGCCTCGGATCGAGCTTCGCCCGCCGCACGTCGCTCGTCGAGCGAGACGATGCCGAAAGGCTGCAACGCGATTTCATCGAAGAGTCGCGCCCACGACACGGCGAACTCCGGCCCGGCCGACGGCTCGCCCGGCAACCAAGCGAAGTGGATGCGTCCGGGACCCGCCGCGACGAGCACGTCGTCTCCAGCGGTGATCCACGGAGTGAGGCCGCGATCCTCGTCGCGGTCGAGGCGCACGCTGCCGAGTCGCTGCCCCGACGCGTTCCAACCGTCGCGCCCCGCGAGCACCTCCCCCTTCGGACTCTCGCCGCTCGCGTGGACGGAGAACGGCACGTGCACGGGTAGGGAATCGTCACCCGTCACGTGACCGCGTGCGCCGAGCCAGGCAGCGAGCACGCGCTCGAACGGCGAGCGCGGCGACAGGGCATCGAGGCCGCCGATCAGAACGCCCGGTGCAGCATCCGTGACGACGACGAGGCGCTCGCCATCCCAGTCGATCCGGTCGCGGCCTTCGAGGGCGATTCCGCCGTGCACGGCTGGGCCACCGGACGCGACGAATCCGGCGTAACGCGGTGGATCCGACGGTATCGCATCCGTGATCCACAGCGCACCCGGAACGTCCCACGCAGCGAACGTGTCATCCGTCGTGACTCCGGTCCCGTCCAGCGCGGCCTCGGGCGTCGATGCCACCGTTCGTCCGCCGCGTGCGGCCGTCCACACGAGATCCACGTCGTGCTCACGTGCCAGCGCGCGTGCCGTGTCGATCGCGCGTACGCGACGCGTCGATCCCGCGAATTCGAGATCCATGGACGCCGTCGTGTCGAGCACGCAGGTCCAGCGTGGCTGCGCGAGCTCACTGTGCGGCCCGGCCAGCGCGAGCACGGCGCACACGAGCGACGCGACCGCGAGGAGTGACGCGAGGTTGGGTGGTCGCGGGCGTGCGGCGCGCGGTGCGCCGGAGGTCGCGCGCGCTTCGCGCCAGGGCTCCAGATCACCGACCGCGAGCGCGCGAGTCGCCGTGCGACGGCGTGCGAGGACGAGCAGCACGATCGGAACCGCGAGGAGCGAGAGCGCCAACGGTTGCTCGAACGCGAGCGCGATCACGGCCGGACGAACCGCACGCAGACGTTCTCCAACGGTTCGGCCGAGCTGGCGCGCGCGAAGCGACCGCCGCGACGCGCGAACTCGTGCGCCAGAGTTCGACGCCGCGCTTCGAGGGCGTGCGCGTGCTCGGCGAGGACCTCGGGGCCCGCATCGATGCCCTCCCCGCTCTCGGGATCGATCACGCGCGTGGAAATGTCGATGTGCGGGGCGATTTCGTGCGGAGCGAGGATCTGCAGCGCGCGGAACGGGACGCCTCGCGGCGCGGCACGCGCGACGTCCTCGGCGCGACTCCCGGCGAAGTCTCCGATCCAGGTCGCGCGGTCGCAGCGCGGCAACGAACTCATCCCGCGCTCGAGTGCGTCGTGCGCGACGAGAGTCTCGAGCCACTCGAACAGCGCGCCGATCGCGCGTGATCTCGTGAGCACGAAACGCGCTCGAGTCGGGGGTGCGACGAGCGTCACGAGTGCCCCGCTCTTCCAGGCGAGCAGCGCCAGGACTGCCGCAATTTCAGCAGCGAACTGGAGTTTCGCCGGAGGACCGATCGCCATGGACAGGCTGCTGTCGATCGCGATCCACTCCGAACCTCCGCGTGCTCGTCGCAACATGCGGACGAGTGGCGCATCGCCGCGCGCGCTGGCCGTCCAGTCGATCGCGCGCGGATCGTCGCCCGGTCGATAGGCGCGCAAGCCGGCGAAGTCGTCCCCCGCGCCGAAGGACCACGAGCGGCCGTCGTTCTCGGACGTCGCGCGCGAGCGTGCGAGTTTCGTCGCCAGCGCCTCGGCGCGTGCGCGGAATCCCGACGCGAAGCGCACGGTGGGAAGGAGCTCGAGATCCTGCTCCATTCCAAGGGGCATTCTCACGCGCGCGGCGTCGGCGGTTCGAGGTCGAGAGGACGCCCTCCGGCTTCGACGGCGACTCGACCGCCCTCGAACGCGACTTCGCCACGCCGCACGACGACCTCGGGGAAGCCGAAGAGCTCTTGGCCCTCGTACGCGGACCACTTCGAGCGGGACGGCAGTTCCGCGCCCACGACGCGGCGCGACGACGTCGCGTCGAACAACACGACGTCCCCGTCGAAACCAGCGGCGAGGCGCCCCTTGCGCGGCAACGCGAGCGAGGCCGCCGCGCGATCGGTGACGCACGCGAGCGCCGTCGCCGCATCCAG
>CAZKIY010000030.1:0-4526 GCA_964552875.1 uncultured Planctomycetaceae bacterium
GCGGCACGCTCGATTCGGTCGGAAGGGCCACGACCTGACCATCATTGCGTTCTGGACCGCTCGCGGTCCAGCCGGCCAGGTCGTGGCGCTGTGGTGTTCTCGGCGTTCCGTGCGTGGCGCTTGCGAGGAACGTAGCGCGGTCGGGAGTGGCGAGGCGCGTTTGGGACTCGCGGTGCGCGCCGATCTTGGCGCGTTTCAACAGCGCTGAGCGCAAATGCTCGCCCCGTCAGTTGCGGCTGCGTCAGGCGCGCTGGCGTCGGGTGCGGCAGGCGCAATACGCGGGACTCGCGGCACGACGCACGCATCGAAATCGCGAGCTCTGACAGGGCTCCGCGCGAGCACACAGGCGCGCCGGCACGCACGCGCACCGACCAGCTCAGTTGAAGTCGTACACGTACGACAACCGCAGTTTGTTCAGGATCGCATACGGCAGCTTCGTGACGAGCTTGAGGTCTTGATCACCGCGGTCGTTGAAGCCGCGCAGCACCGGGTTCATCATCGTGAAGAATCGGCGCGACGAGCGATCATCGGCCTCGTACGAACCGGGGCGAACTTCGCCGCCGAGTTCGACGTTCAGCGAGCCCGTGTAGAAAACGCGCACGCGGTGCATCGATTGGTTCTTCGCGAGATCGCGCTGCTGCGGATCGCCGCCCTGATCGAGGAATTCGTGCGCGAGCAGGATCTCGTCCACGTTCACGTGCAGGAGCGGCGTGTTGATGCGCTCGCACGAGTTCAGGTCGACCAGCGACGCGTCGCGCACCTTGATGAAATACCGACGGTGTTCGTCGAGCACCTGCGACAGCCGCGTGTACTTGTTCTCGATGTTGCCCTTGATCAGGAACGAGTCCGTCAGGATCAGGTCCGAGACGATGGTCAGCATCAGGGTGGCAGGTCGGTCGTTGGGGCGTCGAGCAGGGGTCGCACGGCTCCGACCAAGTGGAAGGAGCCCGTCACCAGGATCCAACCGCCGTCCGCCGCGAGCGGGATGGCCCTGGCGAGGGCGTTCGACGGTTCCGGCGCTGTTTCGGCGTCGATTCCCAAGCGAAGCGCGTCCTCGACCAAGGATTCCACAGCCCGCAACGACCCGGAGGCCGTCGTGGTGCAAAGAAGCCTATCGGCCCCGTCGCGCAGGGCCTTGAGCACCAGGTCGGCATCTTTATCACGGCCGAGGGCCAGCACGACAACGGGCTTGCGACGCGGCAAGCGTGGATCGGCGGCGGCCTCACGCAAGACAGCGGCGATGCTCGAGGCGACGTGCGCTCCGTCGAGCAGCACAGGTACGCCGGCGGCCGAGCGCAGCTCCTGGCGACCACTCAACTGGGCGTCACGGATCGCACGCGCGTCGAGCAGGTCACCGGAAACTTTTTCCGACCCCTGCACTCCGCGCCGGCCGAGTTCGTCGAGGACGAGTCGGCCCAAGTCGATGTTGCGATCGAGGAGGCGGTCCGCGCGCCGAGCGGGGCGCAGGATCGTGACCCCGAGAGCCTGGGCGATCTCTTCGAGCACACTGAACGCGTCGTCCTCGGGCCGAGAGCCCTGTTCGGCGTACACGCCGGTCACGAGCGTCGATCCGAGCTTCACGATGCCCCCTTTCTCGCGCGCGATCGCAACGCGTGTCGAGCCCAGGACTTGGACGTGCTCGAGATCGATGTTCGTGACGACGCACACCTCGCCGAACACGACGTTCGTCGAATCGAGACGCCCTCCGATGCCGACTTCGACCACGACCCAAGCGCATTTCGCCCTGGAAAAGGCCACGAAAGCTGCGGCAGTGACGACATCGAACCATGTGGCTTCGTCCGCGGGAGTCCGCGCGAGAATCGCAGCTTCGCGTGCGGCCAGTGCGTCTTCGAGCGCTACGGCCAGATCTTCGTCCTCGACCTCGCGACCGTCGACGCGCACGCGCTCGTTCACACGCTCGAGGTGCGGCGACGTGTACAGGCCGGTGCGGATCCCCGCGCTTCGAAGCGCCTCCGCGACGAGCGCCGAAGTCGTGCCCTTCCCCTTCGTGCCGGTCACGTGCACGCTGCGAAAAGCGCGGTGCGGGTCGCCGAGGCGCGCCATGAGGTCGATCATCGGCGCGAGCGAGACGTACATGCCGCGCCGGTCCCGCCGCTCCCAATCGACGAGCGTGTCCAGAGCGGCGAGCGCGCGAGCAAGACGCGGGGAAGACATGGAAAGGACCGTACGGCCGGACGATGAATCGTCCAAGTCGGAGGCGGAAACGGATTCTTCCTCGGGAGGCCGTCGGCTGCGTTCCGATGGAACGGGTTAGTATCTAGGAAGTCGCAGAGTCCCTTCTCCCACCCCACGGCGATGAGCGAGCTGATCCACAGAATCAAGGTGTTCGTCTTCGAGGTCGCGGGCCCCGAGCCGCGCTACCTGTTGTTGAAGAGTGCGCAGGGCATCGAAAGCCTGTGGGGCCCCGTCCAAGGGACGATCGGCTTCGGCGAGAAGCTCGAGAACGCCATCCAACGCGAAGTCCTCGACGACACGGGAATTCTCCAGCCGGCGGACGTGATCGACCTCGACATGCCGGCGCGTTGGTGTTTCGGTGACGAGGACGTCATCGAATGGTCGTACGGGTTCAAGACCGCGCAGCCGCAGCAGCGAGTGCGCCTCGATCCGCGCTGGGCCGAGTTCCGCTGGGCCAACTTCAGCTCGGCGTACCCGTCGCTCGAGCTCGATACGGATCGCGCAGCGATCGTCCGGTTGCACACGATGCTTCGCGCGGCCTGACTTCGTTCGCGGACCGGACGGAGACCGGCATGTCGAGGATAGGCGTAGGATGGACGTGGGGCTGAACCCCACGCCATGTTGACGACCTCATTTCTCGCTGTATTCCTGGGACTCGCTGGGCTTTCCGCGCCGGGCGATGGCGACGTGTCGCACCTCTCCGCCGCCGCCCCGCGCGTGCGGATCGAGCTGGAGCACGGGGGCGTCGTCGCGATCCGAGAGAGCGCGGAGTCCACCGACGGCGGCTTCACTTGGACGGGCGTTCTCGCTTCGCCGCACGCGGGTTTCGCGTCGTTCGCCGTGGTCGATGGTGTCCTCACGGGCACCGTGCGCGAGAGCGAGCACGTCGCACGCGTGCGCGGACGTCTCGGCGAGCGGATCGAGATCATGAGTGTCGATCCGTCCTCTTTCGCGGCGTGCATGGAGCCCGAAGTCGATCGTTTCGTCTCGAGCGCGCCTCGACCCGTCGCCGGATCGAGCGCGCTCGCCACCGCCGCGATCATCGACGTCATGGTCGTATGGACCCCGCTCGCACGCGCGACGGAAGGCGGAACCGCGGCGATGGAAGCGCTGGTCGACCTGGCGCTCGCCGAGACGAACTCGGCCTACGCGCAAAGTGGAGTCCTTCAACGTGTGCGCCTCGTCGCGCGTCACGAAGTCGCTTATTCCGAATCGTCGAGCATCGTGACCGATCTCGCGCGCATGACGATCAGCAACGACGGGTTCCTGGACCAGATCCCGGCGCTCCGCGACGCGTCCGGCGCGGACGTCGTGGCGATGATCGTGGAATCCGGTCAATCGTGCGGTGTCGCGAACTCGCTGACGAATCTCGGAGCAGGTTTCGCGCCGTACGCGTTCTGCGTCGTCGCTCGCAACTGCGCCGCGGCCAACCTTTCGTTGGCTCACGAACTCGGCCACGTCATGGGACTCGCGCACGACCGCGACACGTCGACGACGAAGTGCTCACGGGCGAGCGTGGCGGGCAACTCGACGCAAGTCGCCGGAGCTTCCGGCCAACCTTCGATCGCACGGAACGGATCGTTCGTCGCGTTCGCGAGCAGCGCGACGACATTGGTCACGGGTGACACGAATGGCGTGATCGACATCTTCCTCCGCAACCGCGGCTTGCTGGCGACGACGCGTGTCAGCGTTTCCAGTGCCGGACTCCAAGCGAACGGCGCGTCGATCGGCGCGCCGTCCACCGGGGACGGGACGTTCGTGGCCTTCGCCAGTGCCGCCACGAACCTCGTCGCGGGCGACACGAACGGCACGCTCGACGTCTTCGTGCGCGACGTCGGAGGATCGACGACGACGCGCATCCTCCCGGCCGGTGGCGCACAAGCCGACGGTGACTGCTTCGAGCCTTCCTTCGCGAACGCGGAGCGCTGGGTCGTCTTCACCACGCGCGCGCCGAACCTGGGAGCGAGTGCGGTGACCAGTCAGGTCTTCCGCTGGGATCGACTTTCGGGCGCGGCGGTGCTCGTCAGCGCGAGCATCACGAGCCAACCCGCGCTCGGCGCATCGGGCGGCGCGCGCATCTCCGACGACGGGCGTTACGTGGCGTTCTGGAGTTCGGCGACGGATCTCGTTGCGAACGACACCAACGGCGCGATCGACGTCTTCGTGCGCGACGTGACACTCGCGACGACATCGCGAGCGAGTCTTTCGACCGCGGGCCTCGAACTCACAGGCCCGTGCGAAAACCTCTGCGCGATCTCCGCCGACGGCCGCTGGATTGCCTTCGCGAGCGCGTCGGCCGACGTCGTCGCGGGCGACACGAACGGCGTCAC
>CAZKIY010000030.1:4626-21718 GCA_964552875.1 uncultured Planctomycetaceae bacterium
CGCGTCAGCCTCTCCAGTTCCGGCGCGGAGATTCCAGGCGGAGCCGGCGAAGGCTCGGCCGTGTCGATCGATTCGACCGGCATGCGCGTCGCGTTCGCGAGCCGCGCCGCATGCGCGCTCGTCGACACGAACGGAATCTCGGACGTCTACGTGTTCGACCGCAGCGAGCCGTATCCCCCCGGGCATTCGAGCTACGCGTACGGCTATCGCACGCCGGACCAAGCGTGGCGAACGGTCATGGCCTACGCCCCGGGCGCGCGCATCCCTTTCTTCTCGAACCCCAACGTGGCGTGGCAAGGCCAAGCTCTCGGCATCGCCAGCCCGAGCCCGTTCGCAGCCGAAGCGTGGCGCACGTTGAACGACACCGCACCGATCGTGTCGGCGTTCCGAGCCGAAGTTTCGAGCTCGTACTGCATCGGCGACGGGTCCGGAACGCCCTGCCCTTGCGGCAACGCGAGTGCGACTTTCGAACGAGCGGGATGCACGAATTCGCTCGGACTCGCGGGACGACTGACCGCGATGGGCGGGGCGTCGGTCGCGCTCGATTCGCTGGTCCTGCGCGCGGATGGCATGCCGAACTCGTCGGCCCTCTTCTTCCAGGGCACTGCGCAACAATCTGCCGGAGCAGGCTTCGTGTTCGGTGACGGCCTGCGCTGCGCTGCGGGAACCGTGCGGCGACTCGGGGTCCGCACGAACGTCTCGAACGCTTCGTCGCTGCCGTCGAGCGGTAGTCCACCGCTTTCGATCGTGGGCGGAATCGCCGGTGCGGCGACGATCCACTACCAAGTGTGGTACCGAAACAGCGCGGCGTTCTGCAGCGCGAGCACGTTCAACTTGACGAACGGGCTCACGGTAGTTTGGGTTCCCTGAATGTCCAGACGAGTTGCTTGGAGCGCTCGAAGAACTCGAGCCCGCGCGGCCTCGAGAGTGGGTGCATCGCTCCTCTAAGCGAGAGCCCTTCCAGGCTTCACTAGATCTGACGCGAACCCTTCATCGCATCTTTGTCGAGCGCAACGCGCGGTGGATCCTGTGTGCCGCTGTTCAACGAATGCGACGAGACGAACTCGTCACGCTGACAGGACGGTCACGTCGGTTTCGCGCTGTATGTGATTTGCCGCGCTCCTTGCCGTTCGTTTGGAGGATCTTCGTGAGGCGAGGTGACAACTGCGCGCGCTCGGATTCAATGCGCTGCATCGTCGTCGCGTGTTCTCCGTGGCTCAGCACGAGTTCTCCCTCACCGGATCTCCGAGATCCTTTCGACTTGCCATGAAGAAGTCCCTCGTCGTCGCGGGCATGACCGCGGCACTCCTCCCCACGGCAGCATCGGCCCAACTCACGGGCCCGAGCAGCAGCCAATCCCCGTACCTCCTTCCCTCCGCAAGCGCGCCCGGTGTCCAAACCGTCTCCCTCTTGACCGTCGGTGACGCGGTCGGCGGGTATCGATTGGTCGGCATCCCCGACGGAATGGGCGCGTACCAGCGCGCCCCGAACGGGCGCTCGTTCGCGCTCGTCGTGAACCACGAGCTGAACTCGAACGTCGGAACGGTCCGTGCTCACGGCCAAACCGGCGCTTTCCTGTCGTTCTGGGGCATCAGCCGCTTCGACAAGTCGTTCTTCCTGGGTCGCGACCACATCTTGAACGTGGCCACGACGGGATCGACGGCACTCGGCCGCCTCTGCTCGGGTGACATGCCCGACCGCACCGCTTTCTTCCCCAACTCCACCCCCTTCACGTCGGAGCCGTATGTCTTCCTGAGTGGCGAGGAAGTCGGCGCGGAAGGTCGAGTTTTCGCCCACGTGATCACCGGTTCGAGCGCGCGGATCAGCTACGAACTCCCGCACCTCGGCAAGTACAGCTGGGAGAACGCGCTCGCGCGTCCCTTCCCGTCGCCGAAGACGGTGGTCATCGGCCTCGACGACTCCACGCCGGGACAGGTCTACGTCTACGTCGGTGACAAGAACCCGGGCGCCACGTCCGTGATCGACCAGGCCGGCCTCGTCGGTGGCACGAAGTACGGCATCCGCGTCCCGACCATCGCCCTCGAAGACCGCACGACGGCTTTGGGCGGCGTGACCACGTTCGAACTCGCCAACTTGGGCGACGTTTCGGCCCTCACGGGTGCTCAACTGCAGACGAACAGTGTCGCCGCGGGCGTCACCGAGTTCCTGCGTCCCGAGGACGGCTGCTGGGATCCGGCGAACCCGCGCGACTTCTACTTCGTGACGACGGACCGCTTCAACGTCGGTGCCACGGTCGGCCGCAGCCGTCTGTTCCGCCTGCGCTTCGCGGACGCCAACAACGTCACGCTGGGCGGCGAGATCACGATCCTGCTCGACGGCACGGAAGGCGCGCAGATGATGGACAACATGTGCATCGACCGTCGCGGCAACCTGCTGATCCAAGAGGACGTCGGCAACCAGGCGCACATCGGCAAGATCTGGCAGTACACGATCGCAACGGACACGTTGAAGGAGATCGTCCTGCACGACGCCGCGCGCTTCGTCACGGGCGGCGCGAACTTCATCACTCAGGACGAGGAATCCTCGGGCATCTTCGATGCCACGGACTTCTTCGGCCCGGGCTGGTTCATCGCGAACGTCCAAGGTCACGCCGCCAACCCGGATCCGGAACTCGTCGAGTTCGGTCAGCTCGTCGCGATCTTCAACCCGGACTCGCTGTGATCTGAGAGCGTGTGAAGAAACCGAGCCTACACGCTCTCAGACACCATCTGCGCCGCTGTGCGGCGCGTCGCCCGTGAATTCTTCACGGGCTCCGAGTCCTCGCGACTCACTCGGGTGCCGCGCCGGAAGCAGCCGGCGCGGCACCCTGCTTTTCGAGTCGGCGATCCGTCCAATCTTGATCCAACGCTGAAGTGGATCGCGCCGATGCGGCGCATGCTTCTGCTCCCGGAGGAGAGACCTTCGCGCCCGGGGCAAGAGGTCACCATGCACGTCGTCCCGGCCCTATTCTTCTCCACGCTGACGGGTTTCGCGTCGAGCACGAACCCGACCGGGCCGCAGAGGACTCCCGACGATCTGCGTCGTGAGGTGGTTCGCGGTCACGCCGAATGGTGTCACAGGGTCTACGCGGCGTGTGCGCGGCGCGCCGAGGCACTCGACGAGAGCGTGAAGCGTTTCGCAGCGGCGCCGTCCGAATCGGGGCTCGAAGCGGCGCGCGCGGCCTGGATCCATGCACGCCGCGTTTACGGGCTGAGTGAAGCGCTGCGTTTCTGCGACGGGCCGATCGAGGCCGTCGAGCCGTCGCTCAACGCTTGGCCGATCGACGAAGCCTACATCGACTCCGTCGTCGGTCGCCCGGACAGCGGCATCGTGAACGACGCCGCGCGCTTCCCACAGATCGGCAGCGCTGTCTTGCGCGTCGCGAACGAGCGCGGTGGCGAGACGAACATCAGCATCGGCTGGCACGCGGTCGAGTTCATGCTCTTTGGGCAAGACCACGACCCCGATGGCCCGGGGCGTCGACCGTGGACCGACTTCGTCGAGGGGCGCGCGAAGAACGCCGTGCGGCGCGCCGAGTACCTGCGCGCCGTGACGAGTCTGCTCCCGCCGACGCTCACCGACCTCGCGAACGCTTGGACGCCGGATTCGGCTCACGGACGGCGCGAGTTCGAATCCGATCCCGCTACCGCCATACGCAAGATGTTCACGGGCGCGATCGTGCTGACCTCGTTCGAACTCCACGGCGAGCGACTCGGCGTCGCCTACGAGACGAAGGACCAGGAGCAGGAACACAGCTGCTTCAGCGACACGTCACACCTCGATCTGCAGGCGAATCAGGCTGGAATCGTCGCGATTTTCGCGGGCGAGCACGATGGGGTGCGCCATGGGCCCGGTCTCACGGCGTACGTGCGTGTAGAAGATGCGGCGGTGGCCGACGACGTGCAGGCGAAACTCGCGCGCACGACGGAAGCCTTGCGCGCCATTCCTGCGCCGTTCGATCGTGCGATGCGCGGTCCCGATGACGGTGCCGGTCGGCTCGCGATTCGCGCCGCGCTCGACGCGCTCGCGGAACAGACCGATGCGATCGCTGTTGCGGGGCGCAAGTTGGGACTCACGCTGCCGTTGGAGCCGGGCGGATGAACGCTCGACGCGCGTCCAACGCGATCACGACCGGCGTGGCGCTCGCCACCGCACTCGTCGGGCTCGTCGTTTCGAGCGAAGGGAATCACTCCGTCGACACCACGCCGCGACGCGACGCGACCGTCACGATTCGCGATGCCAGCGTGAACGCGTTCGGCTTCCCCGCACCCGCGCTGTCCCCCGAGGATCGGCGTGCGTTCGCCGTGGGCAACTCGTTCTTCAAGCAGAATTGGGTCGAGGCGCCGAGCAGTACATCGTCGCGTGACGGCCTCGGCCCGTTCTTCCACGCGCGCTCGTGCAGCGGGTGCCACGTCAAGGACGGTCGCAGTCGCCCGCCCGACGACGACGAGCCGAATCGCGAGGGGCTTCTCCTGCGGATCGGAGTGCATACAGCCAACGGAAGCGACGCGCCGCATCCCGCGTATGGCGAGCAGATCCAGGAGGACGGCGTGCTGGGCGTGGCGCCCGAAGCGCGCGTACGCGTTCGCTGGGTGTCGCATGCGGGAAAGTACGGAGACGACGTGCCTTTCGAGCTCGTCGAACCGCGCTACGAACTGTCCGAACTCGCGTACGGTCCCCTCGGTGCGGATGTCGTGCTCGGTGGACGCACGGCGCCGCACCTCGTGGGTCTCGGCCTGCTCGAATCCGTGCCGGACGTGGCGATACTGGCGCTCGCGGATGCGGAAGATGCGAACGAGGACGGCATCTCGGGCCGGCCGCATTTCGTGGGACCTGGAGGACGCAGGCTCGGACGGTTCGGTTGGCGCGCGACTCAACCCGACGTACTGATGCAGACCGCGGCCGCGCTCGCGAACGACATGGGCATCACGTCGTCCCACTTCCCCGCCGAGGACATGGGCGCGAATCAGCGGGGCGAGGTGCACATCGAGAGCGGCGGCTCGCCCGAGATCGACGAGTGGACTCTCGAGCGGGTCGTGTTCTACACGCGCACACTCGCCGTGCCCGAGCCGCGCGGTGTGGAAAGCGAGGAGTTCCGCCGAGGAAGCGAGCTCTTGACCTCCTTGGGCTGCGCTGCGTGCCACGTCCCGAGTCTCGAGACGGCGGAGCGCGCGTTCCATCCGGCCTTCGCCGGTCGCCGCATCCAACCGTACACGGATCTCTTGCTGCACGACATGGGACCGGGCCTCGCGGACGGGAAGCGCGATGGCGACGCGCTGCCGAGCGAGTGGCGCACGGCCCCTCTATGGGGCATCGGACTCTTTCCGGTCGTGAACGGACACTCGCGCTACTTGCACGATGGAAGAGCGCGCAACTTGGCCGAAGCGATTCTCTGGCACGGGGGCGAAGCGCGGGCCGCCCGCGAGCGGTTCCGAACCGCGGAGCTCGGCGCGCGCAACGCGCTGCTCGTCTTCCTCGCGTCGATCTGACTCCGATCAGCGCGGTTGCGCTTCAGGCGGGCGACGCTCGATGACGAGTTCCTTGGTCAAAGTCTCGCCGTTGCGGAAGACCTCGAGCTTCACCTTCGTCCCGATGCCGGCGAGGTAGAGGTAGCGCTGGAAATCGACGGGCTGGAAGACCTTGAACGTGTCGAATCCGACGAGGAAATCACCACGTTGGATCCCTGCCGCACTCGCCACGCTCGGCGTGAACACGTTCTCGATCAGGATGCCGTTCTTCGGCTTCGCCAGCGCATTGAACACATCGACGCCGCGCACGTTCGCGATCTCCGCGCGACTCATCACCGAGAAGCCGAGCCACGGCGATTGGATGCTGCCCGCCTTGCGGATCGCTTGGTGGAGACCCTTGACGATCTCAGTGGGCAGCGCGAGTTCGATACCGGTCTTCACGGCGTCGCCCTTGCTGCCCGGCGAAAAACCTCGTGGCGCGAGGATTCCCACGACGTCGCCGTCGACGTCGAGCAGCGGACCGCCGTACGCCTGAGGCGGCGCGACCATCGCCACCTGGAGGTAGAACGCGCTGAGGTAATCCTGGTAGCACTCGCGCGACGGTTTCGAGACGAAGGTGCCGGGAGCGAAAAACCTCTCGGGTCCGGCGGGATCACCGATGCCGATCGCCCACCGTCCGCACTCCATCGCGTCGCTGTCGCCGAATCGCAGCGCGGGCAACGTGCCCGGATGACTCGCCGGAAAAACCGAGCAGCGCAGGATGGCGAAGTTCACGGTGGGTTCCGCACCGAGGACGTCGACGAGGATGCGAGAGCCGTCGTTCGTCTCGATGTCGATCAGATCCACGGGCGTGCCGTTCGCTCGCTGAAGCGCGTGATAGCAGGTCAGGATCTCGCCGCTCGGGTCGATGACGAATCCCGACGCCGCGTTGTAGAGCTCGTAGCCGAAGTACGACGAGTTCGCGGTCTCACCGCTCCACCCGATCTCGGGGGAATCGGCGGGGCGTTCCTTCTCGGTACCGCTCTTCACATAGGCGCGAACGGTCACGATGCTCGGTGCCGACCGCCGCGCGATCTCGCGAAAGTCCTGCTCGAGGCTGTGCGCTGCGGTCAGGACTTCGGAGATGCGCCCACCGTCTCCGGGCGACGCATTCTCGGGCGCGACGGACCATCGAACGGACGAACAGGACGCGGTCAGGGCGAGGACGAGAAGGCAGGGCGCGCGCATGTTGAACCTCGGATCGAAGGACCCTTCAGGATCGCCATCCGTCCTCGGACAAGATCAAGATCCCGCGGTGCGCGCGTGAAGCGTCGACGGCTGCGCTCTCAAACGATCGGAAGCGGCTTGAAGCGCGCGCCGAGCACCTTCGCCGAGTCCGCTTCGAACCAGCGGTCGATCGCCGTCGCGTAGACGCTGCGGAAGTCGGTGGTGTGGATCAGGTCGCCTTCGTCGAGCTCCGTGAGGGAGGGATGCTTGCCGTGAAGGCCGCCCTTCACTTTGGAGCCGAGGACGAACATCGGACCGGCCGTTCCGTGATCGGTGCCGCGCGAGCCGTTCTCTTGCACGCGCCGGCCGAACTCGCTGAAGACGACGACGAGCACGTCGTCCTCGACCGATCGTCCTTTCAGATCGTCTAGGAACGCGGTCAACGCGCCGTCGAGGCTCCGCATGCGTGCGTCGTGCTGCGCGCGCTGGTTGTTGTGGCTGTCGAAGCCGCCGAGCTCGACGGACACGACGCGTGATCCGATTCGCGCATCGAGCAGCGCGGCAACGATCCGCAACGATTCGCCCAGTTCGTCGGCCGGATACGCGACTTTCGTTTCGTACGCCACGGCGGCGCGACGGATCCGTGCCGATGACTCGTTCGCGTCGGCGAGTACGCCGCGCAGGCGTTCGATCGCGGCCTCCGACCCCGTCGGCTTCGTCTTCCCCTTCTTTTTGCGCGCGTCGTCGAGGCGCATCGTGTCCGCTTCCGCGGCTTTCCTGTACGTCGCGAGGTCGTCCGTCTCGGGGCTGACCCAGCGGTAGCTCTGCGGCGTCTGGAAGATGACCGGAGGATGCGTCAGCGAGTACACGGAGTACGGAGCGGTTCCGCCCACGTGCACGACGAGCTCGGGCGTCTCGTCTTTGGCCCACGCCGCGCTCGCGAGACGTCCGACCCAGCCTTCGCCCGAGGATCGACCGCGGGCGCTCGCCGTGTGCCACACCTCGTACGACTTGAAGTGCGAGCGAATCGGATCGGGATAGCCGACACCTTCGACGATCGCCATCCGGCCGGCGTCGTAGTGACGCTTCATCCCCTTCAACGCGGGATGCAGGCCGCGGTACTCGTCGATGCGCAGCACTTCATCGGCGCCGATGCGAGTCGACGTGCGTGCGCGACCGTACGCATCGTCACCGAACGGCACGACGGTCGAGAGCCCGTCGTTGCCGCCGGTGAGTTGCACGAGCACGAGCACCTTCCCCGCGCGCTCGCCGTCCGTTGCTGTGAAGGGACCCGAGAGACGCACACGCGCTTCACCGCGACCGCCGAGCAGAGCGAAACCGCCCAACCCGAGTCCCGCCGTGAGCAGCGCGCGTCGATCGATTCCGCTGCCGTGTTCCATGTCGATCAACCCAACTGCGCTTCGGGAAGGCTCAGGATCAGGTGCGCCATGCGTCGCAGGATGCGCTCGGCATCACCACCGGAGTCGAGCAGCTTGCCATCGGCGATCTTGCGCTCCTTGCGCTCCCCCTCGAGGAACGCACGCATGCGCTGAACGGTGTCGGCCGGTGCCGGGATCGCGAGCAGTTCGTCGAGCATGCGCTCCACGATCTGCGCGTCCGTCCGCGCGTTCGCCTTCTCGAGCCGCACGCGGAAGTTCAACGCGGGCGACCAACCGCTGCCCTCGATGCGCTTCAAGATCTCCATCGCGTAGCCGCCGGCCTTGCCGCTCTTGGCCTTGGTCGCGGGCTTCTTCGCACCGGTCGCGCGCTCGCCGGCACCAGGCTGCATGCCCGGTTCATCCCCGCGCTCGGGACGCATCTTGTCTCCGCCCTGCATCGTGTCGCCTTCCTCGGCAGCCATCTCGGCCTCGACGTCGGCGAGCGTCATGACGTCCGCGACCTTGACGACGCCGAGCATGAGTCCCGAGAGGTTGCCGCGCTGCATCAACGTGGACGTGGAGATCCACGCGTAGCCTTCGTCCCAACCCTTCACGCTGGGCGGCGAGAACACGCGTTGGCCGAGCAGCGCCGCGCCCGCGCCGAGCAGACCGGGTGGAACCTCGACCTGCATGCGACGCGCGGATCCGACCATGTATTCGACGGGGCCCAGGACGCGCGCGCCGACGATTTCATCGCGGTAGAAGCTCGGATCCGAGAAGAGCTTGCGCAGGAACGGCCGGAGTTCGAAGCGTTCCTTGCGCAGGAAGCTGGCGTACTCCGCGAGGCGCGCCGGTTCGGGCTCGACGCCCTCGAACCACGCCAGCAAGCGCCGCGCGACCCAGCGCGGGCACGCGTCCTGCTGCAACAGGATGTCGACGAGTTGGTCGCCGTCGAGGCGCCCGGTCACACCGAGCACGGTCTTCAGGCCGTCGTCGTGTTGACGCGTGCGGAAGTCGAATGAGCCGTCCCTCCCTACGCCACGACCCGTGAGCGCGCGCGCGGCTTCCTTGACGTCATCTTCGGTGTAGTTGCCCTCGCCGAGGCTGAAGATCTCCATCAACTCGCGCGCGAAGTTCTCATTCGGGCTGCCCTTCCGATTCACGTTGTTGTCGAGGTAGACGAGCATCCCCGGATCGCGAGCGATGCCGCGCAGGAGATCGGCGTAGCTGCCCAGCGCGTTCGTGCGCAGGAATTCGTGCTGTTGCAGCACGAGGAAGCTGCGCTTCGTCTCCTCGATCGACGTCGTGAAGAAGCCATGCCAGAAGAGCGTCATCTTCTCGACGAGCTGCGCATCGGTCGTCTCCATCTCGCGGAACCACCACGCCGTCGTCTCGAGCATCTGCCGACGATCCGCTTCGCGTGCCGCGCGCTTCTTCTTCTCTTGTTCCTCCGTCGTGAGACCCTCGAGATCCTTCTTCGTGGGTTCATCGATGCGCTCATAGGCCGGCATCTCCCATCCCGCATGCGGCGCGAGCAACCGCTCGAGCGTCGCCTCGAGACCCGCCGCGGCTGCAGCCTCGACATCACTTCCCCGTGCGCCGAAACCGGCACGATTCAGGAGGTGTTCGGCGTTCCGTGCGTTCCAGGGCAGCCGGCCCTCGGACATGGAAGGCAGCGTGGCGACAATGGCGAGCAGCTGGATGAGCATGGTTTTCCTCGGGCGAGGCACTGTAGAGCTTGATCGAAAGCTCCGCGCCTCTCATCGGTATTGCCCCAGGAACCGCTCGATCCCGTCCAGGTTCCGTCCGCATCCGCCCCCAGCGCAGGTGGCCGTCACGGTGTTCAGGCTTTAGGATCGCGCGCGAAATCGCCTGTTCGTCCGGACCCTACATCCAGAGTCACTCATGCGCATCACCCAGCTCGTCGCCGCAACGGCACTCTTCTTCGCCTTCCCCGGCTGTCAGACCACGCCGGAGTTCCCCAAGGGACAGGTCGTCGGCGAAGCGATCCAACCCAAGGAGATGCACCGCTTCTCAGTCGTCGACGCGACACCGTCGAAGTTCTTCGATCAGACGCTACTCGTCGAAGCGAACGTGCAAGCCGTCTGCCTCAAGAAGGGCTGCTGGATGAAGGTGGAGGACGAAGGCAAGGTCGCGATGGTCCGCTGGGAATCCGGTTGCGGCGGCCAGTACAAGTTCCCGACCGAGTGGGTCGGCAAGCGCGTCCTGATCCAAGGCTCGTTCTATCCCAAGAAGATCAGCGCGGCCGACGCCGAGCACATCGCCGAAGAAGCCGGCGGCAAGGTCGAGATCCCGCGCGAAGGCTACGAGTTCAACGCGTCGTCCGTGATGCTGCTCGAGCCGACGAAGTAGTCCGAGCGCGACGAGCGCGACAACGACGAGGGGCGGCCGCAGTGGCCGCCCCTCGTCGCATTCACGCGCTCCCCCCCGAACTCAGCGTGACAAGGCGAACAGATCGGAGTCGGGATCCTCGATCCCGAGCAAAGCACGTTGGATCACTTGCGCCGCGATCATGCTGAACGTGATGCCGTTGCCGCCGTAACCGAGCACCGCGAAACAGCGTGGAGCGCCCGGGATCGTGCCGATCGCCGGCAAGCCCGTCGAACTCTGACCGAAGCAGCCCGACCAACGGAACTCGGCCTCGGTGTCGATACCCGGAATCAGTCGGCCGAGCTTGCGCTGGATCACGGCGATCTTCTTCTCGGTCAGCGCGTTGCGCTGGTCCTCGTCCTCGAACTCTTCGTCCTCGCCGCCGGCGATCACGCGACCGTCGAGCGTCGTCCGCACGTAGAGGTAGGGATCGGCGGCCTCCCAGATCAGACAGCGGCTCGGCCAGAGTTTCTTGGGCTGCGGCTTCGTGGCCATCGCCCACGTGGAGATGACTCCATAGCCGCGCGCTTTCACGAGCTTCGGCAGCTCGTAGCCCGTCGCGAACACGACGTGTTTCGCGCGCACTTCTGGCCCCTCCTTCGTGGTCAGCACGACGCGCGCGCGGCTGGAATCGACGTCGACGACCTCTGTGGGCGCGTGGACGACGGCCCCACGCGCGATGGCGGATTTCCACAATCCGCCGACGAAAGCCGCGGGATCCAGCTCGCCCGCGCCGCTCGAGAGGATCGCGCCGGGCCTCTCGATCCGCGTCAGTTCGCGCAACTCTCGAGAGCCGATGCGGCGCGAGCGCAGACCGATCTTCGCGCGCGCCTCCGCTTCTCGCGTGAGCTCCGCGCCCCGCAGTACGTTGCCCGGCAAGTAGACCGTGCGTCGCTCGCGGAATCCGCAGCGCAAGCCCAAGTCCGCGATGCGTCCGCGCAACGCATCGACAGCGGACGCGGAACGCCAGTAAGCACGCGCGGCGCGTTCGCGCCCGATCTTCCGCGTGAGATGGATGAGCGGCTGGTCGAGTTCGAACTGCAGGAGCGCAGTGCTGGCCGGTGTCGACCCGCGAACGGGGCCACGCCGGTCGAGCACGACGACCGCGAACCCACTCGCGAGCAGCGCATCGGTGATCAGCGCTCCGCTGACGCCGGCGCCTAGGACCGCGACGTCGGTGGAGACGCTGCGCTCGAGAGGCCTGACGGGAACGTGAACGTCGCCGTGACGCAGCCACACCGGCGTGCCGTCGCGCAGATCGCGCTTCCCCGTCGCGCCGCTTCCCTTGGCCTTCACGACGAGCCCCTGACTCCAGCGGCAGGTCGCGCGCGGAGGGGACGAGCGACGCTGCGCTGCGAGGGAGTTCCGCGCAGGTCGGAGGATGTGGACGACATCGAGGACGCGAGCATAGGTGATCGCAGGCCCGTCCCACTTTCGCGATGAAGCGGACAGCTCCATTCTCATGCGACTTGCAGACGAGATTCGGCGCACGCGCTGTCATCGTGCGCTGGAAGCATCGCGGCCTCTGCTCCACACTCCGTTACCCGGCCGTCCCGGATCCTCGTGCGCCAGCCCTCCCCCGCCCCGCGCGACTTGCGCGCGTTCCTCGACGTGCTCAGGCGCGAGGGCGAGCTGATCGAGATCGAGGCCGAGGTGGATCCGGACCTCGAGGTCGCCGAGGTCCACCGCCGCGTCATCGCCGCGAACGGACCCGCGATTCTCTTTCGCAATCCGCGCGGCGCGAAGTTCCCACTCGTCACGAACCTCTTCGGATCCGCGCGTCGAGTGGAGCTCGCGTTCGGATCGCGACCGAGTGAACTCATCCGCCGCGCGGCAAAGCTGCCCGAGACATTCATCCCGCCGACGATCGGCAAGCTGTGGAAGGAGCGCGATCTGTTCCTCGCGCTCGCGAAGGTCGGAATGAAGCGCGAGGGCTCGGGCCCCGTCTGCGAGACCGTGCAGCATCCGCCGCGACTGTCGGAACTTCCCGCGCTGAGGACTTGGCCGCGCGACGGCGGACGTTTCGTCACTCTGCCACTCGTCGCGACGCGCCATCCGGTCACGCACGGGCCGAACCTCGGCATGTACCGCGTCCAGCTCTTCGACGATCGATCGTGCGGGCTGCACATGCAGATCGGCAAGGGCGGCGGGTTCCACCTCGCCGAAGCCGAATCACGTCGCGAGCCACTGCCAGTCGTCATCCACGTCGGTGGGCCGCCGGCCTTGATCCTCGGCGCGATCGCGCCGCTGCCGGAGAACGTGCCTGAGCTCTTGTTGACCAGCTTGATGCTCGGCAAGCGCGTGCGGATCGCGGAAACACCTCATTCTCCCGTGCCGATCGTGTCGGATGCCGAGTTCGCGCTCGTTGGTTCCATCCAACCCGGCGCGCGTCGGCCCGAGGGTCCTTTCGGCGATCACTACGGCTACTACAGCGAGGTCCACGACTACCCGTGGATGCAGGTCGACACGTTGCTGCATCGCCGCGATGCGATCTGGCCCGCGACGGTGGTCGGCAAGCCGCGGCAGGAGGATTTCTACCTCGGCGACTTCCTGCAGGAGCTCTTGTCGCCGCTCTTCCCGGTCGTGATGCCGGCAGTGCTCGATCTCTGGAGTTACGGCGAAACCGGCTATCACGCACTGTCGGCCGCCGTAGTACGCGAGCGCTATCGACGGGAAGCGATGGGCAGTGCATTCAGGATCCTCGGCGAGGGACAACTGTCGCTGACGAAGTTCCTGCTGCTCACGAACAAGAGCGTCGACCTTCGTGATTTCCGTGCCGTCCTTCCCCACGTGCTCGAAAGAGCTGATTTCCGCACCGATCTCTTCGTATTCGCGAACCTGTCGATGGACTCGCTCGACTACGCCGGCCCGAAGATCGAGCAAGGCAGCAAAGGCGTGCTGCTCGGATGCGGAGATCCGATCCGCAAGCTCCCGACCGAGTTCAGCGGCTCACCGCCGATCGGCGTCCGCAAAGTGCGCGTGTTCTGCCCCGGCTGCGTCGTCGTCGAGGCGCCGAAGTACGCTTTGGAGAAGGACGCCGCGTCACGCATCGCGCGCGACTCCGCGTTCGCGAGTTGGCCGCTCGTCGTGATCTCCGACGACGCGGACCGACACGTGAAGAGCTCGATGAACTTCCTGTGGTCGACGTTCACGCGCTTCGATCCCGCGTCGGACATCCACGCGGCCAAGCTGGAGCTCGTAGGCGGGCACCCGAGCTACACGCCGCCGATCGCGATCGATGCGCGCATGAAACCGTGGTATCCGGTCGAGCTGTTCGCCGACGAGCGCACGGCCGCGACGGTCACGCGCCGTTGGAGCGAGTACTTTCCGAGCGGGATGGACATGGGCGACTCGGACCGCGGGCACCTCGACTGAATTGGAGGATCGAGGCCCGGCGCGCGCGTGCGCGTCACCCGGCCAGAAACTGACCTCCAGGCGGAGACCGCATCAAGATGTGGCGCCGAAACCAGTTCGTGCGTCATCGTGGCGGCACTCCCCCGTAGCGCTTCCCGAGGTTTCCATCCATGACGATTCGCACTCCCCTTCTCCTGGCGCTCCTCCTGCCGATCCTCGCGTGCGACGCCGCGGCGCGCGTGCCGACCTCCGTTCCGAGCACGGCATCGGCGCAGGGCCCGGTGCCCGTGCCCGCTCCGGTGCCTGCGCCGATCTTCGATGCCATCCACGAGCCGTGGAATGTGATCCTCGCGCGGCGCGTGAGCGGCGGTGATTTCGAGTACGCGGGGCTCTTGAAGGAACGCGCGCCGCTCGACGCGTACATCGAGTCGCTGGAAGGCGTGCAGCTCGACGCCTTCGCGAAGCTCTCGCGAGCGGAGCAATTCGCGTTCTGGGTCAACGCCTACAACGCCTACACGGTGAAGCGCGTGCTCGACGATTATCCCGTGAAGAGCATCCGCGATCTCGGCGACGAGAAACTGTCCGTCTGGGATCGCGAACTCGTGCCGCTCGGCACCCTGAGTCCCAAGCTCGACAAGCCGAAGCTGACGCTGAACGACATCGAGAACAAGATCCTCCGCCCGACGTTCCAGGACGCGCGTGTGCACGCAGCGATCAACTGCGCGTCGAAGGGCTGTCCGCCGCTCCGCGCCGAAGCGTTCACGGGCGCGAAACTCGATACGCAACTGGACGAGCAGGTGAAGGCCTGGCTCTCGGACACATCCCGCAATCGTTTCGATGCCAAGAAGAAGCGCGCCGAGATCTCGAAGGTGTTCGAGTGGTTCGCCGAGGACTTCCAGAAGGAGGCGGGCAGCGCAGCCGTTTGGATCGCGCGTTTTCGCCCCTCGGACAAGGCCTGGTTGATCGCGCGGGAGAAACCGACGATCTCGTTCCTCGAGTACGACTGGGCGCTGAACGAAGCGAAGCCGTGAACCACCGTGGAGCGGCTCGACCGATGAAGACTCTCTGCCGTCAGTGAATGATCGCCGCGAGTGCCTGCGTCCCTGATCGTCGACGACTTCGGCTCTGCTCGTGGCGATCGCAGTTCGTACCGCGATGCGACGCTGGAAGTGACCGAGCACAGGCCGCACGCCGCTCGTGAGCCGGAGGATCCGACTTGCGGCGCACGTGAGACTGCGGAGGCGCGAAGCGTCCGTCGCCGACGCTCCAGATCACGCCTGAGCCGCTCGATGCCGCGGGATCGATGTGGACGGCGAGCTGGAAGACCTAACCGTTCCGGAAGTCGTAGAAGCTCGGGTGCTCGAGCTCGGGCGCGGCCGCGCGGCGCACCTGCAGCGTGCGGATCGCCCACAGATCGCGGAAAACGCGGTACTTCAGTGCGGTCGAGTCGAGGTAGTCGACGCCGCTCGAACCGCCTGTCCCCGTGCGGCGACCAATGATGCGCTCGACCATGCGCGCGTGGCGTTGACGGAAGATCACGAAGCGTTGTTCGAGCTCGACCATCGCCTCGAGCAGCTCGCGCGGCCACGCGAGCAGCGGCAACTCGCGATACGTCTCGATGAACAACATCGCGGCGCGGATGCGGCGGCGACGAGCCCCGCCCTCGGCCTCGGAAGGCGCAAAGAACGCGCGGACCATGTCCTTCTCGGTCTCGTAGCGGCGACGCAGCTCGGCGCGCGACTTGTCGTCATCCGCGATCGCCATCGCGTGGTCAGCGTTCAGGTCGATCTCGCCCGCATGCGCGGTCAGGAAGCGCTCGAGGAACGCGGTCAAGCGCGCTTCGGCCTGCGGGTGAGTCGCCTCGGACCCATCGATCGGTGTCCGCCACAACCACTCATCGATCGCGTCGCGCAAGCTCGGGACATCGGCCAACGCACGACGCACGCGCTCGAGCGCCGGTGACTCGGCGCCGCCGGGTCCGCGCAACGCGGCTTGATAACCCGAGCCGCTCGCGCCCGCGGGCCCGAGCGAAATGCGCTCGCCCTCGGGCAAGCCCATCAAGATCTCGATCTGCCGCAACTGCGCGCTCTGGAATCCACTCGCGGGCAAGAGCTTCGTGCGGAACGCGAGGAACTCGCGCGTCGGCATGGTCTCGATCACGTCCCAGTGGATGTTCGCGACGCGCAGGATCGTGCCCGTGCGCTTCAGGCTGCGGACCGCACCCGACAACTCTTGCTCGGCGACGCGCTCGGTCAGGAACAGATCGCGCGCGGCTCGCACCTCGCGCAAGATCAGCTTGAACCACAGCTCGAAAACCTGGTGCACCGTGATGAACAGCACCTCGTCGTTCACGAGCTTCGCTTCGTCGCGTTCGAGTCCGTCCTGCAGCGCGAGCAGGTCCTCGACGCGGATGTAGTCCCAATAGGTCGCGGGCTTCTTCTCGGACATGGCGCGCAGAGGCTATCGGGCGAGGCGGCGCAGACGAAGCGCGGAGGATCTCGTTCGCAGGCTTGCGCGGCTCGCGCGCCGGGCGGGATGCTCCAGCCATGCCGATCGCGCTCCTCGCCGCCCTAATGGTCCAGGTCGTACCGACTCCGCCCGCCGCCGAGGCGCTGCGGGCCGACGCGACGATCGCCTGGGGATCGTGCGCCAGCGACACGAAGTTTCCGGTTCAAGCGATCTGGAGCGTGCTCGCGGCCGCGAAGCCGGATGCCGTCGTCCTGCTCGGCGACACGCCCTACATCGACTCGACGGATCTCGCGACGCAGGTCGAGCGACGAACGACGTTCTTCGGCCGCGAGGACGTCAAGGCGTTGCGCGCCATCGCTCCGTTCCACTGCACGTGGGACGACCACGATTTCGGAACGAACGACGCGGATGGTCGCATCGCCGGCAAGGCGAACTCGCGCACCGCGTTCCTGCAGTTCCAAACCGGTGGTCCGTTCGGCGAAGACGGCCAGGGCATCTACCACTCGTTCCAGGTCGGTCCGGTCGAAGTGTTCTTGCTCGACACGCGTTGGTTCTCGCAGACGGAGGACGCTTCGATGTTGCCCGGCAAGCCGACGTTGCTCGGGGAGGCACAGTGGACGTGGCTCGAGAACGGCCTCCGCGCGTCGACCGCTCCGTTCAAGGTGCTCGCATCGGGGATGATCTGGAACGACGCGGTTCGCCCGGGAAAAACCGATCATTGGGGGGCGTATCCGCACGAGCGCGAGCGACTGTTCCGCTTCCTTGCCGCGCACGCGATTCCCGGCGTCGTCCTCGTCGGCGGCGACATCCACCGCTCGCGCGTCG
>CAZKIY010000031.1:0-21627 GCA_964552875.1 uncultured Planctomycetaceae bacterium
GCAGCCCTTTCCTAAAGGGCAGGTCGCTGGTTCAATTCCGGCCGGGGGTACCAAGCCCTGGCGTCCTGTGGCGAGGTGCATGCGGCTGGCGGCGCGCAAGGTGAGGAGATGGATCATCGGGGGGAGCGTCCTTCGAGGGTGGTCGGTCATCTAGGATCGAATCTCCGCGGCCGTCAAGATCGACGCCCGCTTCTGGAAGCGATCCACGCGCCATTGAACGTCAGCTTGCCGATGACATCCGGTGTGCCGGTGGGCTAGTCCGGCCTCCGAACGGCAACCTCCGCGCGATCGCCGAGTTCGAGAGCCAGCTCGCAGAGCTACTCGAAAGGGCGGTGCACCGGGCGCGGGCTTCGTGATTGCGAGGTCAATGGGCCCGCGGAACCTCTTGCCCGGGCGGCCAAGATTCGTCCGCGCTTGCGCAGCCGATGGACGTGCCCTGAAGTGACGCCAGGGCGGGTCGGGAATCGCGAAGCATCCAGCGGGTGCTACGATACCTGCGCCATCCATGGACACAGTCCGAGCACAACGCGCAGTGACCTTGTAGCGCTCTGAGACCAACCAACGATGACCGCCCCTACGTGGACCGAGTACGAGCGCAGTCAGGCAACGGCCATTAGAGCCTGGAGAGGCAAAGAGCCGAGCGTTGCGTCGAAGGTCGTCGGGTTCATAGCTATGCCCTTGGCATGGCTTGTCGGCAAGATCATTCCCGATGCGGCGATTCTTGGTGCTCTGAACTTTAGCAACGCTTGCGCTGCATACTGCACTGACCTCGAAGACATCAAGCGCGAAGCTGGCGTGTCCACGATTCGCGAGTTACACACGCTCCAATTGGAACGCCTCGACGAGCTGGCCAATAGCACCCACAATTGGGCTGTGGGGCTTGCGGCGACTGAAGGGGCTGCGACCGGAGCCACCGGACTTGTTGGAATTGCGGTAGACGTACCCATCATCGTTACGCTGGCCCTTCGTACGATTCACAAGATTGGAGCGTGCTATGGTTACGAGCCCGTTAGCGAATACGATGCACAGTATGCCTATGGCATCATGTCCAGCTCAGCTTCTAATACCATGAAGGAAAAAGCAGCCTCGTTGATCACTCTACGTGCTCTACGCGTCACGCTAGAGCGCCAGACGTGGAAGGCAATGGCAGAGAAGGCCGCCGCCCAGCAACTCGGTAAGGAGGGTGCCCTCATTGCGATTCGGGCCCTGGCCAAGCAATTGGGGATAAACCTAACCAAACGGAAGGCTCTGCAAGCCATTCCGTTGGTGGGTGCCGCGGTGGGCGCCTCTGCGAATGGATGGTGGATCCAAGACGTAGGGTGGGCCGCGAGGAGGAGCTTCCAGGAGCGCTGGCTCTCTGATCATGGGAAGCAAGTGATAGAATAGGTCGCGACATCAGGTGGCTAGAAACGAGTCTCTCACCGACTGCCTTGTGGAACCGTGACCGTCACAATAAGTGGTTCACTTGGCTCCAATCTGTATCGGAATAATGCGACGCGCCACAATTGCGCTGCCCTTCCGAAGTTCGCAGATCATCCTGTGAGCTCCCTTGTAGAGCGTACGCTCCCACTGGATGTTCTTTTCAGCGCCAGAACTCTCATGAGTGAGCCCATTGTCCGCCACAGCCTCATCACCTGCGTTCTCCACGAGCCACCTGACATCATACGGCGACTGAACCGATGTGCGGAGTATTGAAAATTTCAACCACACATTCTTGGGAAGCACCTTTCCGAGACGATACTCCCAACGCGCAGGCCCACCTTGCTGGAACGCAACATCCACACGAATGTCGATGGCTCCTATGGCAGCCCGCTCGTCAGCTCGCTGAGTCTTGGCCGCAGGTGTCTCGCGCCAATAGGAATGATTGAAAACCCAATCCCAAGCTGACCGAGCCTGATATTCAGTACAGTCTGCTCCAAAGAGCACTGCGAGCTTGGGCATATTCTCGGAGAGGCGGTCGCGCATCCGCTTCACCTGATTCTCGTGCTCGGTCTTAGAGGTCAACCACGAGGTGCCTTCTACCGGATTGCGCACGGCAGTGCTTGCACTGAGGCGTGACGATAGCGCCGCGAGCGTGTTGTGCAATGCCGCATCATCCCTGTACGCGTCCGGCTTGTAGCATTCAACGGTCAGGGCGGAGGTTATCATTCCGCCGGGCAGGCTCCACGAATCTCGTGACCGAGTGAATGCTTTCGCGAATCGAATGATGCGGCGAAGTTGTCCAGATGGCACTCGACCGCTACCGGCGCTTGGGCTCAGCTTCTGAACTCGATCATCAAACCAAGTCTGTACGTCGAGCGGATCCTGAGTCCTCCAATCTGTGCTTGCGTGTTCCAGTACGACGAGGCCAGCAGCAGTCTTCCTACGGCGGTAGACTGCGAAGTCAACGTGGTGGCCTTCCGAGTACCACACCGTCACTGCATTGGTTCGTGATTCTGGATCTTTTGCGAAGTTGCCGCCCGCCTTCACCAAGGCTTCAGCGACAAGGTTCCGGGAATCAAGGGCCGACGATGGTAGGCAGTATTCTTCAAACAAGACACCAACATCAATGTCATAGTCGTTGTCAGCATGCTGGTTCAATGTGTGCATTGCGAAGCTGCCCTGTGTGTATGACTTCGCGTATGGGCCACACTTCACTCTGCCCTCGTTCTTCAGTGCTGTCAGTCCATCTGAAAGCCGCTTCAGGTTGGCATCCCTGTGTCCGGCAAGCGCCTGTCTCCGCTCGTTGCCGAGACGGACGTGAGTGTCGTAGAACTCCTGCAATGCTGCGCAAACGTTGAACATATTATCGTTCTCCGTGGGCCTAGGGAGAACTGTGGCTTCTCACGATGTGCACACCGCCATCCGTGCCTGCTCCGTGAAGACAGACTGCCCACCGATAGGGTGGCGAGTCTGCCGCATTGAAGTTGTATACGAAGGTCAATGGAAATCCGTGGAACGAGGCAATCTGCCCGATCAAGAAGGCAAGCGATACGGGAACTGCCGCGAAGACGTGGACACCTGTGACCTCTGTTCCACTTGAAGCGTGGAGGTCAAGAGACTCCCGAATTAGCTTCGCATAGCCGCGCGCCTGCGACTCGCTAACAATCGCACCCCGCCGGGGTCTCTCGATCGAGAAGTCGATGGTCTTGGCAATCGGCTCGGATGTGGCAATGTGGCAAAGGGAGGGTGTCACCTGGGACGAAACTGAGACCCTGACGACGAGGGCCCCCTTGTCTTGCGCTTGATGAAACTGAGTCGCAAGGGGTTCAATTGTGGTGAGAGGAGAAACCGCCCATTCAAACGTGTTCGTTTCTCGGTCGTGCTCCATGAGGTGCACGACAGCCTGCTCTCCAAGCAGGTAGCCAGCAAGGGAGGCAAGCGGGATGTGTGGGAAACCGTAGTAAAGAAGCGGGCGTGAGCCAGCTAGTGTTCTTGCATTCTGAAACCCACCGTCGGGGTGCATCATCGACGCGACGGCGGCCTTTACGGATGGCTCGGAACAGAGTGTCAGAAGTTCCGAGTGCTCTACGGTGTGCTGTAGAACACGAGAGTGCTTCAGCGCGTCGGGCAGTGATGACAGGCTCGGATGAGCTCGCACTTGGGCGCGTGATGTGTGACATAGAAAAATGATGTCACCGGCGGAACGAGGCGGCCCCGCTCTGTACGTGCCGATTGCATCCCGAAGCACCGAGCAAACCTCCGCGCGAGTCCACAAGTACCTCTTGCGAGTATTGATGTGGTGAGCCAGGTCCTTGATTGCTGCCGTGAGTTCAGCGAAGTTGTACCCGTCGAATTCACTGACCTGGCCTAGCTCGCCCGCAAGGCGCCCCCAGCCATCATTCGAGGGTTCGAGTCCTCCCCAATCGTGCGCAAGGGACACTCGATCAAGCGCAAAAGTGGCATGCTGCTCGGTGCCCACAATTCCTTTCTCAATGAGGCGTGCCGTGACGTCTTTGCGTGTTGACGCGGAGCGTGCCTGGTCGCCCTCGAACGCCGTGCGGCGGTACAGTGCGACCGCATCCAATGCGGCCTTGACTTCGGGGTGTGGCCGAGGTGTTGCGATCACAAAAAATGGGTGGTAGCCGCTCGTCGCGCTGCGATGTCGCTCGAAGGCAACTTCGATGAGCCGCTTCGCGTGCGCAGGATCTACTTGCGAAGTCTTGACCTGATGGTGGTCCGTCTGAACATGGCCGTTGACCTTGCGAAAGACATCCACATCTTCCAGGCGTTCGGGTTGAAAGCTCTCGAAGTCGGGCATCCTCAACCAGCCCGGCAGTGACACCAGGATGTACCGCACCTGGGATGTAAAGCCACCCCAACTCGCCAGTCCCCCCGTGGCCTTCTGGTCAAGAAGTGAGGTTTCGGCTGGCTGGCTGCGGGATGTGGGAGTGGGATCGGGCAAGGAGCATCACCTCGTTAGGTGACGAAAGCCGAGTGGGGGAAGTGCGGGTCCATTCGCCATTCGCGGAGATGCCCTCGGCGCACTCGGGGTGCCAAGCACTTGGCCGGGCCTGACGTCTCATTGTCCACGGTAGCGATCCTCCCACGTGGTCGCCAAGCTCCCCGGACGATCCCCGTCAGAAACGAAGGGTTGAGCCGCGAAGTGCCATGGCCCGTGCAGGCGCCCTTCCCCGCGAGTGCGCCGAGAGCTTCCGGACGGGCGTTCTGCTTCCTATCCCCCGGCTCACGGCAACGTCTCCCGGCTCACGCCGGGTGGAACTTGGCCGTGGCCCGGCCCAGATCCTGAACTCGCCCAGGAGTTGGGGCGGAAACGGCACCTCGCCTCTGCTTTCCGAGAGCTCATGCACGCGGCCAACGCTGAGCTCGATCGTCTCGGCCGGGAGACCAATGCACCATCCTGACCGATCAAACGGCAAGGTCCCGCTTCCGCCACGGCACAGGCGGCCTGAGCGGCACTCATGCGCTGAACGGTGGGGACGACTGGTCGACGTCCTCGACCATCGCAAGAACCGCCCGACGTAGCGCGGCAGGCAACCGGTCCCATGCCTCGACTACCCGTGCCAGTTCGGGAGCATCTTGGCGCAGGACGGTAAGCAGGACGGTAAGACGCTCCTCCGCGTTGGGACCGCCCTCGTTACAAGTCTCTGTCTCCGCCGGAGTCGCGGCGATATCATCCCCAAGCGCACGACGGGTTCGAGTCCCTTCGCCTCCATCGCGCGTTACCCGTCGGTTCGTGAGCGCTCACGACAGGGACTTGACCATGGCCACGAGGCCGATCTTCACCTGCGCTGGCAGCAGTGGCCAGGCAGTGACCACAAGTGCAAGCTCTGCATCGCCCGCATGAGCACGCACCTCTTCGCGCTGGGTCGCAGCGCGCGGCTGTGCTGGGGAATCTGCTGGGGCAGGCGAGGGCACGCTCGTAACTTGCGCACTGACGAGGGCTTCCGAGCCAGGCTTTCGGTTTCCTAAACCGCAGGTCGTGGGTTCGAATCCCGCCGGGCGCACCATCAGCCGAAACACAGATCGTGCGTGCGTCGACACCCGCAGTCGACACACGGCTGCGCGTCGGATCTCACTGGAGCATCGAGTAGCGACAGCGATGTCACCGTACCGGTCACGCCGGATGATGCCGATGCCGGGAGCGTAGCCTGCGCGCATGGCTACCGTCCTGACACCGTTCGCGGAACGAACCTACGCGCTCATGCGAATCGTCGCGGGCGCTCTATTCATGTTCCACGGAGTTCAGAAGATCTTCGGCATCCTCACGGATCATCAACCGCCCGTGGGCTCGCAGTTGTGGATCGGTGGAGCGCTGGAGCTGGTCTGCGGTGCCGCGATCGCCTTGGGTCTTTTCACCTCTTGGGCTGCATTCGTCGCCAGCGGGGTGATGGCCGTCGCCTACTTCCAATTCCATTGGAAGTTCCAGTTCGACTCGGCTTTCTTCCCGGCCGTGAACAAGGGAGAGCCAGCTGTTCTCTACTGCTTCGTATTCCTCTACATCGCTTGCAAGGGGAGCGGGGTTTGGAGTCTCGACGCCGCGCGTCGCCACCGAGCGACGTGAGCTCCTGAATCGCTCCACGGCGCGGGGGCAGGGCGCGATCGTCCCGACTGAGTTTTTCTACGCGCTCGACTCATCTCGCCGCGCGGCACCCACGCGACATGGTCCAGTCGGGAATCCGCGCGGAGTTCGACACCGATCTCTTCACTGCCGACGGCAAGGCCTCAGTGCTCCATCCGGGGGGCGGGAAGGCCGACGGCGTGCGCAAGTAGAAGCCTGCGCAGCTCACGCCGCTCCTGCGTCGAGACGCGTGTCGGGCCCGCTGCAACAGTGGCTTGTGAGAGGAACAGCCGCAGCAGTCCTCCTCCACCGCACTGCTTCTGCAGCACGGAGAGCACGCTGAAGCTCAGCAAGGCGGCCGACACGCAGGTCGCCGTGGACTCCACGGGATGGATGTCGCGATGCTCCAACACGCGACGCATCGCGGGGAGGAAACCGCCGGATTCGTAGCGGGCTTCGAAGGACCCCCGGCTGACTGCCAGCAAAACGGGATGCTCTTCCGATCGATGGTTCGATCGTCCGGACGGAATCGACTTCGAGGTTCGTCGGGCCGCGGACGGGAGTCGCGCACCAGGCTCGGCGAAAGGGGGAACCGCGATGTGGCGCCGACATCCAGGCCCGAACGGCCGGCGAATGAACACTTCCGAACCTCGGCCCGCCGTTTGTAAGGGACTCGCCGCGTCGCTCCTTCGGCAACGCTCTCGTTCCCACTGCCCTTCGACTACCCGCTCCCGATGCATCCGCGCGCCATTGGCTCCGCTCTCCTCACCGGGCTCGTCGTTCTGACGGCTGCATCGTGTAGCTCCTACAAGAACGAGCGCGCAAAGAACGTGCGTGCAGTCACGCCGAACCGGGTGACGTCCGATGCGGCCGAGCAGTTGGTCTCATCCGTCAGAGCTCCCGCATCCGACCCCGCTCCGACGCCCAATGGCGAGATGCAGGCCGTGCTCGACGCGCACGCCGCGCTCGGGCCGAAGCCGATCGAGAAGTTGTCGCCGGTCGAAGCGCGGCGGCAGCCGTCGCCGGTCGATGCCGTGGTCCAGATCCTGCAGGATCGCGGCGAGCTCGCGCCCGAACCGAAGCCCGCCCTCGCGAAGGTCGCGACGCGTGAGATACCGGGTCACGACGGTGCGCGGATCGCGGCGCGTGTCTACACGCCCAACGGAACCGGGCCCTTTCCGGTCGTCGTGTACTTCCACGGCGGCGGTTGGGTCATCGGCAGCCTCGACCTCTACGACGCTTCGTGTCGAGCACTCGCGGATCGCGCGCGGGCCGTCGTCGTTTCGGTCGACTATCGACAGGCGCCGGAGCACAAGTTTCCCACCGCGCACGAGGATGCGTACGCGGCTCTCCAGCACGTCCTGCAGAATGCGGCTGACTTCGACGGCGATCCTGCTCGCGTCGCGGTCGCAGGCGAGAGCGCGGGCGGCAATCTGGCTACTGCGACGTGCCGGATGGCCAAGGATCGCAAGGGACGGATGCCCGTTCACCAGTTGCTCATCTACCCGGTGACCGACTACGCGTTCGACACGGCGAGCTACCTTGCGAACGCCGAGGCACGGCCGCTGAATCGGGCGATGATGAAGTGGTTCTTCGGGCAGTACTTGAACAGTCCCGCGGATGGCCTGAACAGGCTCGTCTCACCCTTGCGCTCGACCACGGAGGAACTGCGGGGCTTGCCGCCCGCAACCGTGATCACGGCCGAAATCGATCCTTTGCGCAGCGAAGGCATGGCGTACGCGATGAAGCTCGAGGCGAGTCAGGTCTCGGTCAACACACGCGACTTCCAAGGTGTGACGCACGAGTTCTTCGGGATGGGCGCGGTTCTCGAGGATGCACTCGAGGCACAGGAGTTCGCAGCGGAACGCCTCGTGCGTGCATTCCGCGGTGAGCGCACGGCGCTCGTGCTGACCCACGGAATGCGAGGGCAGTCGCCATGAGCGTCGCCGTTCTCGCGCGGGTGAGCGCGCTCGGCGCGGTGCTCTGCGCGGTGTCCGACTGCGCCAACACGCATGGCTCGCCTGCGAACGGCATCGACGTCACCGCCGGCAGTGAAGCCCTCCTGCGAGCGGATCAACTTCCCGTCGCGCGTGGCGGTCCTGCCGTGGGCAAGCGCGATCCGAGGCTCGAAGTCGTCGCGCTGTTCCCCGGTAAGGCGATGCCCACCGGTCTCACGGTGTCGCGCGAAGGCCGCATTTTCCTGTCGTTTCCGCGCTGGGGCGACCCGGTTGCCTGGACGGCGGTCGAGCTGAGCGAGGGCCAGCTCGTCCCGTTCCCCGACGCCGCGACGAACGCGTTCGATCCGAAAGATCCGGCCCTGCACGATCCGGCTACGCATCTCGTCAGCGTCCAGAGTGTCGTCGTCGACGCCGAGGACCGGCTGTGGTTGCTCGATCCGGGCAGCGTTCAACTCGGACCCACGTTGCGCGGCGCGCCGAAACTGTGGGCCTACGACCTCGCGAGTCGCGAACGGGTGAAGGCGATCACTTTCCCGAACGACGTCGTACTCAAGAAAACGTACTTGAACGACGTGCGCTTCGACCTCGCGCGCGGCATCGAAGGCACGGCGTTCGTCACCGACAGCGGAGCGGGCGGCATCATCGTGATCGATCTCGCGAGCGGCGCGTCTTGGCGCAGACTCGACGGACATCCGTCGGTGAACCCGACGCCGGGCCTGGAGATGCAATCCGAAGGCGAACCCTTCGTGAAACGTCCGAGGAACGGCGAGGAATCGGCGCCCGACATCCGCTCGGACGGCATCGCGCTCAGTCCCGACGCGCGGACCCTTTACTACTCGACGCTCACGAGCCGCGACGTATGGGCCGTTGCGACGGACGCTCTCGCCGACCGTTCACTCGACGAGGCCGAGGTCGCGAAACAGGTACGGAAACTGGCCACGAAACCGAGCTGCAATGACGGCCTGATCTGCGACGCGGAGGGGCGGGTGTATTCCAGCGACTGGGAGGATCAGTGCATCCGACGAATCGATCCGACGAGCGGTCGCGTCGAGGTCGAGTTGCAGGACGAACGCATGTTGTGGCCGGACACGTTCGCGATCCATGGAGGGTTCCTCTACGTGACGAGCAACCAACTCGCGCGTCAGCCTGTGTTTCATTCCGGTCAGGACCGGCGTGTGGCTCCGTACGTGCTGTTCCGTCTCGCGCTCGGTGAGAGGACCGAGGTCGGAGAGCGCTGAAGCACGGGGAACTGGGTGTGGACGGACGGAAACGTCTGTAGCGAGCATCCGATTCTTTGCTGTGCGTGCGAGGCGCGGCGCAGTCGATGATTCGCGGCCGTTCCTGTGGGAACCCGCTGACCACTCTCGCGGCCTGTTCGGTTCGACATCGATCCGAAACCGCGAGCGTCAGGTGAACCGCGAGCCGGTTGTCCGGCCGTCGATGCGAACCACGAGCACGACAGCCTCGGCCGACAGTCCGGCGATCTCGAACTCCTCCTCGACCGTGAGGCCGCGCGCCCAGACGCTCTCGCCGCCGGTCAGTTCGAACGGCTCCTCCTCGCGCGGCACGCGCACGAGCGCAGCACCCAAGATCACGTGCACGAAGGCGTCGCCCGGTCCGACGCTCGTTCGTGTTCGTCGCAGGCCGAGACGCAACGCTTCGACGTCGGCTCGACACGCTCCGCGTCGCGTGAAGACGTTGAAGTCGCTCACCGCGCCTGCCGTGAGTTCCGCGCGCGTCTCGAGTGCGCCGTCGAAGCGATACGGTTCGAGCGCGCGCAGTCGCGTTCGTCGTTCGTTCCCGTGGGTGAGCACGAGCCCCGCGCCGTCGGTCACGACGAGGATCCGCTCGAACCCGGGGAAGGCCGAGAACGGTCCGTCTTCTTCGATGCGCGCTTTCGAAATGCGACCGTCGAAATCTGCGCGCTCGAACGCGGATCCGGGCGGCCACACGGCGAGTTCATCCGTGGAGCCGCGGCCGTTTCGCCAAGCGACTCGGCGTGACATCGCGGCGGTGCGGAGTTCGATCTCGCGCGTCACGCCGAGCGACCGTGCGTGGAAGGTGAGCCGCGCCGACGGGTATCGGCGCGGCTCCGGGAAAACCCGGCCACGCGCGGTGTTCCGGCGAGGGAAGCGCCAGGAGCCACGACGCCTCGGCGAGTCGCGGCGAGCAGGTTCCGCGGGCTCAGGGCCGACCCTCGTGACACCAAGGGCCTCCGACTGGACAACGATCTCGTCAATCTCATTCGCGCTCTGTCGGTCGCGGCATCGGTCCCACGACATCCGCGAATCCTGCGGGTCGCGCGGCCCGCGCCGCCGCGAGCAGATCGCCGGGCCACAAGCGCGCGGTGCCGTCGCCCGAAGCCGACAGGATCCAGGCGCCGTCGGGCGTGATGTCGACGTCGAAGACCGCATCCGCGTGGCCGGAGTAGCTGGCCGTGCAGCGACGACTCTCGAGGTCCCAGTGATGGACCGTTCGGTCCAGCGACGCCGTCACGGCACGCGGCGCGTTCCGTGCTTTGGCCAAGCCGGTCATGCTGTTCGTGTGGTGCTCGCCGGGCAATCCGCGCTCGCCGACGAGATCGAGCGCGGCCTCCGTTTCCGTCGCTGGAAAACGCAGCATCGAAGTCGTCCGGCCGTATTTCGAGGTGCCGATGAGCAAGCCTGACTCCGGTGCGAACGCGACGAGTCCGGGCGTCGCCATCGTCACGGATTTGGCGACGAGGCGACCCTCGAGGTCGAAGACTTCGGTTCGCGCGCTCTGCAAGGGTGCCGCGATCCAACGCCCATCCGGCGAGAACGCGAGGTCGAAGACTCGGGTGAGCGCGAGCAAGTTGGTCTCGAACGGTTCGGTGCGCCACAGCGGTGTGCTGGTCAGGTCGTCGCTCGCGAGCACATCCCACAGCGCGATGCGCCGATCGGTACCGCCTGTCGCGAGCTTCTCACCATCCGGGGCGAAACGCATCGCCGTGAGTTCGCCGTCGTGAGCGTGGAGTGTGCGCTCCGTGCTCGCGGCGAGGTCGAGGATGCGCACCCCGCCGGGACCGTCGGCCAGCGCCAGTCGCAGCCCATCGGATGAGAACTGGGCGGCGACGGGCGCCGAATCGCGCGTCTCGACGACGCGCTCGAGACTTCCGTCGCGCGCGTTCCAGATCGCGACGCGACCGTTGGAGTCCGTAGTCGCCGCGCGAGAGCCCGATGCATCGAGCACGGCGCCGATGAGCGGTGCGCGCTCGAGCCCGACGCGAACCGGATCGAGGACGAGCTCCGGGGCTCCGCTCGGAACCAACCACGTGCGCGCCGTCCCGTCGTCCGACGAAGTCAGAGCTCGTCGACCGTCGAGAGCGAAACGTGCCGTGCGCACGGCGCCCGAATGCCCCAGGAGAACCGGCAGGAAGGGCCTGTGCGCGCCGTACCAGATCGAGACCGTCTTCTGTCGATGCCAAGTGACGAGGAACGACGCGTCGGGACTCCAGGCGAGCCCCATGATCTGCCGCGCGGACCCGCGACAAGTGCGCAAGAGCGTTCCGTCCTCGGCGCGGAACACGCGCAACGCGTCGTCGTAGGCCACGGTGGCGAGCTCGCGCCCATCGGGACTCCAGGCGATGCGCACGATCGCGCGACGGCCGTGGCTGGGCAGGACGTAGCGATCGGCACCGCTCGGCACGTCGACGACTTTCGCGCCCGCGTCCCACGAGAGCGCGAGGCTCCGACCGTCGGGCGAGAAACGCGCGGAGTGATAGCGGCCGGGCGCGTGGATGACATGCACGGGTTCGGACTCGAGCTGCGTGAGGTCCCACAACTGCGCAGTTTGGTCCTCGCACACGGCAACCGCGTATCGACCGTCGGTGGTCGCGTCGATCGCGAGGCCCATGCTCGGTGAACCCGAGAGCATGGCGAGTTGTGCTCCCGTCCGAGCATCGAACAGACGCTTCGAAGCGTCGCCCTCGGGGCTCGACGAACCGCGCAGGGGTTCAGCGGAACGCGTGAGCACGAGATCCGTGCCGCGCACGAAACGTGCTTCGGCGATGGATCCGCTGCCACCGTCGCACACGACGAGTTGCGCACCGCTCGCGGCGTCGAAGATGCGTGCGGTGCGGTCGCGCGACGCCGTGAGCACGCGCGTTCCGTCGGGCGAGAACTCGAGTCCGTGAACGTCGCTCTCGTGGCCCACGAGATCGATCGGAGCGGCGCCCTCGTCGGTGAGCGAGCGCACGACGACCTTCCCCGCTTCACCCGCGTAGGCGACGCGCGTGCCGTCGGGTGAAAAGCGCACGGCATACACAGCGCCGGTGCCGAGTTCGTAGCGCGCGAGCAGTTTTCCCGACTCCACGTCCCAAACGCGCGCGGATCCGTCCAAGGAAGCCGTCGCGACGCGGCGCGAGTCGGGATCGATCGCCGACTCGTACACGACGGGGCCGTTGCCGGGGAGGACCTGACGCTCACGGAGCGCTTCGAGCGCGGCGAGCAGCACGCGATTGCTCGCGAGACCCGGATCGCGTTCGGCTGCTTCGATCGCGAACTCGAACGCGCGCGGAGGCGCGTCGGGCAGGGAACTCGACGCTTCGTCGCGGAACCAACCGCCCGCGTAGAGTGCGAGAGCGGCTTCCTTGCGCTTCTCCTCGGTGCGCACGCGTTCGAGCAGCACCAGCGCCGTGGCGAGGGCGATCGACAGTGCGGCGATCGACCCGATCGTGCCGGTCGCGATCACCGGATTGCGCTGCGCCCAGCGTCGCAATCGCAGCACAGGGCCTGCGGGGCGAGCGACGATGGGCTCGTACTCGCGCACCCGACGCAGTTCTTCGGCGAGCTCGAGCGCCGTTGCGTAACGTCGTGCGACGTCCTTCTCGAGCGCAGTCTCGAGCACGACCGCCAGATCCGCGGACAGCGACGGGTTCGCTTTCCGAGGCGGCGGCATCGGCGTGTGGCGGATCGCTTCGGCCAACGCCGCGTTCGAGTCGCCCTGGAACGGGCGATCGAGCGTGAGCGCCTCGTACAGGACGACGCCCAACGAGTAGACGTCCGTCCGCCGATCGACGTGGCGACCGCTCTCGAGTTGCTCCGGTGAGATGTAAGCCGGCGTGCCGAACACTTCGTCGGAACGCGTGAGGTTGGCGGAAGCCTCGGCGTCGTCGCGCGCGAGGCCGAAGTCGAGGATCACCGGAGATCCATCGGTGGAAACCATCAAATTGCCGGGCTTGATGTCGCGGTGGACGACTCCGGCCTCGTGCGCGGCGTGCAGCGCGCGCGCGCAACGCTCGAAGAACGAGAGTGTTTCCGCCAATTCGAGTCCGCGACGCGGTGCGAGCAGTCGCGAAGCGCTGGTCGCGGAATCGCTGCGCGAACTCGGCGTGACCTTCAGCTCGCGCTCCTCCTTCACGCGGCTGAGCGCAGCCGCCAAGGTCTCGCCCTCGATGAACCGCATCGCGATGTAGGGCGTTTCCGCGTCGAGGTCGGCATCGAGCACCGTGCAGATGCCCGGGTGGTCGAGTCGCGCCAGGATCTCCGCCTCACGACGGAATCGCGTGCGCCGACCTTGCGAGACGCTCGCGACCGGGATCGTGAGCACCTTCAGAGCGACCGTGCGGTCGAGGCGCGCATCGACCGCGCGATAGACGACGCCTTGTCCGCCGCGGCCGAGTACTTCCACCAAGCGATACGGTCCGATGCGCTCGAGACGGCGATCTCCCGCGCGCTCGCGTGCCGGCGCCTCCGTGACGCCGCTCGTCAGCGCGATGTACTCGCGCGCCACCTTCTCTTCGTGCCCCGGGAACCGCGCGAGGTAGTGCGCGAGCGGTCGGAGCTTGTCGGACTCGAGGTCCGACAGCAGTTGGTCCGCGAAATCGAACAGGATCGATCCGCTCGATTCCGTCGAGTCGTGCATGCGGGGGGAGCGGCCGGAATCCGGCCATGGCCAATCGTACTCCTGCCGCGCGGGGCCGTAGAATCCGAAGCCACTCGATGGCCGCCGAAGACAGCGACACACCGCGCAGGCGCATGGATCCGCGCTTCGAAGCGCTCTTCGCCGAGGTCGCCCCGGCGCTCTACGCGTGGGCCGAGCTGCGCATCCGACCGAATCTGCGTGCGCGCCTCGATCCGCAGGATCTCGTGCAAGAAGTGTGGATCCGGGGCATGCAGGGCTTCACGCGTTTCGACGAGCGCGGCGTGAGCTTCCGCGCCTGGGCGTTTCGCATCGGGAAGAACATCTTGATGGAAGCGTTGCGCGCGACCCGCAACGACATCGTCGACACTCCGGGCGGCGTCACGTCGCGGATGCTGGCGCTCGAGCGCGTGCCGCAGGACGTGACGAGCTTCACGCAGCACCTGGCGCGCGAGGAATCCGTGCGCGCGTTCCTCGACGAGGCCGGAGCACTCGCGGAGGTCGATCGCATGCTCGTCGTGCACTGCGGACTCGAAGGCGAGACGTGCGCTCAGGCTGCGGTGAAGCTCGGGATCTCGGAGGATGCGGCGATCAAGCGCTGGCAGCGACTGAAGGCGAAACTGCGCGCCGAGACGTGGTCGCGCGCGATTCTCGGCGCGGAGTGACGGGCGCGCAGAGGCCGTCTCCATCCCCGACTGCTCCGACGGAACGCCGCCCGACCTGTCCGCAGAGTTGGCGGCAGGACCTTGGCTCGGACGGTCGTCCGTCAGTAACCCGCTTTCAGATCGACGACGTTCAACAGCGGCTCACCGGCGTCGAATCGACGCAGGTTCTCGCGAAAGAGCGCCCAACGCCGCTCGTCGGTGATCTCCGCGTTCGATGCGACGTGCGGCGTGATCACGACGTTCGGGAAGCCCCACAGCGGGTGATCAGCGGGCAACGGCTCGGGATCCGTGACGTCGAGGCACGCTCCCGCAAGCCGCTTGGAGCGCAGCGCCTCGACGAGCGCGTCTTGATCGACGACGCGGCCGCGGGCGATGTTGACCAGGAAACTACCCTGTTTCATGGCCGAAAACGCGCGTTCGTCCAGCATGTGCTCCGTCTCGGGCGTCAGCGGAACGGCCAACGCGACGACGTCGGCTTCGGGCAGCAACGCGAGCAGATCGGTGGGCTTGCCGACGCGCTCGACATAGCTCGGCCCGGGCTCGTCCCCGCGCCGCGTTGCGATAACGCGCATGCCGAACCCGTGCCCGCGCCGCGCAATCTCCGTCCCGATGCCGCCGAGGCCGACGACGAGTAGCGTCTTGCCATCCAATGCGCACGGCTCCAACTCGCCCGAACCCTCGCGCAACCAAGCACCGCTGGATCGACCGGCGAGATGCACCGGCAAGTCACGCGTCAACGCGAGGAGCATCGCGAACACGTGATCGGCGATGGCCGGCCCATGGACGCCGCGCATGTTCGTCAGCGTGATGGACTTCGAATCGCGCAAGCTCGGCATCGAAGTCCAACGTTCGACGCCCGCGCTGTGCGCTTGGATCCACACGAGGTTTTTCGCCGCTGCCAGGAACTCCGCGCTCGCGAAGCTCGAGTCCGCGCCCTGAGCCTCGACCGCGCGGCGGAGCGCGTCCTGTCGGTCGAGCCCCGCGACGATGCGAAGGTGCGGCGCCGAGCGCTTCATCTCGGCCAACTCGGCCTCCGTCATCGAGGCGGCGAAGTACGTGAGTTCCGGCGCGTTCGGTCCGCGCTCGACGACGACGCGGGCGTTCCGGGTCGAGCCGATGTCGGCGCTCGCGGGCTGGGGCGAAATCGCCGTCGCACCACAACCGGACAGGACGAGTGCCAAGGCAAGGAGTCGGGTGCGCATAGCGCCGATGCTACCCCGGGCGTGCAGACCGCTTGACTCGACCTCTCGCGATCGAGAGATTCCCGAGCATGCCGAACAGCACTCCCGCCTCGTTGAAGAACCAACGCACGATCCTCCTGAACCAGCGCACGATCCAGCGCCAGCTCAAGAAGGTCCTCGCGAACCAGACCACGATCCGCCACAACCAGTCGACGATCCTCGCGAACCAGAACCGGATCCTCGGGAACCAGGGGAAAATCGTGGCGCGCTGACGCGAGGACCGCGCCGAGGCGCTCGCGTCCTACAGTTCGAAGGGCGTGCGCGAGAGCGCCGCCCGCCGCTCCATATGTCAGCGACGCTTCGTTTTCGCTTGCAGCTCGCGGATCCGAGCGCGCATGGCGTACAGGTCGGCGAACTCGGCTTCGGGCAGGCGCGCGCGGAACGCGCCCAAGACCGGGTCGCTCATGACACTCGAGATCTTCGCTTCGTCCTCGGGTGTGGCCTCGACCGTGAATGCATCTCCGGGCTCGGCCAGGAATTCTGCGCGTCCAGAACGCACCATGGCCCAGAGTGCTTCGGACGACGCCCGGTCGAAATCGCCGCGCAGCAGTTCGAGATCGGAGCGTGGTGTTGGGTCGAGGGGGACATCCACGCTCACGCTCGGTCCACTGTCCGGGAGTGTCGTCGACGATTCCTCCGCTCGAACCTGCACGGCGGACTGTGGCAAGCGGGAGTCCGATGTCCTGGTGTCGACTTCCACAGGCGTGGCGCCACCAATGTCGTCGGGGCGTCGACCTGTTCTGGCATGGTCGGCAATGAGAAGGAACGCGCTCAATCCCGCCACGACGAGGATTGCCAACGCCGCGCGAGGGTGACCGGCGTGGTCCAATCGATCAGTCCTCGCCTCGGGCTTCACGCGCCGCGACGGTACGCGTCAGCGCGTTGACCTTCTTCCGCATCGCGTAGAGCGCCTCGTTTCCTTTCCGTGGAAGCGTGGCCCGAAACACTCCCAGTTCCGGCGACGAGAGGATCCCGCAGACCTCGATCGAGTCCTCCTTGCGGCCCGCATAGGAGAAGCCCACTCCAGGCCCTGCGATAGCCTCGGCGCGACCGGCCTCCACCTCGCGCCACAGCAGCGGCGACGATTCCTCGTCCAACTGCGAACGGAGTGTCTTCAGGATCGATCGCAGCTCTTCCAAAGGCGTGTTCGCTTGCGCGGAGAGTTCGTCGGCGGTCCACGCCGGAGATTCACCGGGTGCGGGGTCGACCTCGATCGTCTGGCCTTGCCGTTCGCGAGCACCAGACGTAGGAGTGTCCACGGCAGTTCGGCCCAAGTCGTTGCTTTCCGTCACCAGAGCGGCCGCATGGCGGTGATCGACGGCAGAGTCGTTCGTTTCGACGACCGCTGACATTCGCTCGTCTTCCTGCGATCCTGGACGCAAGAACCAGACGAGCGAAATCACCACGAGCGCTGCAGCGACCAGAGCCCCGATGCCCCACTTCATCGCTTCATCACCCCGGAGTGCAGGGCTGGCAGGTGACCGTCACGGTTGCCGCGGACGTGCCACCCTCGCAGTCGGCCGAGCCTGATCCGGACCCACGACACGGCGCGTTGATATCGAGTGGAACCGCGTCGTTGCTGCAGGCGGGCGGCGGAAGACCGATTCCAATGCCGAACTTCACCGTGCCCGTGACCTTGCAGAAGGTGAGCTGGCTGCATGTGGGCTCGGGCGAGCACGTGCCTTCCGTCGTGGTAATGTTGGTGAACTCCCAAGTGCAGAGGCACGATCCGGGCGAGGAGCCGACCGTGTCTGACACCTCACATGCACACGGGGCGGGGAAGCTCAGGGCGACGAGTGCGGGGGGGCGCTGGGTACAGAGAGGAGCGCGATCGAGACGATGGAGAGCGCACCACCTGCAAGCTGGAGAGCGAAGGTCATAGGATCACCTATTGGGAACTCAGGAGACCGTGGATGAGGCGTGCACCTCATCCGGGCTAGACTGACATCAGAGTAGAATCTGCGCCGGACAGTGTCAAACAGCCGGATCGCAGCAACTTGCGCAGACGGGCGTTCGGCCTGTTCGCCCGAGAATCAGCCGATGAATCTGGACCAGCGGGAGAAGCTGTCCTCATTGGTACGGGAGAGGATTTCGGTCGGTGACGCGGTACCGCAGCCGCGTAATGACGTGCGGTGCAAACGACTACGAGAGCCTACTGCTCGTTCGCGGTCGGACACTTACCGTGCGCGCGCCACCCAACCGCGTGCCACGTCGTGCAGGTCGGGGGATTCGACGCGCTCGCTGCCGAAGTAGGAGCGCTCGATCCGATCGATGTCCGCGGCGAGAGTTTGGCGCGCGTCGGGTGCGAGCCCGTCGTTGCGTTGGATGTCGCGCAACAGACCGATCACGTTGAAGGGCGTCGGTTCGGCGGGGATCTGGAAGCGCCCCGGCTTCGGTGGCGTGGGGCGTGATACGCGGCGCAAGATCCAGATGCCGGCGCCCGCGACGACCACCGCGAGCAGCGTCCATCCGATCCACGCGCGGCTCGGCTCGCCGTACCGACGTTCGAGCGTGACCACGGGTTCGACGCTCGCGAGGTCGGCGTCGACGTAGCGGAAGCGCTCTTGCGTGGTCGTCTCGACCTTCGGTGTCGGGAACGCGAACGTCGTCGGCAGCTCGGCTGCGCCGTCCTTGGCTTTCAGGTGCACGGTCCACAAACGCTCGGCCGCGATGGTGGAGCCTTCTTCCTCGAGCTTCACGACGGAGACGCCGCGATCCTCGATCTTCGCGACTTCGAAACCGGCGGGGGACACGTCGAGCAGCTCGGCGAGCGGAGGCAGAAGTCCGTGCGCGTTCGCCTTGACCTCGAGCAGGAGCTTGCCGTCCTTCGCTTGCCGTTCGTCGAGCGTCTGCGTCAGCGCGAGGTTCGTGAACGGCCGCGGATCGCCGACCGCATCGCGCGCGTCGATCGGAACGATGCTCGATTCGATCGGCAAGACCGCGTATCCGCTCGTGTCGAGGAAGTCGAGGTCGAGCCGCAGCGGCGGCACGCGGTCGACTTGTGCGCCGCGCGGCTTCAAGAGGAGGTATGCGTACGGCGTGACGCGCCAGCCGTACTCGGGATCGGACTTCGAGCGCGCATTCGGCTCGTTGAAAGTCACCGACAAGACTTCGAAGTGCTCGTTCAACGCCACGCGCGCGACTTCCTCGAACTTGTCGCGGTAGTCCTCGAGCGGACGCCCGTAGTTGAAGCCGAAGTTCCCGGCGTTCTGGTTCTGCAGGTACTTCGAGAAGCCGCCGGATTCGCGCTCGATCGCGCGTGTGTGACGGATGTCGACGCGCAATCCGAACGGCGTTTCGTGTCCGACGCGATCGGGTCCGTCGATCGTCGCGCGGAACTGGATCTCCGTGACGAGGTCGCCGTAGTAGTCGGCGAGCTTGCGCGCTTCGGCCGCGAGGTCGTGGTCACCGACGATGGCCAAGCCTTCGCGTACGTAGCGGTATTTCACGGCCGGAGCCGCGCTGCCCATCCGCGTGAAGATCGCATTCGCGAACGAGGCCATGTGACGCTCGCCGCGTTCGCCGGGGATCGCGCGCAGCGCAGCCGCGAGCTTGGGGATCTCGGCGCTCGCGAGCTGCTTCTCGTGGCTGACGTTCTTCAAGTCGATGGCGCCGAGCGCCGCGTAGAACCACGTCACGTAGACGTCGGTGGATTCCTCGTCGCGTTCGGTCTCCTCGAGCTCCGACGCGTACAGCGCGGCCGCGCTCTCCAGAGTTCTGAGGGCTGCTTGGCGCCGGCTCGTGAACTCCGTGTCCTTCTGCAGCGTCGCGCGGTAGTCGTTCTCGTCGTGCTCGAGAGATCCCTGCGCGAGCAAGAGTCGCCAACTCTTCGGTTGAGCGGCGACAGCGCGTTCGACGGTCGTGCGCGCCAGCTCGTAGCCGCGCAACACTTCGGCGCGGATGTCTTGTTGACCGCGGTTCGTCTTCGCGTCCTTCTGCACCGCGGGATCGCTCCACACGTCGGCCAGGTTCACGCGCATCTGCTCGAGCAGTGCCGCGAGCGTCTTCGGATCGATCGAGTCGACGGGCCCGAACAGCGTCTCGATCGTTTCGAGCCGATAGACCTCGGCCTTGCCGTGCGCCGCGGAGAACGCGCTCGCAACGAGCTTCTGATCGATGTCGACGTCGAGCTTGCGTAGCCGCGCGAGCCATTCCCCGAGCTCGGTCAGGTTCCGTTCTTGCTTCGATCGCGTGAGCGGGATCGAGTTCGCGCGCTCCTCGAACCCGTAGAAGTAGACGTACTGGTTGCGGTTCTGGTTCTGGTTCGGATCGTGGTTCTTGGCCCAAACGCGCAAGAATTCGTCGACCAGCTCCTTGGCCGGCTTCGGGTACGCCGACGCGATGCCTTCGATGTAGGGGAACGCCTTCTCCTCTTCGCCGACCTTCAACAGGAGCTGCGCCGAGACCATGTCGATCTTCGGGCGGAGCGTGGACTCGACGCGTGCCAGCCACGCGTCGTTGGGGCGGATCTCGAGCAGCTTCGCGATCTTGACCGTCTGGGGCGCATTGCCTTGGAACTGCTGCTGACCGTCCTCATCCCAGAAGAAGAAGTTGCCGTAGTTGTCGCGCTGCATGCGCGGCCCGAGCGAAGTCGACTTGTCGAACTGGTACGTGACTTGGGCTTCGCGCAACCAGTTGTGCGCCAGCATCGTCAGTTCGCGCGCCCACGAATCCGCGCGCTCCGGCGCCGTCGCGAGAAGGGCTTTCGTCGCCGTCGTCTGCAGCTCGAGCAGCCGAGTCCGATGGTCGACGTCCAGCGGTTTCGCAGCCAAAGCCTGCGACGCCGACGTGCCGATCGAAGCCAGGATCTCCATGCCGCGTTCGGGGCGCGCCGTGAAGCTCTCGTCGAGCCACTTCGCTCCGAGGTCCTTCTGGATCTTCGGCGCGATGTCGACGGCGCGCTGCAACGCCTCGGTTTTGGCTTCCTCGCTGACGTCGCCCGCCGCGAGCGCCGACTGCGTCACACGCCAAGCCTTCACGAGCCAATCGGTCTTCTTCTCGCGTTCGAACTGCGCGAGGTAGTGACGCGAGAGAAGGTTCAAACCCTCTCGGTCGTTGGCCGTCTCGGCCTCGTCGAAGGTCGGCAACCAACCACCGAGTCGCACCAGTTCGTTCGCAGCCGCGAGCGCGAGCGCGATCTGCCGTCGATCGAACGGGAAGCCGTCCGTTCCGACGCGCGGGCCGATCTCGGTCAGGAATCTGTCGATCTGGTGACCCTGGTCGAGCGCGAGACGCAGGATCGCGCCGAGTTTGTCGAGCTCGGCCTTCTCGAGCTTCGCGCCGCGCGCTTCCGCGAGCCCGAGCACGTCCGCGGGCGAGAAGCGGTTCTTCTCGACGTACGCTTGACCCTGTTGCGGGACGTTCGGTTTCTTCTGCGGGCCTTGCTGGAGCGACTGGAGCATCCGCTCGAAGCCGACCTTGCGCTCGTCCTCCGTCAGCGACGCGTAGTAGGTCTTCACCGCGAGCCAATCGCCGAGCGTGACGTTGCGCTGCAGCGTGGACATCTCCATCTCGATCGCCTTCGTCTCGGCAGCTTTCTTCGCGGCCTCGTCCGCGGTCTTCTTGGCCTTCGCTGCGCCCTCCGCTTTCTTCTTGGCCTCTTTCTCGGCCTTTTTCTGCCCTTCCTCGTCGAGCGGCGCAGCGTCGGTCGGCGGTGCCGCCTCGCCAGCGGGCGCTTCGACTGCCCCCGTGGTCTCGGCCGGCTGCGCATCCACCGCCGGCTGCGCATCCACCGCTGGCGGCGCGTCCACCGCTGGCGGCGCGTCCACCGCCGGCTGCGCATCCACCGCGGGCGGCGCGTCAGCCTTGGCCTCGTCCTTCTTTTCCCCGGGCGGCTTCGGCGGATTCGCCCACGCCGCGAGCACCGCGGACGGCCGCCGATC
>CAZKIY010000032.1:0-20233 GCA_964552875.1 uncultured Planctomycetaceae bacterium
CTTCGCACTCGGCACTTCGCACTCGGCACTTCGCACTCGGCACTTCGCACTCGGCCTCCGCACTCGGCCTCCGCACTCGGCCTCCGCACTCGGCCTTCGCACTCGGCCTCCGCACTCGGCCGCCGCACTCGGCCTCCGCACTCGGCCTTCGCACTCGGCCTCCGCACTCGGCCTCCGCACGCCGCACGCCGCACTTGCACTCCGCACTCGCACTCCGCACTCGCACTCGCACTCGCCACGCGGCACTCGGGACTCGGGACTCGGGACTCGCCAGTCGGCACTCGGCACTCGGGACTCGGGACTCGCCAGTCGGCACTCGGCTTCGGCTTCGGCACTCGGCCTCGGCCTCGGGCTCGGCATTGGCATTGGCATTGGCATTGGCTTCGGCACTCGGCCTCGGCCTCGGCTTCGGCCCTCAACCTCACCCGTCGCGTCGTCAGCTCGACAGACCCTCAGACCGTCAGACCGACGGAAACATGTCGAAACCCGTTCGTCTCGAGCGAGCGACCGAGGACGCCGCAACCGAGGTCGCTCCTTCCGGTGCGCACGAACAGTTCATGCGCGCCGATGATTCCGCGCACATCCGCTGCACCCGTAGCCTCGCGGCCGAACGCGCGCCGAAAGGATGTGCGGAACATCCACATCCCTCCTCGCGCAGACCTCAAGCCGCCCACGTGAGCTTCGATCCGCTCACCTGGACTTCGCCGCGGCTGAGCCGGGCTTCGCCGCCGCTTCGAACGCTCGAGGGCGTAGGTGGCCCGATGCCGGTCCCTCCTCCGTCCAGCCCGGTTCGCGACTCGAGCGTCGCTCCCATTGCCGCCCACTCCGCCCGACGGACTTCGGAGATCGCAGACGCTGACAACGATGTGAGATCGACCGAGCGCGGACTCGTCCCGCTGGACCGAACTTCGGTGGCCGGCACCCCGCGCCGCTGCGGACGGCCCACACGACTTCCCGAAGCCCCGAAAAAAAACACAAGATCCCGGATTCGTGAGCCGCGCATCCGCTCCGGCGCGCTTGTGCGGTCGAGATCCACGACGGAGCAGGGCGAGTCTCGCCCGATCCGCTCCGGGGACCTCGAGCCCTCGACCGAGCCCTCACCATGACCCGATCGCTCCCTTTCGTCCTGTCTCTCCTCCTCGCGCCGCTCGTCGCGTGCACGGCTTCACCGTCGTCCGCGCTGACCGAGGCCGACCTCGCGTCGATGCGCGCGACGGACGCGGCCTGGATCGAGCTCGCCACGGCGGGGAACTTCGGGGCACTCGTGAAGCGTTGCTACGTCGAGGACGCGATGCTCCTGCCGCCGAACGGACCGGTTGCGAAGGGGCGCGCGGCGATCGAGGCTTCGCTGAAGACATGGCCCCCGATGAAGGACCTCGTCCTCAAGTCCGATGAGATCGTCGGTAGCGGCGACATGGCTTACGGTCGCGGGATGTACTCGACGACGTTCCTGCCGAAGGGCGGAGCGCCGATCGCGGAGAAGGGCAAGTTCCTCGTGATCTGGCGCAAGGATCACGACGGCGTGTGGCGGATGGCGCGCGACAGCTTCAGCTCGGATCTGCCGGTCCTCGGGGGGTGAGAGCCCGCTCGGCGACGCCCCAGTCCTTCATCGATTTCGAGAGACCGGGTGCCGCATCGCGCGGCGCCGACTTTTCGTCGGCTGCGCGCGCACCGCGACGAGGATTGCGCTGAGCTCGACGTTCGTACGCGCAGCGCGACAACGTGTCTGGCACACTGCGCACGATGGAAGTCCGCCAGATCTTCGCGCACGAGATCGAGCTCGCGTTCCCCGTCGTCGCCGAACTGCGACCGCACCTCGACCTCGAGGAGTTCTTGCGCTCGGTGCGGCGCCAATCCGAGAGCGGCTACGAACTCTGGGGCGCGTTCGAGGGCCGCGAAATCCTGGGCGTGATCGGGTTCCGATCCGCGCACAACCTCTCGCGAGGAGCGCACCTCTTCGTGGACGACCTCGTCGTGACGGCGAAGTCACAAACGCGCGGCATCGGTCGCGCCCTGATGGCGCTCGCCGAACGCGAGGCGCGGCGGCACGGGTTCGACGGTGTGTACCTCGACAGTCGCGCGACGGCGCTCGATTTCTACACGAAGCTCGGATACATGCCGCACGCGGCGACGCTCGTGTGGAAGGACGTGCGCGTCACGAAGCCTTGAGCTTCTCCTCGATGCAGTCGGCGAACCGCTCGTGAGCGCGCCTCCGACGCGGGCGATCCGGCGGTCACTGCTTGCCCGCACTCGAGGACCGACCGTCCTTCGTCGACCACTTGCCTTCGAGCTTGCGCACGGCGCGGACGCCGAGAGTCGGGCCCGTGTAGGTCGGCTCCTCGTGGTCGCGGTGCGCGGATCGTCCCAGGCTGGCGACGCTGCCCCAGCCGCCGCCGCGGACCATGCGCCGTTTCTCGCCGACACCCCCACGACGAAGGCCATCTCCGTGAGCTGGTTCCTCCAACGGTTGCGATTGGAGATCGCGGCACCACTCGAAGACGTTTCCCACCGTGTCATGGAGGCCGAACGCGTTCGCGCGGAACGAGCCCACGGGAGCGTGGACGGCCCAACCATCGTCCCAGGGTTCGCAGTCATCGTCCCCGCGCAGATCGCAGTACGACTCGTCGCGGACGTTCGCCGCATCGAAGAGTGTCTCGGGCTCAAAGCCCGTCCACCAAGGCTCCGTCGTACCTGCGCGCGTGGCGTACTCGAACTGCGCTTCTGTGGGCAATTGCAACCCGACGTGCAGAAGTGCGCGCTCGGCCTCCGTGAAGCTCACGGACTCGACCGGATTGCGCCGCGTTGCGAAACGTCCACCGCGTAGACGACCCGGGAGCAGCGCGTTCGGCTCGCGACCGGTGAGGCGCTGCCACTGCGCGAGAGTCACTTCGTGTTTCGCGATGAAGAACGGGTCCAAGTCCACGTCGTGCAGCGCAGTCTCGAACGGTGTCGCGAACGGGTCATAGTGCGGCGAAGTGTCATCCTCGTTCTGGGCGCCGACGATCACACTGCCGCCGGGAACCAAGACGAAGATGATCCCCGTGTCCTCGGTGAGCTTCAGCGTTCCATCGACGTTTCGCGCGGGAGCGTCACCGCTCGCGAGGTGAACGAACTCGTGCAGTCCCGTCTGCCGGTTCACCGCGAGCGGGAGCAGGCCGAGTTGGGGTTCGAACTCGAGTCCGTCGAACCTCGGATCGAGAGAGACGGTACTGCCATGAAGTCTCCACACGGCGACCGCATCGCGAGACTCGAGCGATCGATGCCGCAGCGTGCGTGCCGACTCGGCCCACCTCCGAACTCGATCAAGGCGTCCGATCTCAGGCTCGGCCAGACTCTCGAGGTCTCCGACGAGCTGGACCATCGAGGAGTACCGCTGACCGCGTGGCGAATCGGCGAAAACGACGCGAGTCCTGCGCTTCAACTTGTTCTCGAGTCCCCGCAGGACGGCCTCCAGCCTGCGAGCGGAACGCCCGGCGATCCCCACCTGCTCGGCGTCCTGCGCGGCGTTCACGAGGCTCGTCAACCGGTTCACGTCGATCGCCGATTTCGCTTCATCCGGCGCCTCAGCGTGGGCACGCCGGATCTCGGCCACAGCTTCCTTGTCCTGGCCGCCGGCAAAAAGCGCCCATGCGAGCGTGTCGCGAACGAGGTACGCCCGCGAAGGGTGCTCGTGGAGCACGATGGTCAGCGCGCGCCGAGCCAGAGCGAGACCGACCATCTCACTTTCATCCTCGAGACGATCCGGGCGAACAAGCTCCCACGCCCGCTCGTTGAGTCCGTTCCACGAAACTCCGGCATCGTCGATCTTGACGGTGCTCTCGTCGAAGAGCGGAGAGTCCTGACCCGATCGATGGGCATGGAGCGCGGCTTGCCATCTCGTGAGTTCTCGCAGGCGTTCGATGCGCTTGAACTGCGTGTCCTGCTCGAGAACGCTCTGTGCCTCGGCCGGCGTCATCGGTCGACCTCGAGCGGCGAGTTCGTCGAGCGTCGCACGCAACTCGTCGAGACCAGGAACTTCGGCGCTCCCTCGAATGGCCTCCTCGGCGCTTTCGATCCACGCGTCGAGGACCGGTACGTCCTCGGGCAACTGACTGCCCAAAGCTTCGCCGGCCTTCTGCAGTTCATCGAAGTGCGAAGTCGCTTGGAAAAGGCGCTTCTCGCGTGCTTCCGAGCGCGCCAGGTTCGTGGCGTACACCGCGAATGCGAGCGCGATGAGGAGTCCGATCGACCCCCCGATCACCATCTCGCGCCGCCGACGCGCCCACCGTCGCACGCGATACCCGAGCGTTGGCGCGCGCGCCTGGATCGGGTCACCGTTGAGGAACGCCTCGAGATCCAGAGCCAGATCGACCGCCGTCGAATACCTGCGTGCGGGATCCTTCTCGATCGCCTTGTGGACGATGTGCGCGATCTCGATCGGCAGGCGCGGCTCGACCTTCGACAGCAGCCTCGGCTCTTCGCGCAAGACCTGCGTGATCAAGCGCGGTTCCGTCTCGCCGTCGAAGATCGGACGACCCCCGAACAGCTCGTACATCGTCGCGCCGAACGAGTAGACGTCGACGCGGCGATCGACTTCGACCAAGTGTTTCTGCAGTTGCTCGGGCGCGATGTAGCGCAGCGTGCCGAGGATCGCGCTCTTGTCCTTCGTCAGCGTGACCGTCGCGTTCTCGATCGCGGCGAGACCGAGGTCCATGATCACGGCGCGCTCGTCCGGCCACGTGACCATCACGTTCGCGGGGCTGATGTCGCGGTGCACGATGCCGTTCTCGTGCAAGTGCGCGAGTCCGCGCGCGGCTTGCGCGAAGAAGCGCGCCATCTGTCGCCAGCGGTCCTCGCCCTTCGTCGCGGCCGCGGGGCGACGCGGGACGGCGGGCAAGCCGGGGAACATCTCGGCGCGTTCTCCGCGCGTGAGCTCGAACGCGCTCGACACGGCGGACTCGAAATCGGGCGAGGAGGAGAGCGCCTTCGCGACCTTGCCCAGGTCCGCGCCGTCCACGAACTCCATCGCGTAGTAGTGCGTCCCGCGCGCTTCGCCGGACGCGTAGATCTTCACGACGTTCGGGTGTTCGCACTGCGCCAGCGCGCGCACTTCGCGCTGGAAACGGCCGACCGCGATCGGATCCTTGGCACGGTCCTGCGGCAGCATCTTGAGCGCCACCGTGCGACCGAGGCTCGTCTGCCGCGCGAGGTAGACGGCGCCCATGCCGCCTTCACCGAGCTTGCCCAGCACTTCGTAGTCACCGAATCGACGCTCGTCGGGCGCCGTGGATTCGGGACCGGCCTCGACGGCTGTCGCGCTCGCGCCGAGCAGCGTTTTCAGCGCCGTTTCCGTGCCTGCGAAGGCCTTCTCGAGCTCCGCGCCCGACAACGTCTCTCCCGACGCGTAGTCGAGGTACTCCGCGCGCCGACCCAGCCCGTTGAAGCACCACAGCCGCTCGGCCTCTTCGTCGAAGAGCAACCACGGATGCAGCGCGCGCCACGCAGTTCCGTCGCGCAAGTAGAGACGCCGCGGCAACACCGTGTCCGGGACGCGCGTCGTGCCGCCGTCGACGACGACCGGCGTCTCGGTCGAGAGGTCGAGCGCGCGCGCGACGCGACCACCGCTCGCGTCGAGCGAGACCGAGTCGACATGCGCGAGCATCGCATCGGCGGAAAGGAACAAGTGCTCGCGCCACGCGACTTCGAGTCCCGCGAGGAGCAGACGCCCAGCTTCCTCGTAGAACGAGGGCTGTCGCGCGGATCCGTGACCGAGGACCTTGTTGCGATAGGCGGGCAGCGCATCGAGCAAATCGCGCGGCGAGATCGACCGCCGCTCGGAACGCGTGCCCGTCGCCGCTTCGGTGAGCGACGCGAAGAGCGCGAGCAACGCCGGATCGTCGAGCGGTCGATCCTTGGGCTTCAGCGCCGCGCACCACTGACCGACGCTCGCGCGCGCGAGACTGCCAGCGTTCGCGGGAGGCGCCGCAGCGACGCCGAGACGGACCGAGACCTCCCACGCGAAGTAGGCCGTGTCATGACGATCCTTCGCCGACTTCGCATTGAAGCTGCGGCGATGGAGGCGGGCGACGGGGAGGGGGAGGCGAACGGTCGTCACGAGCGCGGGATCGACGTCAGGAAAGCACGTCGAGTGTGAGCCGAGGGGGAGACGGATCGACCGAGAGGATACGCCCAGTATCAGGCCCGTCCGAGGAGCTTTCGCGCCCACTCTTCACAATGCCCTGCCACGTCGTCGACGAGCGGGCGCTCGGCCGGGTCCTTCTCGAGCAGCGCGTCGACCAATTCCGTGCATTCTGCGCCGAGATCCGGCCTCAATTCGGCGATCGGGACCGGCATCGCGCGCTCCAAAGCGTCGAGTCGGTCGTCGAACGTGGCCCCGTCGAACATCAAAGGTCGTCGCCCGGCCCACCACTCGTAGAGGATGACGCCGAGCGCATAGAGATCGGCTTGGCCGCCGACTTTCTTGCCGGCCGCCTGCTCGGGCGCCATGTACGCGATCGTGCCCGCGACGAGCGTCGGATCGAGCACGCCGGCGGGCGAGATCGCGAGGCCGAAGTCGATCAACACCGGCAGTTCACCCGGTCGACGCAACAGGATGTTCTCGGGCTTCAGGTCGCGGTGCACGACGCCGGCTTCGTGCAGCGTCTGCAACGCGCGCGCGATCCGGCCGATCGTTTCGAGCACGCGGCCCGGTGAGTCGGGTGTCGCCGCGGTCATCCGCGCACGCAATCCGGGACCGTCGACGAATTCCTGCACGACGTACGCGCTGTCGGCGCCGTCGACGCCGAATGCGAAGACGCGTGCGATGCCTGGATGGCGCAGGCGGGATGCGGCGGCGAGTTCGGCGCGTGCGGAGGCCAGCACGGTGGCGCGTTTCTCCGCAGAATACAGGCGTTCCAGCGCGAAGCGCTTCAACGCGACGACTTGCGCGCGTTGCGGATCGTAGGCGCGCCAAACCTCACCGAAGCCGCCTTTGCCGAGTCGCGCCAGCAGGAGGTAGCCGTCGGAGCCGACGGGCTTTCCTCCAGGTGCCGAAAGTCGGCCTTTCTCGTCCACTGCGCTCTCGACGACCTCGAGTCGCGCCATCGATTCGCGCACTTGCGGCAGCCAACGCGCGTAGCCGTCGATGCGCGCGAGGTCGAGCGCGCGGCGCAGGTCGCGTTCGGCGGCGAGACGTTCGCCGCGGGCGAGTCGGGCTTCGGCGAGCGCCACGCGCGCGGGGACTTCGTGGTCGGGCAGTTCGAGGCGACCGAATCGTTCGCAGGCCTTCTCCAGCAGGGGGAACGCATCGTCGGATCCGTCCGCCGCGAAGACGCGACCGCGTGCCGAGTCGAGCATCGCGTCGAGGAACGCGTCGCGGGGCTCGACGAGCGAGGCCTCGGCGTGCACGAGGTGGTCGCGTGCGGCCGTGATCTCGCTCTGCGCCAAGCACGTCAGCGCCAAGTCATGGCGCGCGAAGAAGACGAGGTCCCGGTAGCCGCGCGTGTCCGCGATGTCGAGTGCCAGGCCGAGCTCCAAGCGCGCGTCGTTCCACTGTTCGAGGCCCATGTGCGCGCGCCCGATGTCTTCGTGCATCCGTGCGACTCCGCGTTCGTCGCCGAGGCTCTGCGCGAGATCGAGATCGAGCCGGAAACAGTCGAGTCCCTCGCTGAAACGCCCAGCGCGCAAGTGCAGCCGACCGAGGTTCCCGAGCGTGATCGCGATCCCCGCGACGTCGCCCGACTTCAGCTTGCCCACCATCGACGCGGCATAGTGCGCGGCGGCGAAATCGAGCCGGCCTTGTGCTGCGAAGAGCGACCCGAGCGTGTCCTGAACTTGTGCGAGGGACGCGGAATCGGATCGCGCGCGGTAGCGATCCGCCGCTCTCAGCAAGGCGTCCGTCGCGAGCGCCGTGCGCCGGAGCTTGCCGCGCGCGAGTCCGAGGACGTGCAGCGCACGCGCTTCGATTGCACCGCCGTGCGACGCGCGCGCGAGGACTTCCTCGAGGTCGGAGTTCGCATCCTCGACGCCGCCACGGCCGCGGATGTCGAGGTACGCGATCTCGATCTTCGCTTCGTCACCGATCAGGGCGACGCACGCGGAGAGGTCGGCCCGCGCCTCTTCATCGCGACCCAGTGCGATTCGCGCCTTCGCGCGCGCGAAGAGCTCGTCCGCAGTCGTAGCCGGTGCATTCGCCGACGAATGTGCGGATGCGGCAGCGGCCGCCGGATCGAAGCGCGCGAGCCAGTCCGTCATGGGGCAACGAAGATACGTCCCGGCGCACTCATCCGCCCGTCGCCGCGGCGAGATCCAGCACCTTCTGCTCGAGCGCGGCCCAGTCCGCGCGCTCCCGCAACGGATCCAGCACGGAACTATTCTGTAGGTCGCCGATGTCGACGTAGCCCGCTTCCACCGCGGCTCGGAACGTCGCGAATCCGCGGTCGAGCCACAGGTCGGTGAGCTCGTCCCGACGTGATTCATCGAGAATCGTCGCGTTTCGGGCGGCTTCGGCCAACGTCATCCACATCCCCGTCATCCGGCGCAGCACGCGCCATTCGGTCGGGTAGAGGCGCACGGAACTCTCGAGCGATTCCGCCGCGCGCTCGATCGCTCCCGACTTCGCTTCGAGCTCGCACGATCCGAGCCACCACTCGCCTTCGTAAGCGGCCCACTGCGGATTGTTCGGCTCACCGGCCTGCACGTCCTTCAGGATCGTGCGCGCGCGCTCGAAGTGCCGCAGCCCTTCGGCGTGATCGGTTCGACCGATCATCGCGCCCAAGTTCGCCGTCGCGACCGCCAAGGTCGCTCGCGCGCGACGTTCTTCGGGACGCGCGTTGCACAACGCTGCCTGACTCGCGACTGCGGCTCGCATCAACTCCAGCGCTTCGTCCCGAGTCGGATCGTCCTCCGACAGTGCACCCGCGAGGCTCGCGCGGCAGTCGTTCAGGGCCGTCGCGTGATCCGTGTTCGCCGGATAGTCACGCACGAGAGTTTCGAGCAATTCGAGAGCACGCCGATAGTGGGGAATCGATCCGCGCCGGTGCATGCGGCGCCAAGTCGTCGTCCCGAGATTGATGTACGCATCGGCCAAGGCCGTGCGCGCCTCGCGTGCGACCGGATCGAGCGCGAGCGCACGCTCTTCCACGGCGACGGCTTCCTCCAACGTCGATTGCGCTTCTTCGAGCGCGCCGATCTGGATCTCCTGGTAGCCGAGCGAGCACAGGCTCGCCCCCAGCATGAGCAACGAGTTCGCGCTGCTGTCCGCTTCGACCATGCGGCGCGCGATCGCGATGCTCTCCTTCTGGCGCGCACGCGCATCGTCGTGGCGACCGAGGATGAACAGCGACGTCGCGGCGTGGGACAGCGCGTTGCGCAGGAGAGTCGCACGCCGCGACGCGAAGGCGTCGGCAACGGAAGTCGATCTCAATCGGGCGCACACGGCCTCCGCGTCCGCGAGAGCGTCTTCCGTGCGGCCGAGTTCACGCAGCAAGCCCGCACGCCGCATGCGCGTGCGCGCTGTCTGCCAATCGAGCTCGCCGGGCCGCAAGACCGCGGGATCCGCGTGTTCCAGGACCTCGATCGCGCTCGAGAGCAGCGTCTCGGCCTCCGCGTTCCGGCCCTCGAGTTTCCTGATCTCGCCCACGCGCGAACGCGCGACCGCGGAGCGCACGACGCCGACGTCTTCGTCGGGCGCGATCGAGATCAGGTCTTCGTTCAGAACCAGCGCGTCCTCGAGGATCTTCGTGCGCAAGGCATCCATGCCGGGCACGCCGTCGAGGTCGTGGTCTCCGACGCGGGACAGCAGATCCTCGATCGACTGTGCGGCGACGTCGAGGCTCGAGCGCGCGCGGTCGCGTTGCAAGTGCGCTTCTTCCAGCGCCGAACGAATGTCACGGTTCGCCGCGCGCTGCTGGATCCACAGCGCGGTCGGCACGCCCAGGACGAGCAGCGCAGCGAGTCCGTACGCGGCGGCATGTGCCGGGCGACGTTGCGCGAATCGAGCGACTCGCAAAAGCGGCCCCGCCGGCCGCGCTTCGATCGGACGGCGCTCGAGCACGCGCGTGAGGTCGCGCGCGAAGTCCGCGGCCGTCGCGTATCGCCGCGCGGGATCGCGCTCCATCGCCGTGAGGCAAACGACCGCCAAATCACGCGGAATCGCAGCATTTCTCCGACGTGGATCTTCGACGCGACCGTCCGCGATCCGGCGCAACATGTCCGTTGCCGAGTCAGCCGCGAACGGCAGTGACAGGGTGAGGACTTCGTAGAGCGACGCCCCGAGCGAGTACACGTCACTCTTCGCGTCGCCGTCGCCCGCGCCGCCGGCGACGATCTCCGGCGGCATGTAGGGCATCGAGCCGAGGTGCGATCCCGATTGCGTGAGCCGCTTCGCGCCGTGCGCCGACGACAAACCGAAATCGACGAGCAGCACGCGTCCGGCGCGCGTGACCATCACGTTCGAGGGCTTCAAGTCGCGGTGGAGGACGCCGCGACGGTGCGCGTGTTCGAGCGCTTCGGCGACCTCGCGCACGATGCGAGCGGCGCATTCCCACCACGCGCCGTCGAAGAGCGGCGACGAGCCGGACCCGGGCAACGTGTCGAGCAGATCGGCTCCCACGAGCGAGTCGGGAGCACGTGCGGCAAGCTTCTCGAGGACGTCGCCGAACGAGAGTCCGTCGACGAGCTCCATCGCGAAGTAGGGGATGCCGCGCTCTTCGCCGACCGTGTGGATCGGGACGATGCCCGGATGTTGGAGGCGCGCCGTGGCCTCGACTTCGCGGCGAAAGCGCTCGCGCGCGCCTTCGAAGTACAGGTGTTCCGGCCGAATGAGCTTGAGCGCGACTTCACGGCCGAGGGAGATCTGTCGCGCGCGATAGACGACGCCCATTCCTCCCGCGCCGAGGCGCGCGATCAGATCGAAGTCACCGAGTCGATCGGGGAAGGCTTCGGCCTGCGCGGTGACGGGCATCTGGATCAAGCCCGCCGCGCGCAACGTGCGGATGCGGCTCGACAACGCGACGGCGTGTTCGGGATGGCTCGAGCACAATGCGTCGAGCGCCGCGTCACCCTCGGACTCCATGCGATCGAGACACTCGACGACGAGATCGTCGAGGGCGCTGGCGCGATTCGGATCGGATGAGTGGGGGCTCATACTGTGTCGTGCATCCGCTGCTAGCATCGTCGACGGGAGCAGACCGTGGCAATGCCCGAGGAAAGCGCACATCTCGCCGAGGAAGCAGCGCGCGGCGACCCGCGTGCGATGCAGACGCTCCTCGAGATGCACCTCGACGGATTGCGCGCGTTCGTCCGACTACGGACCGGCCCGGAGTTGCGTCACCGCGAGTCGAGCTCGGACCTCGTCCAGTCCGTGTGCCGCGAGATCCTCGAACAAGCGCATCGCTTCCAACATCCGAGCGAGAGTGCGTTCCGGCGCTGGCTCTACACGACCGCGCTACGGAAGATCTCGGATCGCGCGGAACACTGGCGTGCACAGAAACGTGATGCCGGTCGTGAGCAGGCGTGGCCGTCGCGCGGCGGCGACGAGGCCTTGTTCCAGCGCTATCAATCGTTCTCGAGTCCCAGCGGACATGCGATGGTCGCTGAGGAAATCGAGCGCGTGGAACGCGCGTTCACGGAGCTCAACGAGGAGCAGCGCGAGGTGATCACGTTGGCTCACGTCGCGGGCTTGTCGCGACTGGAGATCGCGGAGCAGATGGGGCGCAGCGAGGGCGCCGTGCGCGTGCTCCTGCACCGGTCTTTGGCGCGGCTGGCCGAGGTGCTCGATACAGGTCGCCCGGGTGATCGTCGTGCCGCCGACGACTGAGAGCCCGTGAAGAAATCGAGTCTACGGGCTCTCGGCTTCATGTGGCGACGCTTCGCGTCGCGAGAGCGTGTGATTTCTTCACACGCTCCGAGAGGCCGTGGACTCTTTTGCATCGCTCCGCGAAGTGGAGCTCCTGGATTGTTCACGGGGTCTCGGGCGCCGCATCGCACCGTCAGCTGCTAGCGCAAGTTCCCGAGCACTTCCTGCGCGATCGCGAGGTGATGCCGCGTGTGCACGGCGCCGAAGCGCGCCCATTGCGCGAGGTCGAGCGGCCCGAGGATCTGGTGAGGCACGAAGATCCGAGGACGAGGCGCGCGCGCGTCGAAACCGCGCCGGAACGCGCCCAGATCCTCGACGAAACGCTCGGCCCACTCGCGGGTCGTGCCGATCTCGACGTCACTCGGCGGGACGACCATGCGCGGCGATTTCGCTTGTCCGCGAGGCAGCGCACCAGCCGCGAGGACTTCGAGAGCGCGCTGGTCCTGCTGCGCGTCCGCAACGACGAGCAACCCAGACCCGCGGAACAGATTGACCAGATTTCGCAGCACCAATTCGTTGGCAAGCGTCAGGTGGCAGGCGTGCTCGAGAGCCGACCAGCCCGACACGGATGTGGCCCGAACCGCGATCGAATTGGAGTCCGCGCGAAGAAGTCGAACGACGTCGTCGGCCGAAGTCGAGAACGAGTCGAGTTCCTGATCGGCGTCGAAAGATGACATCGCCGCGCAAGAGTACGGTACGCTCGTAGCCAGAGCACGATGCGCATCGTCTCCCTCTGCCCGAGCTTGACCGAACTCGTCTTCGCCCTCGGGCGCGGCGCGGAGCTCGTCGGCATCACCGACTGGTGCGTGCACCCCGCGGACGGCGTCGCGCGCGTCGAGAAGGTCGGTGGAACGAAGTCGCCCGACGTCGCGCGGATCGTCGAACTCGCACCGGACCTCGTCCTCATGAACGAGGAGGAGAACCGTCGCGAGGACGGACGATCCCTGCGCGAGGCCGGCCTCGAGTGCCACGTTTCGATGCCGCGCGATGCGTCCGAAACCGCCGCGATGGTTCGCTCGATCAGTGCCGCCGTCGATTCCGTGGATGTCGGCGCCGGAATCGCGGCCGACATCGATCGTCGCATCGTCGAAGCCCGACTCGCGTCGACCGGGAAACCGCGGGTGCGGTTCGCGTACCTCATCTGGCGGAAGCCCTTCATGGCGGTGAACGGTGACACTTACGCCAGCGCGTTGCTCGAACTCGCCGGCGGTGAGAACGTGTTCGCCGCGAAGCTCGAGCGCTATCCCGAGATCTCACCGGCGGACCTCGCGACGGCGTCGCCCGACGTGGTGCTGCTCTGCACGGAACCCTTCCCGTTCCAGGAGCGGCACGCGGACGAGCTCGCGGCGATCACAGGGATAGCGCGGCATCGTTTCGAGATCGCCGACGGCGAGTACTTGTCGTGGCACGGCTCGCGCACGCCGGCCGGGATCGAGTACGCGCTGTCGCGCATCGCTGCTGCGCGCGTGGCGATCAGCGCGGTCTGAAGCGCCACACGATGTCGCGGGTCTCGTCGAGGCCACCGTCGTCGCTGCCGTCGCGACCGACGGACCAGAGCGTCGTGATGCCGTTCTCCGAGAAGCCGACGCGGATGGGACGGCCGTCGTAGGGGTCGCTCGTTTTCGCCACGAAATCGAGCAACTTCTGGGCATTCGTCCGAAAGGCGAGCAATGCGGCGCGCGCGAGGAGAAGGCGCGCCTCCAACTCGTCCGCCAACGCGAGGATATTCTCCGACGAGCCGGTGATGGCCCTGGCCACTGGTGCGAGCTTCGCTTCGATCGCGCCGAATCGCGGTTCGGGTCCGCGCTCGTGCGCGACATCGCCCAGCCTGGCGATGTGCTCGCGCCACGAGCGCAAGAAGGCAGCTTGGTCGTAGGAGATGGTCAGCGTGGTCGGCAGCACGATCCCGCGGACGCCCGACGGTGCGGCGCCACCGCGCATCTTCTCGTACGCGCTGTTGCCGAAAGCGCGCTCGCCCACGCACGCAACGGCCAGGCGAGCGCGCGGGCGGATGGAATCCAGCTCGGCCTCGAGCCAACGGAGATCGGTGTCGCGCGGCAGTCTCGACAGCGCGAACTCGAGCGACCGGAGCAGCCGAAGGTCCGAATCGATCGCGACGTATGCGGACACGAGCAGAGGCATGCTGTCGAAGATCCGTGTGAAATCGCGCTGTGCTCGCAACAGATCGGGCACGAGCTCAGGACGATCGTTCCACAGCGCGCGCACGACCTCGATCGAAAGCGCTTCACCGAGGGCGAGCCCTTGCGGAACCGGAAGAGTCGGGAACAGCGCACCTGTGCGGTCCAGCGTTTCCGCGACGACGCGCGGAGATACGGGTCCGAACTGCTGCGCGCGCCGCGCGATCTCGACCTGCTTCGCGACGCCGAGCCCGAGGAGATGCGCTGCTTCCGCGCCACAGGGCGGCACGTCGACGATCCCGTCACGCGCCGCGACGACATCGAGGACGCGTTGGATTGCCGCCGCGGCATCCGCGCTCGCGCACGCTTCCAGTCGAGCGAAGGCGTCGCGCGCATCGCTGCCGAGGTCGCCGGCGGCGGCCTGCGCCTGGAACTCCGCGAATCGCTCCGCGTGAGCGATGTCCGACGGTTCGAAACGCACGCGTGCCGCCACGAGTTCCCCGAACCACGCCGTGGGCTCGGGACGCGGATCCGTGGACTCCGCGAGATCGCTCGGAACGATCGGCTGCGACTCGGCTGCGAGCCTCGACAGCTCGTCCGCACGCATTTGCGCGCCCATCCAACGCAACGCGAGCACGGCGAGCAGGATCGCGAGCAGGAAGCTCGCGATGACGATCCCGACCAGGAAGGGGCGAGCGGGGGACTTCATCAGGGCTCGAATGTCGAGGGCGCGCGAGCCTCTGTCCACGACGAGGCCGAAGAACCCCGTCGCGTCGCGCTAGACGACCTCGATGCCGACCGAGGTGAGATACGCAAACGTCTCGTCGTAGTACGCCGGCAAGCGCGTGGGGTCGTTCGCGTCACCCGGCGGCACGAAGATCGCCATACCTTGTCGCGCCCGAGTCAGCAGGACGCGATACGCGTTGACCAGGTAACGCTGTGCCGAGGGGTCCTTCACGCGCTTCCACTGCTTCCCGTGGAACTTGCGGTGGAGCCATTGCCCGCCCTGCATGCGCAGGTCGGCGTCCCATGTCGCGCAGATCCAGTCGAGTTCGAGACCTTGCACTTGGAACTCGGTGGCCGCGTCCTCGAGGTAGAAGGACGACCGCGTGTCCTCTCTCTCGTCGAGGAACCAGTGCACCGGGTCGATCGTCGCGCGGACGTCGATCGCGTGAGGCTTCAGGCGCTCCGCTTGGGACGAGGCCACGAGTCCGAAACGCTCGCTGCCGCGCGCTTGGGCACGCACCCACGACTTCGCACGCTGCAAATCGCGCGTGATCACGAGCGGATAACGAGGGCGCAGCTCCCGGTAGAGCTCACGCGCTGTTTGCACGTCGTGGTCGAGCACGGCCTTCACGAAGCCCGACACTCGCTCGGCACGGAACGAGCGCATGGAGACTGCGAGATGAAGATCGTCTCTCCACTCGACATGGGCATGTCCGCGAAGCGACTCGATCGCCGATCCCGCGCCGTATTCCGAGTCCGTCAAGCGGCCGGAGATGAAGATCCTCCAGTGCGGGAAGTGCCGGCGCGCGGCTTCGAGCCACCCCTGGATCCCGTCCTCGCCGTCGTTGATCTCCTGACCTCCCCCGACCAGGCACACAGCGACGGCCCAATCGAGACGGCGATCCATGTAGCTGAGCTGGAACTCCGGTTCCGACTGGCCGAAGTCGGAAATGCCCTTGCGCGACTTCATGAAGCGCGCGGTCTTGCGCTGGTTCCAAGCGCGCTGGGCCTCATCGAAGACGACCACGTGATCCACCGGCGGTTCGGACGACTTCAGACCTGCGTCGCGGAAGTGGTGCACGTTCTGGATGAACGGTTTCACGCGTTGCTCGACGTCACCCTTGCGCACGCGCTGCCCCTCGGAGCGCAAGCGCGCTAATTCGTCGCGAGTGAGCGCCTCGTGAAGCACCTTTACGAGTGGGCCGTTCCCGGACAGGAAGACGGCGTGCGCCGGATCCTCCTCGATCGTTCGACGATGTCGCGTCGCGATGTTCAGGCCGACGAGAGTCTTGCCCGCTCCCGGGACGCCGGTGACGCACACGAGTGCCTTCCAACCCTCCTGCTGTGCCGCCCGGATGACTTGCTCCACCGTGTTCGACGTCTCTCGGAGGTTCCTGGCGCTTGCGTCGCTGCGGGAGATGGCCTCCACGGAATGTCGCGCGTAGAGAGCCCGCGCCGCTTGCACGATCGTCGGCGTCGGCTGATAGGGCTCGCGACCCCAGCGTGTGCCATCGAGCTCATCGCCCGTGGCGCCGGCGCGCGCGGAGTGAACCGCGTCGGAGAGCCCTTCGCTGTTCACATGCCGAGGCGGGAACACTCCGTCGTGGTGCATCGGAGCCCAGGCGGCATCCGACCGTGCCGCTTCCGTCGCGACGAGGATCGGGAAGATGAGCGCAGCGTGGCTCCCTCGGTGGAAGTTCTTCAGATCCAGCGCGTAGTCCCACGCTTGATCGCGGTCCGCGCGCAGGAACTCGGTGGCGCCGACCTTGAATTCGATCGGGATCAACGCCGCACCGGCGAGCACCACCGCGTCGATGCGCGTCCCCAAGCGGGGGACATCGAACTCGAGGAAGAGATGCCCCTCGATGTCCTCCAGCACGCGCTTCAGGATCACGATTTCATGCATCCAGGCGTCGACCTGCGACCGCTCCACCGCGAAGGCGCTGTGCTGCGTGAGCTGTCCGATCACCGTGCTGGCCGTCGTGGATCGGAACTCGGCCGTGCTCGCCGAGTAGTACGCGGATCCGAGCAGCGGGGCGGCGGAATGCGACACCACGGGAGACTGCACGGTCGATGCCGACGACGCCAGCTTCGGGCCGGCTTCTCGAGCGCGAGCAGCGGGCCTCGGTATCCGCCGGCGTTGATTCGCTCGCTCTCAGTCCACGGAATCCGCGCGCCGGGCGACGGACGCCACAACGTCCGCACCCAACGATCGTGCAACGAGCGATCTTCTCACCAACCCTCGGGCAGCTCGACGACGATCGGGCTCGTCTTGGGCCAGTATTGGAAGTCGAACAGGATCAGCGCGAAGTCGAGGATGAACAGGGCGAGGATCGGGCTCGCGATGGCGATCGCGAGCCGGCGCAGGATGCGTCGGTGCGGAACAGGACTCTCGGCCACAGGTTCGGCGACGCCCTGTCCCTGCTCGAACGCGGGCGGCCTCGGTCACGGTTGCTCGAGCTCGATCGGTGGCGGTGGCGGTCGGCTCGCCGCGTTCGGCGTTCCCAGAGTCTCGGCAGATTCATTGACCCTCGCCGCCAGCGGACTCCCGACGGGAACGCCGACGTTCTTCCTGCAAGGCACGACTCCGCAGTCCGGAGGCGCAGGCACCACGTTCGGAGATGGACTCCTGTGCATTGGAGGTTCCATCGTCCGCTTGATGGTTGTGCCAGCGACTGGTGGCACGGCATCGATCGGGTTCGTGTCCGCCACGATGCCCTTGTCCATGTTGGGCTCGATCGGTTCCTTGGGAGGAACGATCGAGTACCAGGCCATGTATCGGAATGCCGCGACGTTCTGTACGTCGGCCACTTTGAACTCGACGAATGCCGTCGAGGTCCTGTGGGCTCCGTGATTGGAAGCGGGTTCTAGACCGAACTCTGAGCAGCAGGGCTTCGTGGAGACCCATCGCTATCCGCGGCGCCGCGTCCTAGCTGTCGACGCGCCGCCAGAGTTCCATCAGGAGCGCATTCTGGTGCGCTCGGTTGCGGCCGCGGGCCCGCGCAGCGAAGCTCTCTCGACGTCATGCACCCTCCTCCCGTCGTCGTCACCGGTGTCGGCCCCGTCAGCGCCATCGGATGCGGTCGCGACACGTTCTGGGATGCGCTGACGGCCGGCAAGCACGGCTTCGGACCCATAACGCTGTGCGATCCGGGGCGCTCGCCGTCGCGGATCGCGGCGGAGGTCAAGGGCTTCGCGCTCGAGGACTTCGTGCAGGGCGGAAGGGCGATGGCGCGGCAGATGCCGCGGCCCGTGCAGCTCGCGCTCGCGTCGGCGGTGCTCGCGCTGCACGACGCGGAGCTCGACCTCGACGCCTGCGACTCGGACCGCCTCGGCATCCACGTCGGCACGTCGGTCGCGAACCTCGGGCTGGCGCTCGACCTCAACACGCAGTGGAACAGCGGCAAGGAACCGCCCGCGCACGCGGCGTTCTACGTCTTCAACCATTCGGCGGCCTGCATTCTGTCGTCGTTCTTCAACATCCGCGGGCCGACGCACACGACGACGTCGGGCTGCAACTCCGGCCTCGACGCGCTTGGCCAGTCGATGCGCATGATCCAGTCGGGCGCCGTCGACGCGATGCTCGTCGTCGGCACGGATTGCGAGGTCGTGCCGTCGATCCTCGCGGTGCTCAACGCTTCGGGCTCGCTCGCGCGGCGGTTCAACGACGCGCCTGGGATCGCGTCGCGGCCGTTCGATCGCGGCCGCGACGGCAACGTGATCGGCGAGGGCGCGGGGGCGCTGCTGCTCGAGTCGCTGCCGCATGCGACGAAGCGCCGCGCGCGGATCTACGCGCGACTCGCGGGCTACCAGCAGTGCTCCGCGGGCCAGAATCGGCAGTACAGCCACGAGAAGCCGGAGCTCGATCTGCGCCCGTGCGTGCGCGCCTTGCGCGGCGCCCTCAACGAAGCGCGGTGGACGCCCGAGGGCGTCGATCTCGTCAGCGCGAACGGCTCGTCGTCGGTGATCTACGACCGGATCGAGGGCCAGGCGCTCGCCGAGACGTTCGGCGCGAGGCTGCCTCACGTGCGCGTGCACTCCACGAAGTCGATGCTCGGACAGACCGGCGCGGGCTCGTCCGCGTTGCAGGCGATCGCCGCGTGCCTGTCGATCCGCCGCGGAACCGTCCCCCCGACGATCAACTGCGAGGACCAGGATCCCGCGTGCGGCGCGTTGAACATCGTGAAGCAGGCCGAGCACACCCCGGTCGCGCACGTGCTCGTGCATTCGATCGGCTTGGGAGGCTTCTACTACTCCGCCGCCGCGTTCGAGCGGCTCGACCTCGGCGAACCGGGCGTCTCGGGCATCATCCGGGTCGCGTGGAGCAAGGGCGTCCTCTCGCGCTTCGTACCGGCGGCCGAGTACCAGAAGCCGCTCGTGCCGTGGCAGCCGCGCCGGGACGACGGACGAAGCGCGTGAACGTCGAGCGCGCGCCGTGCGCGATCAGTTTGCGCGCACCGCCGCATCGGGGGTGGGTCAGGAGGTCGACGGCGAACACTCGGGGCCGTTCTCGAACCTCCGCTTCCTGGTAATCGAAGCGAACTGTCTCTGCATCGACGCCGAGTTCCGCATCGATCAGAACGGCACGTTGTCCGCTTCGGTCTGCCTGAGCGGCCTCGGTGGCCCGGGCAACGTACCGGTCGACCTGACGACCTACCCGCGCATCACGCGGCTCGAGATCGTGAACAGACTCAACGATGTCCGGGGACGTGACTTCGCGCCGTGGGGGCGTGTCTTCGCGCCATGTGCGGCCGCGCGTTGGATTCGGCCGCGGAGCTCGAAAGCTCCGCGGCACGGGAAGCGAGTCTGGGCATCAGGTGCACTGCGCGTCGGCGGGGCCGGCGCGATCGGGCATGGAGATGCATGGGCAGGACGAAGGCCGTTGCCGTCGTTGCGGTTGTCCGGCGTGTTGCCGTTGCGCTTCGACGAGCGCGCGTTCGCTGCGTCGTTCCAGTGGTTGCCGCCGCGAAGCACGCGCGTTCCGTCAGGTGGGAACCCGCTCCCCAGTTCGTTGAAAAAGATCACGCGTCGGCGCCGGTCCGCGCCGGGAACGGCGTGGGGTGCATCACTCCGGCGTCGATCGATGTCGTTGGCACGCAAGCGACCCGGCGGTCACGCAGGACTCGCGCGCGCGAGCCGAGAAGTGAGGGTATGCGACGGGGTCGCATCGAGGGAACCCCGGTCTGCGTCGGCATCAAAAAAAAAACGAGACTGCCGTTGTGCTCCGGCGGCCCGCCGTCGCTGTCGGCTGCGCACGTGCTCCGGCTTGCCGCCTGGCAACGGCGTTTTCCAAGCGCTTGGCTGGGTGAAGTGGTGAAGTAACTAAGGGGTGATGCCCCTGGCAGGACGAAGGCCGTAGCCGCCGATGCGGTTGTCCGGCGCGTCGCCGCTGCGCTTCGACGAGCGCGCGAACGCTGCGTCGTTCCAGTGGATGCCGCCGCGAAGCACGCGCGTACCGTTGCCTTCCTCGTCTTCGAGCAAGCCGTCCCCGAGCTGCCTTGGGCCGTCTCCATAGGCATCCCGGCACCACTCC
>CAZKIY010000032.1:20333-21620 GCA_964552875.1 uncultured Planctomycetaceae bacterium
CAAGCCGTCCCCGAGCTGCCTTGGGCCGTCTCCATAGGCATCCCGGCACCACTCCCAAATGTTTCCGTGTACGTCGTGCAGGCCGAAGGGGTTCGCGCGCAACTGGCCGACCGGGGAGAGGTGCGCGCGAGGAGCTTGGCCGTCGAGGCGGATGTTCGCCGCCCCAACCAGGAGCTGCGGATCGTCACCCGTCCACCACGCCGTCGGCGTGCCAGCGCGACACGCGTACTCCCACTGCGCCTCCGTCGGCAGCCAAAGCCACCCGAGCGAGCGCGAGAGCGCGGCGGTGCAGTCGTCCCAACTGATCTCGCCGACCGGCAGGAGCGACTCTCGCGATTCACGAGCGCCCGCTCGACCGCGCCTCCAACCCCCGATCCGATCCCACTGCGCGTTGGTCATCTCGTACTTCGACTGGAAGAACGGATCGAGGTCGATCCGCGTCAGGGAGGCCTCCTGGATCGTTTCGAGGCCTTCACGAACCTCCTCGACCGGCACTCGGCCACCCGGGAGCAGCACGAACACGAGCCCGGTTCCCGCTGCGAGGACCAGCTTCCCCTCCGCGTCACGCCGCGGCGCACCGTCGGCTCCGCGTTCCGGTTCGTCGCCCGATTGCAGGTGCGCGAACTCCCACAGGCCCGAGTGCGGATCCGCGCCGATCGGAACCAGCCCGATCTGCGGGCTGAAACGCTCGCCGCTCGGCCAGCGGACGCCGCGGTACTTCTCGCTGCGCGCAATCGCGTCGATGGCCGCGGTCCAGCGCGCTGCGAACTCCGGGTTCGCCACACTGCGTTCCGCGATCGGAATCCGACTCTCGAGGTGCCGCAGGCCCTGCGCGATCGCCACCAACTGCGCGTGCCACCAGTCGTCTTCGCTGCGCTCGAAGCGCCACGTGCGTTGCTCGTCGAGCGCGCGGTCGAGTTCCAGGACCTCGCGCTCGAACTGCTCGCGCTCCGCATGCCGCGCGGACAGGCTCGCTCCACGCCAGGCAGCAACCTCGCGCTCCAGCAGCGCCGAGTTCGCCGTGATACTCGCCGCCAAGCCGCCGACATCCGCGGCGCCGGCCGCGCCCAGCGTGGTGATCTCCTCCACCGCTGTGCGTTCCTCGGTCAGCGCTTCGTCGAGATGGCCTGTGCGAAACAACGCCCAAGCCAGTGTGCCGCGATGGAGCGGGCGCTGTGCATCCGACGCCGAAGCCACCGCCCTGCGTGCGAGGAGGAGCGCCCGCGACTCCCCACCCAGCACGGGTTCGTCCGGATCCACGAGTGCCCGGGCTGCTTCGTTCAGCCC